>JBEBDJ010000049.1:0-24176 GCA_041157045.1 Pseudomonadota bacterium
GTAGCTAAGTGCGGAAGAGATAACCGCTGAAAGCATCTAAGCGGGAAACTCGTTCCAAGATGAGATCTGCCGGGGCCTTGAGCCCCCTAAAGAGTCGTTCAAGACCAGGACGTTGATAGGCTGGGTGTGGAAGCGCAGTAATGCGTTAAGCTAACCAGTACTAATTGCTCGTGCGGCTTGACCCTATAACTTTGACGAACTCGTCAAAGTGTTATGCCAAGTGACGCATTCAAAATCAAAAAAGCTGACCAGACTCTATGAATTCGTTTGATTGAGCCGCGCTCAATCAGACAACCCTTTATGCCTGATGACCATAGCAAGGTGGTACCACTCCTTCCCATCCCGAACAGGACAGTGAAACGCCTTAGCGCCGATGATAGTGCGGATTCCCGTGTGAAAGTAGGACATCGTCAGGCTCTTACAGCCTCAAAAGCCCCGTCTCGAAAGAGCCGGGGCTTTTGTCTTTGCACCTCCCATATCCACATCCAGCCTCACACCAAACACGGGTTTGCACCAGCTTGATGCGCCACAGCGCAAGGCACAGAATCGGGCAGATATTTGAAGCTTGAAATATCTGGGCCGCTTGTCGCATGGCCCGGGGTTTCGGGCCTGCCAGGAGTGCTGCATGAAGATGGTTTGCATGGGCGGCGGTCCCGCCGGCCTGTACTTTGCGTTGCTGATGAAGCAGCTGGCGCCGCACCACGACATCACGGTGGTCGAGCGGAACCAAGCCTATGACACCTTTGGTTGGGGTGTGGTGTTCTCCGACCAGACGCTGGACCACATGCGACAGTGGGACCCGGAAACCGCTGCCCAGATCGAGCAGGCCTTCAACCACTGGGACGACATCGAGCTGCACTTCAAGGGCCGCGTGATCCGCTCGGGCGGCCATGGCTTTGTGGGGATTGGCCGCAAACGCCTGCTCAACATCCTGCAAGCGCGCTGCGAAGCGCTGGGGGTGCGCCTGGTGTTCGAATGCGATGCCCAATCGGATCTGGACTTTCCCGACGCCGACCTGGTGATCGCCAGCGATGGGATCCATTCGCGGGTGCGCAAGCGCTTGGCCGAGGTGTTCCAGCCCGACATCGTCAAACGGCCCAACCGCTACATCTGGCTGGGCACCAAGCGCCTCTACGACGCCTTCACCTTTTTGTTCGAGAAAACCGAACACGGCTGGTTCCAGGCGCATGTCTACAAATTTGACCAGGAGACATCAACCTTCATCGTGGAATGCCCCGAGGCGGTCTGGCGTGCGCATGGCCTGGACCAGGCCGATCAGGCGCAGTCGATTGCCTTTTGCGAACAGCTGTTTGCGAACAATCTTCAGGGCCATGCGCTGATGACCAATGCGCGGCATTTGCGCGGCTCGGCCTGGCTGAACTTTGAGCGGGTGCGCTGCAAGCAATGGTGGACGCACAACGGCAACAGCCATGTGGTCTTGATGGGCGACGCGGTGCACACCGCGCACTTTGCGATTGGCTCGGGGACCAAGCTGGCCTTGGAGGACGCGATCGAGCTGGTGCGCCAGTTCCAGCGCCTGGGCGATCGGCGCGAAGACCTGCCGCAGGTGCTCGCGGCCTGGCAATCGGTGCGTGAGATCGATGTGCTGCGGCTGCAGAACGCCGCCTGGAACGCCATGGAGTGGTTTGAGGTGTGCGGCGAGCGCTACTGCGACCAGCTCGAGCCCGAGCAGTTCATGTACTCGATGCTCACGCGCAGCCAGCGCATCAGCCATGAAAACCTGCGCCTGCGCGATCGCGCCTGGCTCGACGGTTACGAGGCCTGGCTGGCCGCGCGCACGCCGCTGGGCCAGGCGCAGGCCATTCCCCCCATGTTCACGCCCTATGCCGTGCGCGGTGTCACGCTCAAGAACCGGGTGGTGGTCTCGCCAATGGCGCAATACCAGGCGGTGGACGGGCGGGTGGGGGATGCGCACCTGGTTCACCTGGGCGCGCGGGCAATGGGCGGTGCCGCGCTGGTGATGGTGGAGATGACCAGCCCAACGCCCGATGGCCGCATCACGCCAGGCTGCCCGGGCCTTTGGAGCGATGCGCAGGTGCAGGACTGGCGGCGCATCACCGACTGGGTGCACCAGAACACCGATGCCCTGATCGGGGTGCAGATCGGGCACGCTGGGCCCAAAGGATCGACCTGCCGACCCTGGCAAGGCGCGGGCATGGACGAGGCCTTGCCCGAGGAGGGGCCGGAGCGCAACTGGCCGCTGATGGCCGCGTCGGCCCAACCCTATCTGCCGCACGGTCAAGTCCCCCGCGAGATGACGCGCGAGGACATGCAGGCGGTGCTGGCGGCGATGGTGGCCGCCACCGAACGCGCAGCCCAGGCCGGCTTTGACTGGCTGGAGCTGCACGCCGCACACGGCTACCTGCTCTCGAGCTTCATCTCGCCACTGACCAATCGGCGCAACGACGAATGGGGCGGGTCGCTGGCCCAGCGTCTGCGCTTTCCGCTCGAGGTGTTCTCGGCCATGCGCGCGGTGTGGCCAGCGGAGCGGCCCATGTCGGTGCGGATCTCGGCGCACGACTGGGTGCCCGGTGGGCTGACCCCGGACGACGCGGTCGAGGTGGCCCGCGCGTTCAAGGCCGCTGGGGCCGACATGATCGACTGCTCATCGGGGCAGGTGAGTGCGGCGCAGCGGCCCACCTATGGGCGGATGTACCAGACGCCGTTTGCCGACCGCATCCGCCAGGAGGCCGGCATTGCCACGATTGCGGTGGGCGCGATCAGCGAGGCCGACCATGTCAACAGCATCATCGCCGCCGGGCGCGCCGACCTGTGCGCGGTGGCGCGGCCGCACCTGGCCAATCCCGCCTGGACCCTGACCGAGGCCGCGCGCATCGGCTACACCGGGGTGCGCTGGCCCGCGCCCTATGCCTCGGCCAAATCGCAGCTGGAGGCCGGTTTTGCGCGCGAGCGCGCGCAGCAAGCGAACACCCGGGGAGACGGCGCATGAACGGTTTGCATGCCTTGGTGACGGGCGCCGGCAGTGGCATCGGGGCGGCCATCGCGCAGGCCCTGGTGGCGCAGGGCTGTGTGCTCACGCTGTGCGGGCGCGATGCGGCCCGCCTGCAGGCGCAGCGCGAGCGCCTCCTCCAGCAGTGGCCGCACGCCCGACTCGACATCCAGACCATGGACGTGGGCGACGCGGCCTCGGTGCAGGCCGCGGTGGCCGCCGCGCAAGCCGCGCACGGGCCGGTGAACATCCTGGTCAACAACGCTGGACAGGCCGTGAGCGCGCCCTTTGGCCGCACCGACCTGGCGCTGTGGCAGCAGATGCTGCAGGTCAACCTGACGGGCACCTACCTGGTCACGCACGCGGTGCTGCCAGGCATGCAGGCGCTGGCCCAGCAGGGGCAGACCGCGCGGGTGGTGAACGTGGCCAGCACCGCCGGCCTGATGGGCTATGCCTATGTGAGCGCCTATGCGGCGGCCAAGCATGGGGTGGTGGGCCTGACCCGCGCGCTGGCGCTGGAGCTGGCGCGCACCGGCATCACCGTCAACGCGGTATGCCCGGGCTACACCGACACCGAGCTGGTGGCGCAATCGGTGCAGCGCATCGTGGACAAGACCGGGCAAAGCCCAGCGCAGGCCCGCGCCGCACTGGCCCAGCGCAATCCGCAGCAGCGCCTGGTCGATCCGGCCGAGGTGGCGCAGGCGGTGCTGTGGCTGGTGGGGCCCGGGAGCAGTGCGGTCAACGGTCAGGCCATTGCCATTGATGGTGGGGAGGCGGCCGGATGAACAAACCCGAACGCCTGGACCTGGAGGTGCGCGCGCATGCCGATCAGCATGCCTCGCTGCGCCTGTGGCTGCGCATGCTCTCGGCCACCACCCGCATCGAGGAGGTGGTGCGTGCGCGCCTGCGCGAGCAGTTTGGCATCACGCTGCCGCGCTTTGACCTGATGGCCCAGCTCGAGCGCGAACCCGAGGGGCTGACGATGGGCGAGCTCTCGCGCCGCATGATGGTCACTGGCGGCAACGTGACGGCCATCGTGCAGCAGCTCGAAGGCGAGGCCCTGGTGCAGCGCGAGGCGCTGGCGCACGACCGACGCTCGTTTCGCGTGCGCCTGACCCCGGCGGGGCGCCATGCCTTTGCGCGCATGGCGCGCGCCCACGAACCCTGGATCGTTGACCTGATGGCGGGTCTGGACGAGACCCAACAACAGCAACTGCACCGCCTGCTTGGCGAGCTCAAGAAAGGACTGCCCGATGAATGACCGCTACCTGCCTGGCCAGCCGCACCAGCTGCCACGCCACCACCTGCGCATCGCCGACTGGCGCGCCGAGCACTTTTTGCTGGACGTGGCCGACGGCGTGGCCACGGTGCGCCTGAACCGCCCCGAGCGCAAAAACCCACTGTCCTTTGCGTCCTATGCCGAGCTGCGCGATCTGTTTCGGGCCCTGAGCGCGGCCAGCGATGTGCAGGCGGTGGTGATCGCCGGCGAGGGCGGCAATTTTTGCTCGGGCGGGGACGTGCACGAGATCATCGGCCCGCTCACCCAGCTCGACATGCCGGGTCTGCTGGCCTTTACCCGCATGACCGGCGACCTGGTCAAGGCCATGCGCGCCTGCCCGCAGCCCATTGTGGCGGCCATGGATGGGGTATGCGCCGGGGCCGGTGCTCTGCTGGCGCTGGCCTCGGACCTGCGCTATGGCACCGCGCGCTGCAAAACCTATTTTCTGTTCAACAAGGTGGGCCTGGCCGGCTGCGACATGGGGGCGTGCGCGCTCTTGCCCCGGGTGATTGGCCAAGGCCGCGCCAGCGAGCTGCTCTTCACCGGCCGAGGCCTGGGCGGCGAGGAGGGCGAGCGCTGGGGCTGGCTCAACCGGCTTTGCGCGCCCGACGAGGTGCTGGCCGCGGCGCAGGCCATGGCCGCGCAGCTGGTGGCCGGTCCCACCTTTGCCAACGGCATGACCAAGAAGATGCTGCAGCAGGAATGGAACATGGGGGTGGACGAGGCGATCGAGGCCGAAGCGCAGGCGCAGGCCATCTGCATGGCCACCAACGATTTCCACCGTGCCTACCACGCCTTCGTGGCCAAGCAGACGCCGGTGTTCAAGGGGGATTGAGCATGACGCTGCTGCAGCCTGACGCGGCCCATCTGGCCTGGCCTTTTTTTGACGAGCGGCATCGCCAGCTGCGCCAGCAGCTCGACGCCTGGTGCGCGCAACACCTGGGCGATGTGCCGCATCCGCCCGCGGGGGCGTCGGTGGATGCGCTGTGCCGCACGCTGGTGCAGGCCCTGGGGGCGGGGGGCTGGCTCGCGCATGCGGTGGGGGGCACGCACCATGGCGGCCGGCACGACGCGCTCGACACGCGCGAGCTGTGCCTGCTGCGCGAGACGCTGGCCTTTCACCACGGCCTGGCCGACTTTGCCTTTGCCATGCAGGGCCTGGGCAGTGGCGCCATCAGCCTGTTTGGCACGCCGGCGCAGCGCGCGCGCTACCTGCCCCGGGTGGCCAGCGGGCAGGCCTTGGCCGCCTTTGCACTCTCCGAGCCCGAGGCCGGATCGGACGTGGCGGCCATGCAGTGCGCCGCCCGCGCCGAGGGCGATGGCCACGTCTTGCATGGGCGCAAGACCTGGATCTCGAATGGGGGCATCGCCGA
This sequence comes from Pseudomonadota bacterium, assembly GCA_041157045.1. Taxonomy (GTDB): domain Bacteria; phylum Pseudomonadota; class Gammaproteobacteria; order Burkholderiales; family Burkholderiaceae_C; genus Limnohabitans_A. The sequence continues at coordinate 5,624 of JBEBDJ010000049.1, forward strand.
CTTTTATGTGGTGTTTGCGCGCAGCGGCGAGGCCCCGGGCGCGCGCGGCATCAGCGCGTTTGTGGTGGATGCGGATGCGCCGGGGCTGGTGATCGAGGAGCGCATCGAGGTGATGTCGCCCCATCCGCTGGCGACGCTGCGCTTTGACGGTGTGCGGGTGGGCCCGGCGCAGCGCCTGGGCGAGGCCGGCGCCGGCTTCAAGGTGGCCATGGCGACGCTGGATGTGTTCCGCACCTCGGTGGCTGCGGCCGCGCTGGGCTTTGGTCGGCGCGCCCTGCAAGAGGCGGTGGCCTGGGCCCGCGCGCGCCCCATGTTTGGCCAGACCCTGGCCGATCTGCCGCTCACGCAAAGCCGCATCGCGCAAATGGCCACGCTGCTGGACGGCGCGGCGCTGTTGACCTACCGCGCGGCCTGGCTGCGCGACCAGGGCCAGCGCATCACGCGCGAGGCGGCCATGGCCAAGATGAGCGCCACCGAGCATGCGCAGCAAATCATCGACATGGCGCTGCAAATGCATGGTGGCATGGGGGTGCGCAGCGGCACCATGGTCGAGTCGCTTTACCGCGAGATCCGCGCCCTGCGGATTTACGAGGGCGCGACCGAGGTGCAGCAGCTGATCATTGGCAAGGATGTGTTGAGGGGGGCCGCATGAACGACTGGAACACCTTGTTGCCCAGCGCCCACGTGGACCGGTTTGCGCGCGAGCGCCTGCCCCCGCCGGCCCTGCTGCCGCGCTTTGTGGCCGATCGGCCCGAGCTGGCCTATCCCGAGTCGCTCAATTGCGCGGTGGAATTGGTGGACACCCAGGTGCGCGCGGGCCACGGCGAGCGGGTGGCGATCATCGGCACCCACGACCCGGACGACCACACCCAGCGCCTGGTCTGGACCTATGCGCAGCTGCAGGCCAAGGTGGACGCGATTGCGCAGGTGCTCACCCGCGAGATGGGCCTGGTGTCGGGCAACCGGATCTTGCTGCGCGGCGGCAACAGCCCCATGATGGCGGCCTGTTGGCTGGGCGCGGTCAAGGCCGGCTTGGTGGTGGTGCCCACCATGCCGCTGCTGCGCGCGGCCGAGCTGCGCGTGATCCTGGAGAAGGCGCAGGTGCAGGCCGCGCTGTGCGATGCGCTGCTGCTGGACGAGCTGCAGCACTGCATGAGCCCGGGTCACCCCCAGCACACACCGGTGCTGCGAGAGTGCGTGGCGTTTCGCTCGGCGGCCGAGGACGGGCTGGAGGCCCGCATGGCGCGCCAGCCGGCGGGCTTTGAGGCGCCGCCCAGCAGCCGTGACGATGTGTGCCTGATCGCTTTCACCAGCGGCACCACCGGTCAGCCCAAGGGCACCCTGCACTTTCATCGCGATGTGCTGGCCATGTGCGACCTGTTCCCGCGCCACATCCTGCAGATGGGGCCGCAGGACGTGGTCTGCGGCACGCCACCGGTGGCCTTCACCTTTGGCCTGGGCGGTCTGCTGGCGTTTCCCTTGCGCCATGGGGCCAGCACGGTCCTGCTGGAAAAGCACAGCCCCGAGAGCCTGCTGCGCACCATCGCACGCGAGCGCGCCACGCAGTGCTACACCGCGCCCACCCTGTACCGCCAGATGGCGCAGCTGGTGCAGGCCGATGCCACGCACGACCTGTCGTCCTTGCGCCACCCGGTGTCGGCGGGCGAGGCGCTGCCCGACGCCACGCGCATGCTCTGGCGCGCGGCCACCGGCATCGAGATGACCGATGGCATTGGGGGCACCGAGGTGATCCACATCTACATCAGCAGCGCCGGCGAGCGGGTGCGCCGCGGCGCCATCGGTCAGGTGGTGCCCGGCTACGAGGCCTGCATCGTCGACGAGGCCATGCAGCCGGTCGCCCCCGGCACGGTGGGCCGCCTGGCGGTGCGCGGGCCCACCGGCTGCAAGTACCTGGACGATCCGCGCCAGGCCGACTATGTGCAGGCCGGCTGGAACCTGCCCGGCGACACCTTTGTCATGGACGCCGATGGCTACTTCAGCTACCAGGCGCGTAACGACGACATGATCATTTCGGCGGGCTACAACATCGCCGGCCCCGAGGTCGAGAGCGCGCTGCTGCAGCACCCGGCCGTGGCCGAGTGCGGCGTGGTGGGCATGGCCGACGAGGCGCGTGGCCAGATCGTGCAGGCCTTTGTGGTGCTCAAGCCCGGCCATGTGGGCGACGAGGCCATGGTGCTGGCCCTGCAAGAGCATGTGAAGGCGCAGATCGCGCCCTACAAATACCCGCGCCGGGTGGTCTTCATGGCCGCCCTGCCGCGCACCGAGACCGGCAAGCTGCAGCGCTTTCGGCTGCGTCAATGGAAGGAGGCCTGAGATGTGGCGTCAATTGCAGCCGCCCGGATGGGCACCCGCACGGGGCTATGCCAATGGCATCGAGGCGCGCGGTCGCCTGGTGTTTGTGGCCGGCATGATCGGCTGGAACGGCCAGTCGCAATTCGAGTCCGATGACTTTGTGGCCCAGTGCCGCCAGGCCTTGCGCAATGTGCTGGACACCCTGGCCTGCGCGCAGGCTGGCCCGCAGCATGTGGTGCGCATGACCTGGTATGTGGTCGACAAACAGGTGTACCTGGCGCGCGCGCGCGAGCTGGGCCAGGTCTACCAAGAGATCATGGGCCGGCACTACCCGGTGATGACGCTGGTGCAGGTGGCCGATCTGCTGGAAGACCGCGCGCAGGTCGAGATCGAGGCCACCGCCGTGGTGCCCGACCCGGCTTAAGCGGGCGGCGTGATCAGCGCGTCGAGCACGCGCTTGAGGTCTTGCGCGTGCGCGGGGCCCAAGGCCGCCAGCACCTGGCGTTCGTGCGTGCGGGCGCGGCGCAACAGGGGCGCCACCTTGCGCCGACCCGCCGGGCTCAGGCGCACCAGGGCCTGGCGCCGATCGGTCGGGCCCGCGCGGCGCACCAGCAGCCCTTGCGCCTCCATGCGCACGACCAGCTTGGTGACGGTGGGCTGCTGCGCCAGCACGATTTGCGCCAACTCGCCGATGCTGCGCTCGACCCGGCCCGAGAGGCTGGCCAGCACGCGCCACTCCAGCGGGCTCAGCCCGCTTTGCGCGACCACCGCATGGAACTCGCTCGAGATGCGGTGGCTCGCGCGTGCCAGCAGATAGGGCAGGTAGTCGTCGATAAAGCCCGCGCTCATGGCTGCCCCAGCGCCTGCGTGGTGTGGAAGGCGCCGCCCTGGAAAAGCAATGGCGCGCGCGCCGGCGCCAGGCCGCAGCGCTCGACCTCGCCCACAAAGATCACATGGTCGCCCTCTTCGTAGCGGCTTCGGTTGTGGCACTCGAACCAGGCCAGCACCCCATCGAGCAGGGGCACCCCCGCCTGCCCGAGGCGCCAGGACAGGCCCTCAAAGCGGTCGCCTTGGCCGCGCGCAAAGCGCTGGCACAGATCGAGCTGGTCGGCCGCCAGCACATGGATGGCGTAGTGCGAGCCGGCATGGAACAGCGGCAGGCTGTTGGCCTTGGCGCCCAGGCTCCAGAGCACCAGCGGCGGGTCGAGCGACACGGTGTTGAAGGAGCTGGCGGTGATGCCGACAAAGGCCGCGCTGTCGGTGCGCGCTGGATCGGTGCCGGGCACCCGGGTGGTGATGACGGTCACCCCGGTGGCAAAGCGCCCGAGCGCCTGCCGAAAATGCGGCGCGTCAAAGTCGGGTGCCAGCGCGGTGCGGACAGGGGGATGGGCAAGCGGTGGGCGGTTCATGGCGGTTTGTTTTACATGAATTTTCATATAAACTGAAGCGCACGGTACATCGGGTTTTCATGGCCCCAGAGGAGACAGGCATGTTGGTCGAGAGAATCGAGCACAAGTGGTTGCTGGCATTTGAGCGCGCCCTCGCGCAGTGCCAGGTGCAGCCCGGCGAGGTGGCGGTGGTGTTGTCCGAGACGCAATCGCGCCCGGTCAATGTGCAGCTGGCGCGGCTGGCGCTCGAGCGCCTGGGCGCCCGGGTGTTCGACCTCACGCTCACCACCCCCGCGCTGACGGCGCCCGCGCCGGTGCGCTCGACGGGGGCAAGTGATGCGATTGCCGGCCTGGCGCCGGTGGTGGCCAGCTTGCAGCGGGTGGGCCTGGTGGTCGACTGCACGGTCGAGGGGCTCTTGCACGCGCCCGAGCTGCCGCAGATTTTGCAAGGCGCCGACGGGCATCGCCCGCGCGTGTTCATGGTCTCGAACGAGCACCCCGAGATCCTGGAGCGCACCCTGCCCGACCCGGCCCTGGAGCCGCTGGTGCGCCGTGCCATGAAGGCGCTCAAGGGGGCCCAGCACATGCACGTCACCTCGGACGCGGGCACCGATTTGCGGGTCAGCCTGCAGCGCGCGGTGGTGGGCGGGGTGTGGGGCTATGCGCAACGCGCGGGCATGGTCTCGCACTGGCCGGGCGGCTTGGCCCTGGCCTTTCCGGCGGCGGGCAGCGTGCAGGGCACGCTGGTGCTGGCGCCGGGCGATGTGAACCTGACCTTCAAGCAATACCTGCGCGAGCCGGTGCGCTTGCAGATCGAGGACGACCATGTGGTCGCCATCGACGGCCAGGGCGTGGATGCCGAGCTGATGCGCGGCTACTGGCAGGCCTGGGAGCAGGCCGAGGGACACCGCGCCTGCTATGCGGTCTCGCATGTGGGCTTTGGCCTGAACCCGGCGGCGCGCTGGGACGCGCTCAGCTTCTACGACAAGCGCGATTGCAACGGCACCGAGCTGCGCGCCTTTGCCGGCAACTTTTTGTACTCGACCGGCGCCAACGAGGTGGCCGGTCGCCACACCCTGGGTCACTTTGATCTGCCCCTGCGCGCCTGCACCGTGGCGCTGGATGGGCAGGCGGTGGTGCAGGCCGGACAGGTGCAGCACGAGGCGCTGGCCGCCTTGGCCGGCTGAAGGTGGTGCACATGCTGCCCGATACCATCGACATGGGCCCGGCGGATGCGTCGCAGGCGGTGCTGCTGCTGCACGGCATTGGCGGCCGCGCGGCGGGCTGGCACGCGGTGCAGACGCACCTGGCCGAGCAGGGCTGGCGCAGCATCGCCTGGGACATGCCCGGCTATGGCCGCAGCCCCGCTTTGGCCGCAAGCGACATGGCCGCGCTGGCGCAGGCCCTGCACCAGCTGCGGCGCCACAAGGGCGTGACGCAGGCGGTGCTGGTGGGCCACAGCCTGGGCGGCATGGTGGCCCTGCAGGCCTGGGCCGACGCACCCGAGGGCATTGCCGCCATGCTGCTGGCGGCCACCAGCCCGGCGTTTGGCCACGGCGACGGCGATTTCCAGCAGCAGTTTCTGGCCCAGCGCCTGGCCCCCCTGGAGGCCGGCCAGTCCATGGCGCAGGTGGCCGAGCGCCTGGTGCCCACCATGGCCGCCCCCGGCACGCCGGCCGAGCGCCTGGCGCCGGCCTGTGCACACATGGCCTCGATCGCACCAGCGGCGTACCGGCAGGCCTTGCAGGCCCTGGTGCGCTTTGAGCAGCGCCAGGCCCTGCCCACGGTCACGGTGCCGGTGCTGTGCCTGGCCGCCGAGCACGACCGCACGGCCTCGCCCCAGGTCATGCAGCGCATGGCCGCCAAGATGCCGGGCGCGCGCTACGCCTGTCTCGCGCAGGCCGGTCACTTGCTGCACTACGAGCAGCCCGAGGCCTTCATGGCCGCATTGGATGAGTTTCTGGCCGGCCTGGCGCCGGCCCTGTCCCCCAGGAGATGAGGATGAGCACCGAGACCGCAAACCCTGTAGACCGCACCATGCCGATCTGCGGCGACGACTACCCCTTGACCGACGAGCAGCGTGCGCTGATGGCGCTGGCGCGCCGACTGGGGCGCGAGAAGTTTGCGCCGCGCGCCGCGCAACTCGACCGCGAGGCCGCGTTTCCGTTTGCCAATTACGACGACATGCGCGAGGCGGGCCTGCTGGCCTTGTGCGTGCCCAAGGCGCATGGCGGCCTGGGGGCGGACTACGCCACCTATGCCATGGTCTCGGCCGAGATCGGCCGCTACTGCGGCGCCACCGCGCTCACCTTCAACATGCACGTCTGCACCACGCTCTGGAGCGGCTTGTTGTCGGAAGACCTGGAGATGACGCCCGAGCAGCGCGCGCAGCACCGCGCGCACCAGTCGGTGCACTTTGCGCGGGTGGTGCGCGATGGCGCCATCTATGCCCAGCCCTTCTCGGAAGGCGGGCCCGCCGCCGCCGGGTCGGTGGCCTTTGGCACCACCGCGGTCAAGGTTCCGGGTGGCTGGCGCGTGAACGGCCGCAAGATCTTTGCCTCGCTGTCGGACGCGGCCGATTTTTTTGGTGTGCTGTGCACCGAGAAAAAAGAGGGCGCCGATCTCTCGCGCCGCGACACCCTGTACCTGGCGATCCCGCGCACCGCGCCGGGCCTGCGGGTCGAGGGCGAGTGGGACCCGCTGGGCATGCGCGCCACCGTCTCGCGCACCCTGGTCTTTGAAGATGTGTGGGTGCCCGAGGACGCGGCGCTGATGCCGCAAGGCCTGTACTTCCAGGCCGCCAGCCGTTGGCCGCACATGTTCATGACGCTCTCGCCGACCTATATGGGCATTGCGCAGGCGGCCTATGATTTCACGGTGGCCTATCTGCGGGGCGAGGTGCCCGGCACCGGCCCGGTCAAACGCCGCCAGTTTGCGACCAAGCAGGTGGCGGTGGCCGAGATGTTCATCAAGCTCGAGCAGACGCGCAATCTGTTTTTGCGCGCCATCGAGGACGCGCGGGTGGACCCGTCCAAATCGACGCGGCTGCGCGCCTATGCGGCGCAGTTCACCATCATGGAGAACGCGCAGGACCTGGCGCGTCTGGCCATTCGCACCTGCGGCGGGCAGTCGATGCTCAAGTCGCTGCCCCTGGAGCGCCTGTACCGCGACGCGCGCTGCGGCTCCCTGATGCTGCCCTGGACGGCCGAGCTGTGCATGGACCGCATTGGCCGCGAAGCCCTGTACGAGCCTGGCGAAACCGACGCATGAACCCCGGCCAGGAAAGCAGCCCGCTGGCCGCGCGGCTGGCCGAGCTGGCGCAGGCCCAGCCCGATCAACTGGCCTTGCGCTGGCGCCAGCTGGGCGCTGCACCGGCGGCGCAGCCCATGCAGAGCGACCGCGCCCGCTTGTGGCGCCGCATCGAGCGCATGACGGGGCATCTGCAGGCGCGCTGGGGCGTGGGGGTGGGCGACCGCGTGGCCTGGCTGGGCCTGAACCACGAGCTGCAACTGGTGGCCCTGATTGCCTGCGCGCGCTTGGGCGCGATGCTGGTGCCGCTCAACTACCGCCTGGCCCTGCCCGAGCTGGCGCAGGTGCTGGACGACGCCCAGGCCCGCTTGCTGGTGCACGACGCGGCGCACGCCACGGCGGCCCAGGCGCTGGCCGCGCCGGGGCGTGCGGTGTGTCCGCAGGAAGCCCTGATCGAGCAGGCCTCGCCGCGTGGCCTGATGCGGCCGGCGGTGCAGGCCGACATGCCCGTGCTGCTGGTCTACACCTCGGGCACCACCGGGCGCGCCAAGGGCGCGGTGCACACGCAGGCGACGCTGCTGGCCAATGCCCGCGCCAGCGCCTGGGCGCACGGCTTTGTGGCAGGCGACCGCGTGCTGTCCTGCCTGCCGCTGTTCCATGTGGGCGGCCTGTGCATCCAGACCTTGCCAGCCCTGTTGTTTGGTCTGGAGGTGGTGCTGCACGACCGCTTCGAGGCCGGCGCCTGGCTGCAGGAAATGGCCCTGACCCGGCCGACCCTGTCGCTGCTGGTGCCCGCCACCTTGCGCGCGGTGCAGTCGCACCCCGACTGGGAACGCACCGACCTGTCGGGCTTGCGCGGCATGATGACCGGTTCGTCGACGATTCCGCTGCCCTACCTGGCGGCCTTCCATGCGCGCGGCGTGCCGGTGGGCCAGGTGTATGGCACCACCGAGACCGGGCCGGTGTCGGTGGTGCTGCGCCTGCCCGATGCACAGGCGCGCGCGGGCGCGGCCGGCTGGCCCCAGCCCGAGGCCCAGTTGCAGCTGCGCGACGCGCAAGGCCAGGAGGTGCCCAGCGGGCAGACCGGCGAGGTCTGGCTGCGCGCGGCCAACCTGATGCGCGGCTACTGGGACCCGAGCGGGCGCACGGGCGTGGGCCTGCAGGACGGCTGGTTTGGCACCGGCGACCTGGGCGTGCAGGACGCCGACGGCTGTCTGCACATCGTGGGGCGCAGCAAGGACATGATCATCAGCGGCGGCGAGAACATCTACCCCGCCGAAATCGAGAACCTGCTGGTGACGCTGCCGGGCGTGGCCGAGTGTGCGGTGGTGGGCATGCCCGACCCGCGCTGGGGCGAGGTGCCGGTGGCGGTGCTGGTGCGCAGCGACGACGCCATGGGCGCGGCGCTGCAGGCCGATGCGGTGCTCGCGCATCTGCAGGACCGCATCGCGCGCTTCAAGCTGCCGCGGCGCGTGGCCTTTTTGCCGCAGCTGCCCAAAAGCGCGCTGGGCAAGGTGCTCAAGGCGCCGCTGCAGGCCCTGCTGGCCGAGCCGCCCAGCGCTTAGTCGACGCGCGCCCCCGAGGCCTTGACGACCTCGGCCCACTTGCGGTGCTCGGCCTCGATCAGGGCGGCGAACTGCGCCGGGGTGTTGCCGCTGGGGATGGCGCCCAGGGTGGTCAGGCGCTCTTTCATGGCCGGGCTGGCCAGCGAGCGGGCCACCTCTTGCTGGATGCGCTGGGCCACATCGGGCGGGGTGCCCGCCGGGGCCAGCAGGCCAAACCAGCTGCTGGCCTCAAAGCCCTTGAGACCACCGGCTTCTTCCACCGTGGGCAGATCGGGCAGGGCCGCCGAGCGCACCGCGCTGGTCACGCCCAGGGCCTTGATCTTGCCCGCCTTGATCAGCTGCATGGCCGAGGGCAGGTTGTCAAACATCACCTGCACATTGCCGCCGGCCAGGCTGAGCAGGGCCGGGCCCGAGCCGGCAAAGGGCACGTGCGTGAGGTTGGTGCCGGTCATGGTCTTGAACAGCTCGCCGGCCAGGTGGATCGAGGTGCCGTTGCCGCTCGAGGCCATGTTCAGCTGGCCCGGATTGGCTTTGGCGTAGGCGATGAAGTCGCGCACGGTGTTGATGCGCTGGCTCGCGGCCAGGTCGGCGTTGATGACCATCACATTGGGCACGCCCGCGACCAGGGTGATGGGCACAAAGTCTTTGAAGGGGTCGTAGGGCAGGCGCGCGTACAGGGCGCGGTTGATGCCGTGCGTGCCCACCGTGCCCATCAGCAAGGTGTGGCCGTCACCTGGGGCTTTGGCGACCTGCTCGGCACCCAGATTGCCGCCGGCACCGGCCTTGTTCTCGATCACAAAGGGCTGACCAAAGGCCTTGGCCAGATCGGGCGCGATGGCCCGCGCCAGGATGTCGGTGGTGCCGCCAGGGGCGAAGGGGACCACGATCTTGACCGGCCGGTTGGGCCAGGCGCCTTGGGCCCAGCTGCCCACCGAGACGGCCAGCAACGCGGCGGCCAGACAAAGACGACGTTGAATCATGTGCAGCTCCTGAACAAAACGCCGCCATCGTGCGGGCGGCGCAGGCTGGCATGCTGCCATGCGCGGGCGGCCCGCAAAAGCGGGCAAACCCCATTGGCGCGCCGCGCGCTCAGGCGCCGCAGCAGCGCTTGAACTTCTTGCCGCTGCCGCAGCTGCACAGGTCGTTGCGGCCCGGCGTGGGCGCCTTGATGACCTGCGTCACCCGCGGGCCGATCTGGCGCCAGATGTCGCGCAGGTCATAGACCGCCCACAGCGCCTCGCCGTAGGCATTGAGGCGGTGTTCGCTCACACTGGGCGGCCCGTCCTCGCTCAGGGCCGAGAGGGTGGGCTCGTGCGGGTCGTCCTCGGTCAGGGCCACGATGGCCTCGATGGCGCTGTCGTGCCAGCGGGCGGCCTCGCGGTCGCGCGGCGGGGCCCACTCGTCGGGCCAGTTCTCGATGGCGTACATGAAGCCCAGCGCCCACACCTGGGCAAAGGCCGGGATGTCCTCGTCGGCGATCTCGGCGCGCTCCTCGGGGGGCAGGCTGGCCAGCGCGCCGCGCACATCCATCACCTCGGGCGCGTAGGCGGCGTCCTGGTCGAGCGATTCGACCGGCGTGTCCAGGGCCTGGCGCACCTCGGCCATGCGGCGCTGCCACAGGTCCAGGAACTGCGCGCGTTGAGCCGGCGTGGCAAAGTCGCCGCCCTCTTCCAGGCCCAGCAGCACCGGCAGCCACTCGTCCTCGGCAATGGCGCGGCGGCAGCACACCAGCGCGGCCAGAAAGCCCTCGCAGAATTCCCACTGCGGGGTTTCCTCGTGGCGCGTGCGCAGGTCATCGAGCAGGTCGTCCAGGGTGTCAAAGTCCTGCGCGCTCAGCGCGGCGGTGGGGGTGCTCATGGGGCGGGGGCCTCCGGTTGGGGCGTTGGATGGGGGGGATTGAGGGCCACGCCGCAGCGGGCCAGGCGGTTTTTCATGCGCAGCACCTGCTTGTCCTTGCTGTGCAGCTGTGCGCGGTGTTGCACCGCCAGGTCGATGAACTTCTGGTCGTCGGGGTCCTTGCACACATAGGGCGCGCGCGGCGCATCGGGCAGGCAGCGGCTGTGCCGGTCAAAGCGGGCCAGCAGCTCGGCGGCGGGCAGGCCGCGCTGCTGCAGGCGGGCGGCGATGTGCGGGTAGGCCAGCACGCGGGAGAGCTCCTCGCGCATCGGGGCGCTGGCCAGCCAGTCGAGCTGCGCCTGGGCCAGTGCCTCGCGCAGGCCCTGCACCCGCGGGTCCTCAAAGACCCACAGGTCCAGCACGATGTTGGTGTCGAGCACGGTGGGCGTCATGCGGCCTCGGGGGGCGCAGCCGCCTCGCGCGGGCGCGGCGGGCTCAGGTCAAAGCGCATCAGGCGGCATTCGATGGGGCCGTTCCACATGGGCACGCGCCGGCTTTCCTTCAGGCGCATGCGGCCGGGCAGCTTGGGGTCGGGGCTGAGCATCCAGGCGGTCCAGCCGCCGTAGTGGCGCTTCCAGTGCGCGGCCAGCTGCAAAAAGAAGTCGCCGCCGTCCTCGCCCTCGGCCTGCTCGCGGCCGCTGCGCGCCGCGGCCAGGCGCCCCGGCACAAAGCCCTCGCGCCCCACGCCGGCCACACCGGCCGCGGCAATGCGCTCGCCATAGGGCGGGTTGAGCAGCATCACCCCCGGGGTGTCGCAAGGCGGCATGCGCTGCAGCGCGTCGCCGCCGCGCAGTTGCAAGGCCTTGGCCACCCCCGCGCGTTCGGCGTTGCGCTCGGCAAAGTCGACCATGCGGTGCGCCACATCGCTGCCGTAGACCGGCGCGGTGGGCGCGTGTTCCTGGGCTCGGGCCTTCTCCCACAGGTCGCGCCACACATGCGCCTGGTGCGGCAGCAAGCGCTCAAAGCCAAAGCGGCGCTGGCTGCCTGGCGCCATGCCACAGGCAATTTGCGCGGCCTCGATGGGCAGCGTGCCGCTGCCGCAGCAAGGGTCGTAGAAGGGCTGTTGGGCGTCCCAGCCGCTGGCCGCGATCATGGCCGCGGCCAGTGTTTCCTTGAGGGGAGCGTCGCCCTTGTCGGCGCGCCAGCCGCGCTTGAACAGCGGCTCGCCCGAGGTGTCGATGTAGAGCGAGAGGTGCTCGGCCGTCAGGTGCGCGTACAGGCGCACATCGGGGCGCAGGGTGTCCACGCTGGGGCGCTCGCCCAGGCGGTTGCGAAAGCGGTCGGCCACCGCGTCCTTGATGCGCAGCGCGGCAAAGTTCAGGCTCTTGAGCGGGCTGCGCTGGGCGGTGATGTCGATGCGAAAGGTCTGCCGGGTCTGGAACCAGATTTCCCAGGCCACGGCGCTGGCCGCTTCGTACAGGTCCTGCTCCTGCCGGTATGGGGTGTGCGAGAGGCGCACCAGCACGCGCTGGGCCAGGCGGCTGTGCAGGTTGAGCAGCATGGCGTCGCGCCAGGTGGCGCGCACCTGCACCCCGGTGCGCGTGGCCAGCACCTGGCTCGGGCCCAGGCCGGTGATGCGCTGCGCCTCGTCGGCCAGCCAGGGCTCGACGCCGGCGGCGCAGGGCAGAAACAGTTCAAGATCGTTCACGGCAATCGGTATCCGGTGGGTGGGCGCGCCTCACAAGGCTTTGCGCAGGTTGGCGGGCGCGATTTTCAGCGCCTCGCGGTATTTGGCGACGGTGCGGCGGGCACAGTCGATGCCTTGCTCTTTGAGCATGTCGGCCAGCTGATTGTCCGACAGCGGCCGCGCCGGGTTTTCGGCGCTGATGAATTGGCGGATCAGCGCGCGCACGGCGGTGCTGGAGGTGGCGCTGCCGCTGTCGGTGCCCAGGCCCGAGCCAAAGAAGTATTTCAGCTCGAAAGTGCCTTGCGGCGTGGCCATGTACTTGGCGGTGGTCACGCGGCTGATGGTCGATTCGTGCAGGCCCAGCTCGTCGGCAATTTCGCGCAGCACCAGCGGGCGCATGGCCAGCTCGCCGTGCTGCAAAAACTGCTTTTGTCGCTCGACGATGGCGCGCGAGACACGCAAGATGGTGTCAAAGCGCTGCTGGATGTTTTTGATGAACCAGCGTGCCTCTTGCAGGCGCTGCTGCAGGCCTTGCACCGCCTCGCCCTTGTGCCCGCGCAGCACCTGGGCGTAGATGTCGTTGACGCGCAGGCGCGGCATGACGTCGGGGTTGAGCTGCACCCGAAAGCGCCCCGGGCTGCGGCCCTGGGGGCTGACGATCACATCGGGCACCACGATCTGGCGCTCGACATCGACAAAGGCGCGGCCGGGCTTGGGCTCCAGACCACCGATGCACTGCAGGCCCAAGCGCACCTGCGCGTCGCTCAGGCCCGCCTGTTGCGCCAGCTTGCGCATGTCGCGCCGCGCCAGCAAGGCCATGTCGCAGCGCACCAGGGCCAGCGCCGCCGCAACGGCGGGGTCGTGTGCCTGCGCGCCTTGGCGCTCGCGCAGTTGCAACAGCAGGCACTCTTGCAGGTCGCGCGCGCCCACGCCGGTGGGCGTCATCGATTGCAAGAGGTGCAGGGCCATCACAAAGCGCTCTTGCAGGGCCTCGCGGGCTTCCAGGTCGTCGCCAGCCAGTGATGCGGCCAGGTCCTCGAGCGAATCGGCCAGATAGCCATCGTCGTCAAGCGAGCCGATCAGGAACTCCAGCGCTGCCCGATCCAGCGCCGACAGGCGCAGGCAGCGCGCTTGCTGCAGCAGGGCCTCGGCCAGCGATGGGGCGCTGCGCGCCAGCTCGATGGCGCTGGCCAGATCGTCCTCGGGGTCGGCCTGCGCGGGCATGGCGTCACCGCCCCACTCGCTGTCGTGGGCGTTCATCTCCAGGCTGCCGTCGCCCTCCCAGCTCTCGGCCACGCCGCTGACCACCTCGTCGGCCCCGCTGTCGGGTGCGTCCTCACTGCCGCCCAGCTCGGCTTGCTCGCTCAGGCGGTCGCCCAGGCTCACATGCGCATCGTCCTGCGCCAGGCCCAGCGCCTCTTGCGGCGCTTCGTCGGGATTGGCTTCCAGAAAGGGGTTGTCGTCCAGCATCTGCTCGATCTCCTGCTGCAACTCCAGGGTGGAGAGCTGGAGCAGGCGAATCGATTGCTGCAACTGCGGCGTGAGCGCCAGGTGCTGCGACATGCGCAGCGAGAGGCCGGCTTTCATGCGGACCTCCGGGGCCGCGCGAGACTTGGGGGCATGCTCACATCCGGAAATGCTCGCCCAGGTACACGCGCCGCACGTCGGGGTTGTCGACGATGTCGGACGGTTTGCCGCTGGCCAGCACACGGCCTTCGCTGATGATGTAGGCCCGGTCGCAAATGCCCAGGGTCTCGCGCACATTGTGGTCGGTGATCAGCACCCCAATGCCGCGCTGGCGCAAGAACGCAATGATGCGCTGGATCTCGATCACCGCAATGGGGTCGATGCCGGCAAAGGGCTCGTCCAGCAGGATAAAGCGCGGCTCGGTGGCCAGGGCGCGGGCGATCTCCACGCGCCGGCGCTCGCCACCCGAGAGCGCCACCGCCGGGCTTTCGGCCAGGTGGTCCACGCGCAGCTCGGCCAGCAGCCGCGCCAGCTGCTCGCGCACCTGCTCGGGGCGCAGCGAGCGGCCTTGGGCGTCTTGCTGCAACTCCAGCACCGCACGCACATTGTCGGCCACGCTCAGCTTGCGGAAAATCGAGGCTTCCTGCGGCAGGTAAGACAGGCCCATGCGCGCGCGCCGGTGCATGGCCAGGCGGGTGACGTCCTGGCCGTCGATCAGGATCTGGCCGCCGTCGGCACGCACCAGGCCCACCAGCATGTAAAACGACGTGGTCTTGCCGGCGCCGTTGGGGCCCAGCAGGCCCACCACCTCGCCTTGCTGGATGTCGACCGAGACATCGTGCACCACGGTGCGGCTGCCATAGGCCTTGCGCAGGTTCAGGGCCTGCAGCCGCCCGCTGTCGGCCGCACTCATGGGCGTTTGCCGGCCGGCGCGGTTTGCAAGCGCAAATCGGGCGCGGGCGCCGGGGCCGCATCCTGCGCCTTGGGATTGATCACCGCCCGCACGCGCGGGGCGGCATTGCCGCTGCCGGGGGTGCGGCCATCGACCTGCATCTGCTCGGTCTGCTGGTGGTACACAATGGTTTGTCCCTGCACCACGTCGACCTGCTGGTTGCTGCGCAGGATGCGCATCTCGGCGCGCTCGTACAGCGTGAGCAGATCGCGCGGCTCGTCGTAGACGGCGCGCACCGCCTCGCCTTCGATGAACTCGTTGAGCCCTTCGCGTTTTTGCCGGTAAAAAATGCGCTCGCCTGCGGCGGCAAACAATTGGGTGACCTGTTGGCCCTTGTCGTTTTGCTGCACCTCGACCCGGTCGGCGCGCATCACGATCGTGCCCTTGAGGGCGATCACCTTGCCGGTGAACACCGTGAGCTTGCGCTGCTCATCGTGCTTGAGCTGGTCCGACTCGATCTGCATGGGCTTCTCGCGGTCGGCCTTCTCGGCCAGGGCTGGGGCATGGGGCAGTGCCAGCGCCAAGGCCAGGCCCAGGGCCTGCCACGAACGGTTTGCAAACCCCCTGTCGGTCCGCCATGGGCCTGGGGTTTGGGGGGAAGGCATGAATCTTGCTGTGTTGCGCCGCATGCGGCGATTGTAGGGGCAAAGCCCGGCGCCTTCGCATGCGGCGGGCCACTGGGGCCCCCTGCGTTTACTTCTTGGCCGGTTTGGCAGGGGCGGCCGGAGCGGCTGGCAAGGTGCGCGCGATCAGGTGCTGCACGACTTGCATGGCGCGCTCCATGCTGCCGGTCATGGAGCCATCGGTGTAGTAACGCCCGGCCACGCCCAGCGAGGGCACGCCCTCGACGCGGTAATCGTTTTGCAGCTGGACCGCGCGCTTGACCTTGCTCGTGACCCCAAAGGACTTGAAGGCCTGGCCAAAGGCGCTGGCGTTGACGCCCTGGCGACCGATCCAGTCGCTGATGGCGGCCTCGGTGTTGAGCGGCAGGCGCTGCACATGGATGGCCTCGAAAACCTTGGCGTGCAGCTTGTCGAGCAGGTTCATGGCCTCCAGGGCATAGAACAGGCGTTGCTGCGGCTCGAAGTCGGCGCGAAATGCCACCGGCACACGGCGCACCAGCACCGATTTGGGCACGCTTTTGCGCCACTGCTCGAACGCCGGCTCGAAGGCATTGCAGTGCGGGCAGGAGTACCAGAAGAACTCGATCACCTCGACCTGGCCCGGCCCGGCGTCGGTGGCCAAGGGCTTGTCCAGCGTCAGGTAGTCGCGCCCAGCGCGAAAGTCCTGTGCCAGGGCTGGGGTCCAGGGCAGGGCGCCCAGGGCGGCTGCGCCCAAGGCGCTGAGAGAGAGCTGACGACGTTGCATGGCCATGTGGGGAAAAGGATCAGCGTTGCGAGCGCACCAGGGTGTGCTCGATTTGTTGCTCGGACAGGCGGGTTTGCACGCGCTCGGCCGCGGCCTTTTGCGCATACGGCCCCAGGCGGACACGGTAGACGGTGCGTCCCGACTGTTCGCGTTCGCTGACCTTGGCCTCCAGGCCCAGCAAGGTCAGGCGTGCGCGTTGCGCCTCGGCCTCGGCGGCGCTGCGGAAAGCGCCCACCTGCACAAAGTACTCGAAGGGGTCGGCGCCAGCGGGCTGGGCGGGGGTGCTCAGGCCGGCGGCCTTTTTGCCGGCTTCGGTGGCTTCGGCCGCAGGAGGGGGCGTGCTGGGCGCCGCCGGCGCGGCCGCCGGGGCAGGCATTGCGGCCGGGGCCGCAGGCGCGGCCGGTGCGGCTGGGGCGGCTGGGGCGGCCGGAGCGGGCTCGGCGGGCGGTGCCTCTGGGGTGGAGGCCGGTGCCTTGGGCTGCAGCAGGCCGTTGGGGTTCCAGTCCTTGTTGCGCGCGGCCTCCTGGGCCTCCTGCTCGGCGGTGCGCGAGATGGTCTTGCCCGAGAAGGGCAGCGGCACCTTGCTCACGTACAAGGCCACGGCCAGGGCCACGCCTAGGCCCACCACCAGGCCGATGATGACGCCGGTGAGGGTGCTGCCGCGTTGCGTTGGGGTGCTCATGGTGTCCTCACATTTTCTCTGGGGCGCTCACCCCCAGCATGGCCAGGCCATTGTGCAGGACTTGCGCCGTCGCGGCCACCAGGGCCAGGCGTGCCAGGCGCAGCCCCTCGTCGTCCACCAGAATGCGCTCGGCGTCGTAGTAGCTGTGGTACAGCGAGGCCAGCTCGCGCAGGTAAAAGCTCACATCGTGCGGCGCAAAGTCCTGCGCCGCCGCGCGCAGCATGGCCGGGTATTGGGCCAGTTTGAGCATCAGGGCCTGCGCCTCGCGCCCGGTCAGCGGCGACAGGTCGGCCTGTGCCAGGTGGGCGCGATCGCCGCCCCAGGCGCTCAGCACCGAGCAAATCCGCGCGTGCGCGTACTGCACGTAGTAGACCGGGTTGTCGTTGTTCTTCTGCACCGCCAGGTCCACGTCGAACACGTACTCGGTGTCGGGCTTGCGCGAGAGCAGGAAAAAGCGCACCGCGTCCTTGCTCGTCCACTCGATCAGGTCGCGCAGGGTGACGTAGCTGCCGGCACGCTTGGAGATCTTGACCTCCTGGCCACCGCGCATCACGCGCACCATGGTGTGCAGCACGTAATCGGGGTAGCCCGCCGGGATGCCCACGTTGGCGGCTTGCAGGCCAGCGCGCACGCGGGCAATCGTGCCATGGTGGTCGGTGCCCTGGATGTTGACCACGCGCGCAAAGCCGCGCTCCCACTTGGTGATGTGGTAGGCCACATCGGGCACAAAGTAGGTGTAGCCGCCGTCGGACTTGCGCATCACGCGGTCCTTGTCGTCCCCGTACTCGGTCGAGCGCAGCCACAGCGCGCCGTCCTGCTCGTAGGTCTTGCCCGCCGCGATCAGGCGCTGCACGGCCTGCTCCACGCGGCCGCTGGTGTACAGGCTCGACTCGAGGTAGTAATGGTCAAAGCGCACCTCAAAGGCCTGCAGGTCCAGGTCCTGCTCGCGGCGCAGATAGGCCACCGCAAACTGGCGGATGCTGTCGAGGTCGTCCACGTTGCCGCTGGCGGTGAAGCTGCGGTCGTCGGCCTGCACGGTCTTGCCCGCCAGAAAGTCGTCGGCAATGTCCTGGATGTAGTCGCCGTTGTAAGCGGCTTCGGGCCAGTCGGCGTCACCGGGCTTGAGGCCGCGGGCGCGGCATTGCACCGACGTGGCCAGCGTTTGGATCTGCACGCCGGCGTCGTTGTAATAAAACTCGCGATGGACCGCATGGCCTTGGCTGGCCAGCAGGTTGCAGATGGCGTCGCCCAGCGCCGCCTGGCGGCCATGGCCCACGTGCAGCGGGCCGGTGGGATTGGCCGAGACAAATTCCACCAGCACGCGCGTGCCGGTGTCGGCTTGCAGGCCAAAGCGGTCGCCGCCCTGCAGCACCTCCTGCACCACCGCCTGCTTGGCCGCGGGCTTGAGGCGGATGTTCAGAAAGCCGGGCCCGGCAATGTCCATGGCCTCGACCCAGCGGGCGAAGGCGGGCTGCTGCATGAGCGCCTCGCGCAGCGACTCGCCCAGCTGGCGCGGGTTCTGCTTGAGCGGTTTGGCCAGTTGCATGGCCGCGGTGCAGGCCAGGTCGCCGTGTTCGGCCACCTTGGGGGATTCAAAAGCGGCGCGCGCGCCGGCACCGGGCAGGCGCGATTCGAGTTCGGCCGCCAGAGCGGCCAGCAATTCCTGTTGGGCGTTGAGCATCGGGGGATTTTACGGGGCAGACGGCCCCGCCAGCCCAGAGGGCCCTGGCGTGCGCTGCCAATAGCCGGCCTGGCCGTAGTGATGGCGCAGAAAGTCGATCCACAGGCGCACCCGCAGCGGCAGGTGTTTGCGCTGCGGAAAGACCACGTAAATCCCGTTGGGCGGGGCAGCGTAGTCCTCGAGCACCGCCTGCAGTTGGCCGGTCTGGATTTCGGTCTCGACCTCCCAGGTGCTGCGCCAGGCAATGCCCCAGCCGGCCAGGCACCAGTCGTGCAGGACCTGGCCGTCCGAGCAGTCGAGCGGGCCGCCCGGGCGCAGGTGGATCACCTCGGGGCCGTGTTCGCCCGGCACCTGAAAAGCCCAAC
>JBEBDJ010000050.1:0-7180 GCA_041157045.1 Pseudomonadota bacterium
CCCCCAGCGGCTGCCGCTTCCGGACCCGGTGCCCGCTGGCGCAGGACCGGTGCACGCACGAGGAACCCCTGCTGCGGGAGCGGGCGGCCGGCCATTGGGTGGCCTGCCACCTGGAGGATGCGGCTTGAACGACATGACCGAGCTTGAGGCGGCCCGCCGTTCGGGCCCACGTCGCCAGACCACGGTGGCGACCGGTCTGGGCCCCATCCGTGGCCTGGTGGGCGATGGCTTCCAGGTCTTTCGGGGCATCCGCTACGCCCAGCCACCCCTGGGGCCGCGGCGTTTTTTGCCGCCGCAGCCGGTGCCGCCGTGGTCGGGGGTGCTCGATGCCTGTGCATTCGGTCCGGTGCCCTTTCAACCCCATGACGACTCGGTCGGGCATGGGCTGCAAGACATGAGCGAGGACTGCCTGTCGCTCAACATCTGGACGCCCGCCCGTCCTGCGCAAGCCCCGGTGCTGGTCTGGATCCACGGCGGCGGGCAAACCATCGGGAGCGCGCAGCGGCTTGAGTACGGGGGCCACCACCTGGCGCGTCAAGGGGTGGTGTGTGTCACCGTTCAATACCGCTTGGGGGCCCTTGGCTTTCTGGAACTGGGCGATTTGCTCGGCCCCGCTTATGCCGGCAGTGGCAACCACGCCCTGCGCGATCTGCTGCTGGCCCTGCAGTGGGTCCACCAGCACATCGCGGCCTTTGGCGGCGATCCGCAGCGGGTGACCCTGGGCGGCGAGTCTGCTGGCGCCAAGAATGCGGTGGCGCTCAGTGGCGTGCCCGCTGCACGGGGCTTGTTCCATCGCCTGGTGTGCCTCAGCGGAGGGGCGCAAACCGTCCACACCCAGCCCGATGCACAGGCAGTGGCACGCCTGGTATGCGAGGCGGCCGTGGGGCACGTCGCGCAGGCGCATCGCTTGCTGGACTTGCCCGCCACCGATTTGCTGGTGGCACAGGCCGCAGCGGCCCGACGCTGGGGGCAGCGCTTTGCCTTTCGGCCGGTGGTGGATGGCGATTTGTTGCCCGCCCCGGTGCTCGATCAGCTGGCGGCCAAGGCTTGCCCCGCGCTGCCCACCCTGCTGGGCTTTGCCCGGGACGAATGCGCAGGGGTGATCGACCCTGCCCGCGCGGCCGATCCGCCCGACGCCCGCATGCTCTCGCACGTGTCCGTCGAACGCTTTGTGGCGCTCGAGCGCCAGCACGCGGCCTTGCGGCCCCATGTCTCGGCCTTTGAGCGACGTCTGCAGAACCTGACCGCGCAGGAATACGCGGTGCCGTCCATCCGCCTGGCCGATGCGCTCAGCGGCGGTGGCGGGCAGGTCTGGATGTACCGCTTTGATGGCCTCGACGGTGCCGACGGTCGGGTGGTGCCGGCCACCCATGTGGCCGATCTGCCCCTGTGGTGGGGGCATCCGGTGCACGCGCCGCAGACCCGTCTGGGGGCAGCGGGCGAGACCGCCACCCGCATGCACCAGTCTTTGCTGGCCTTTGTGCGGGGGGAGGACCTGTCGGACGCGCTAAGGCCGCAGCCCTGGCCGAGGTACGCGCCCGATCAGCGGGCGCTGTGCGCTTGGGGCACGCCCAGCACGGTCTTGCACGACCCCGACCCCTTGCTGCGCGAACTCTGGCATCCTGCGCTCTGAGGCCAGCACACCCATGCGCCAACGGGCCCTGCGGGCCCGCTTATTCGACCTGCATCTTGGCCGCGGTGGCCAGGCGCTTCCAGCGGGCGATCTCGTCGGACTGGAACTTGCGCATCTCGGCCGCGCTCGACAGGGTGGGCTTGAGGCCCAGGCGCACCAAGAGATCGGTGACATCCTTGGACTTGCCCGCCTGCGTGAACACGGTCTCGATCTGGCGCAGCAAGGGGGCCGGGGTTTTGGCGGATACCGCTGCCGCGCTCCAGTTGAAGGCCAGGAACTCGGGCAGTCCTGCCTCTTTGGAGGTGGGCAGATCGGGCAGCAGGTGCGAGCGCTGCTCGTCGGTCAAGGCCAGGGCACGCACGCGGCCCGCCTGGATGAGCGGCGTGGCGGCGGTGAAATCCACCACCGCATAGTCCAGCTGCCCGGCCACGATCGCGGTCAGCACATCGGGCGCGCCTTTGTAGGGCACGTTGTAGCCCTGCATGCCCGCCAGCTCGTCGAGCCAGTGGGTGTAGAGCTGGTACGACGGCGAGCCCGAACCGAAGGTCAGCTTGCCCGGCTGCTTGCGGCCGGCGGCGATCAGATCGCTCAGCTGTTTGTGCGGCGAGTTGGCCGGCACGATCACCACACAGGGCGCGCGCGCAATCACGCCCAGCGGGGCCAGATCGCGCAGCGGGTCGTAGGGCAGGTTGCGGATCAGCGCCGCATTGGTCGACAAGGTGGAGTTGCTGCCCAGCAAGATGGTGGTGCCGTCGGCGGGCGCCTGCAGCACCGCTTGCACCGCGATCACGCCGTTGGCCCCGGCCTTGTTCTCGACCACCACGGGCTGGCCGGTCAACTCGGCCATGGCCTTGGCGTAGGCGCGGGCCGCCGAATCGGTGCCCGAACCGGCCGGGAAAGGCACGACCAGGCGGATGGTGCCGCTGCCGATGCTGTTGGGGTTGGCTTGGGACCAGGCAGGGGTGCCGGCCAAGCTGGCCAGGCCCGCCAGGGCGGTCATTTGCAGGGCCGCCCGGCGGCTCAAGCGGGGGGTCTGATCGGATGGGGTCATGGGGGGTCTCCTGTTGAAATGATGGGGTCAGCGGCTTGCGCCCAGGTGCTCGCGGGCGATCACCCAGCGGTGCACCTCGGTGGGGCCTTCGTAGATGCGCATCAGCCGCGCCTCGGCGGCCATTTGCTGCAGCGGCAACTCCTTGGTCATGCCCATGGCGCCGTGCGCCTGCATGGCGTGGTCGATGACCTCGCTGGCCATCTCGGTGGCCATCACCTTGACCATCGACAGCTGGGTGCGCGCCTGGTCGCCGCGGTCGATGCGGCAGGCGGCCTCGTAGGTCATGAGCCGGCAGGCATGGATTCGGGTGGCGGCGTCGGCCACCCACCACTGAATGGCTTGCCGCTCCGACAGGGCCGCGCCAAAGGTGTGCCGCTGTGGCGCCCAGGCGCACAACATGTCCAGGGCCCGCTGCGCCCGGCCCACGCACCAGGCACCCATCTGCAGGCGCCGGGTCGACAGGCGCGACTGCATGATGCCAAAGCCCTGGCCCTCGGCGCCCAGCATCTGCGTGTGCGGCACCCGGCACTGATCGAGCACCAGCTCGTGGGTCACGTGACCGCCCAGCATGGGAATGCGCCGCTCGATCACAAAGCCAGGGGTGTCCCGGTCGACGATGAAGGCGCTGATGCCGCCCCGGCTGCCCTTGGCCTTGTCGGTCACCGCCATGACCACCGTCCAGTCGGCCTTGTCCATGCGGCTGACCCAGATCTTGCGGCCCGTGATCACCCAGTCCTCGCCGTCGCGCACGGCGTGGGTGCGCATGCTGGCCGGATCGGCCCCGGCGCCCGGCTCCGAGATGGCCATGGCCGTGCCGGTCTCACCGCGCACATACGGGCCGAGGTAGCGCTCGCGCTGTGCCGGCGTGGCGTGGTCGCGCAGGATGCGCAGATTGGGCGAGTCCGGCGGCAACTCGTAGGGCAGCACCGAGTAGCCCATCTCTTCCCACACCCCCACCATGGCCTCTTGCGGGAGGTCGGCCCCGCCCATCTCCGCCGGGGCGTCCAGGCCCCACAGGCCCAGCGCCTGGGTGCGCGCATTCAGGTGGGCATGCTCCTCGGGGCTGAGCACAAAGCCCTGACCGGCCGCTTCACGCGCCAGGGCCTTGGCCTCCAGCGGCAGCATCTCGTCGCGCACAAACTGGTGGATCAGTGCCTGGATGGCGCGGTGGGTCTCGTCGCGTTCGAAATTCATGCGGGGTTCTCCGGCCACAGGGCTGCGATGTCGGCCTCGCTCAGGCCGGCGGCGCGCAGCACCTCCGACGTGTGCTCGCCCAGGCGGGGCGCGTGCCGTGTGATGGGGGGGGCCTGGCCGTCGACCAGGGTGGTGGGGCGCACCTGTCGCAGCGCGCCTTCGCTGGGGTGCTCGGTTTGCTGGAACAGGCCGACGGCCTGCAGATGCGGGTGCGCGGGCAGGTCCGCCAGGCCATGGACCGCTGTGGCCGGAATGTCCAGGCGCTCGCACAAGGCCAGCCATTGGGCGGTGCTGCGGCTGGGCCCAAGTTGCAGGATCTCGCCATACAGGGCGCAGATGTTGGCGTTGAGCGACTGGCGGTCGCTCACGCGGTAGCGCTGCGTGAGGTCGGTGCGCCCCAGGGCCTCAAAAAAAGCCGCCCAGTGACGCGGGGTGTAGGGCAAGAGGCTGACATGGCCGTCGGCCGTTGGCATGACCTGTCGGCCGCCGCTGAGCAAGCGCAGGTAGCCGGCCGGGCCCTCGTCGCCCACAAACGCCATGTGGCCCATGTGCTCGGCCAAGGTGAATGCGGTCATGGTCTCGTGCATGGGGACCTCGAGATAGGCCCCTTGGCCGGTGCGCAGACGCCGCACCAGCGCGGCCAGAATGGCCTGCGCGGTGGCCATGCCCGAGACCTTGTCGGCCACCAGGCTGGGCAGGTAGCTGGGGCCCTCGGCCTGGCCGGCCGAGAGGCTGCACAGGCCGCTGGCGGCCTGGATGATGTCGTCAAAAGCCGGTTTGTGTGCGTGCGGGCCGTCCTGCGCAAAGCCGGTGGCGGCGCAATAGACCAGGCCGGGGTGCGCGGCCAGCACCGCCGCGTGGCCAAAGCCCAGGCGCTCGATGGCGGGCACGCGCATGTTGTGCACCAGCACATCGGCGTGGGCAATCAGGCGCCAGAGCGCAGCGCGGCCAGCGTCGGTCTTGAGGTCGAGCACGACCGAGCGCTTGTTGCGGTTGAGCCCCAGGTAGATCGAGCTCATGCCCGGGTGGCGCGAGACCCCGTTGGCGCGCATCATGTCGCCCTCCGGCGGTTCGATCTTGATCACGTCGGCGCCAAAGTCGGCCAGCTGCAGGGTCGCCAGCGGCCCCAGCACCACCGCCGTCAGGTCGATGATGCGGATGCCGTCGAGCAGCGCGGTGGGGGCAGGGGATTGGCGCATGGTCAGGTGCCGGTGAAGAGCGGTGTGCGGCGTTGCGCCATGGCGGCAATGCCCTCGCGGAAATCGGCCATCGCAAACTGCTGGCGCTGCAGCTGCAGCTCGCGCTGATTGGCCGCCAGCACCGCATCGGCCAGGCCCTGGCGCAGGCTGGCGCGGGTGCTTTGCAGGGCCACGGGCGCGGCCTCGGCCAGCGTCTGGGCCCAGGCCATGGCGTGCGGCAGCACCTCCTCGTCGTGCGCAACGCACGCATCGACCAGGCCCATGGCCAGGGCCTGCGCGCCATCGATGCGCTGCCCGGTGCACAGCAGCACCGAAGCGCGCTGCATGCCGATCAGGCGCGGCAGGGTTTCGGTCAGGCCAAAGCCGGGGTGAAAGCCCAGGCGAACAAAATTGGCCGACAGGCGGGTGGCGGGGCCGGCCACGCGGTAGTCGGCCACCAGCGCCAGGCCCAGGCCCGCGCCGATCGCGGCCCCGTGCACCGCGGCCACCAGGGGTTTGCGGGTGCGAAAAAGCCGCATGGCGTGCGCATAAAACGGTCCGGGGTCGATCTCGCGGGCCTCGCCCACCGACCAAAAGTCGGCGCCGGCGCAAAAGGCCTTGCCCTGCGCCGACAGCAGCACGACCCGGCACTGTGGGTCGGCGTCAAGCGCGTCCAGCTGGTCGGCCAGTCGGCCGATGAAGTCGGGGTCCACATGGTTGTGCGGCGGGCGCGACCAGCGCAGGTGCGCCACATGTCCGCTGTGCGTGAGGGCCAGGTCGGCGGGGTCGTTCATGGGGCTGGTCCTTGGGTCAGGGGCGGTGTTGCAATGGCTTCAGTATCGGAAGACCAGCTCGGCAGAACAAGGCCATAATTTCGATATGCGAAATCATGACATTCCCTCCACCCGTGCCCAAACCCGGCAGAGCGGCCAGTTTGTTCGCAGCACACCTGGCAGCCAGTCGCTGGCGCGGGGCATGCGCCTGCTGCGGGCCTTTCTGGGCGGGGCGACCCAGCTGACCAATGCCGAGCTGGCCGAGCGCTGCGCGCTGCCCCGGCCCACAGTCAGCCGCCTGACCCGCGCCTTGGTGGAGGGCGGTTTTCTGGAATTTGATGTGGCGCAGTCGGTGTACCGGCTCTCGCCCGTGCACCTGAGCCTGGCGGCCATCTACCAGCAAGACCATCCGGCCTTTGCCCAAGCGCTGCCGCTGCTGCGCGAGAGCGCGCGCAAGGCGTCCGTCAACCTGGGGCTGTTGGTGCGCGATGGTTTGCAAATGGTGTACCTGGCCAGCTACCGCGAGGCGGGTGGGCCGGTGCGCCGCCTGGTGGGCACAGGCTCGCGCATCCCGATCGAGCGCTACGCCAGCGGCCACGCGCTGATCGCCGATTTGCCACCCGCCGCGCGCGAGGCGCTGCTGGCCCAACTGGCCGAGGTCCATGGCCAGGCCTGGCCCCGGCTGGCACGTCAGATCCAGCGCTCGATCGCTCAATGCCAGCGCCAGGGCCACTGCACCTTCCAGAGCGTGCCCGGCCTGTGGGCCATGGCCACGGCGCTGCGTGCGCCCGA
The DNA here is from genome assembly GCA_041157045.1 of Pseudomonadota bacterium. GTDB lineage: Bacteria > Pseudomonadota > Gammaproteobacteria > Burkholderiales > Burkholderiaceae_C > Limnohabitans_A. The sequence continues at coordinate 6,622 of JBEBDJ010000050.1, forward strand.
TGGCACGCCCTGTGCCCTGGTGTTGACCGTGCCCGCCGACGGGGCAGGAGCCCCCGCGACGCGCTGGCCCCGGCTGCTCAAGAGCTTGGCGCGCGATGTGCAAGCGCGCTGGCCGCCGGCCGCATGATCGGTGCGCCAGGCAGGGTCTGGTCGCGTGGGTGATACCTCGCAGAGCGGCTTGTGTTTAGAGTGAACCTGCATGTTTGGAAACGACAAACGTCACCACCTGATGCGTCGGGTGGGACATGCTCAACCACTTTGGGGACCGCCATGAACAAACGCCTCTTCAACCTCTCGCTGCTGCTGGCCCTGGGCGCCTTGGCCGGGCCCGCCATGGCCCAGGCCTGGCCGACCAAGCCCATCAAGATCGTGGTGCCCTTCCCGGCCGGGGGCACCTCTGACGTCCTGGCTCGACTCGTTGGCCAGAAGATGTCCGAGAACTGGGGCCAGCCGGTGGTGGTGGAAAACCGCCCGGGCTCCAACGGCAATCTGGGCGCCGACGCGGTGGCCAAGTCGGCGCCCGACGGTTACACCCTGGTCCTGATGGACGTGGGCAATC
>JBEBDJ010000051.1:0-10847 GCA_041157045.1 Pseudomonadota bacterium
ATCAGGAACATCTCGGCCGTCCAGCGGCCAATGCCGCGAATGGCCACCAGTTCCTCGATGATGGCCTCGTCGTCCATCTGGGCCCAGGACTTGACGCTCACATCGCCCGAGTCAAAGTGCAGGGCCAGGTCGACCAGGTACTCGACCTTGCGCGCCGACAGGCCGGCCGCACGCATGTCGTCCACCTTGAGCTTGAGCACTTGCGCGGGCGTCAGGCGGCGGCTGAGCTTGGCAAACTTGTCCCACACCGATTGCGCGGCCTTGACCGAGATCTGCTGGCCCACGATGCTGCGCGCAAGGGTGACAAAGGCATCGCCACGCGACTCCAGAATGGCGTTGCCAAACTGGGGAATGAGTTTTTTCATGACGCGGTCGCGCCGCGCCAGGTGGGCACAGGCCTCGGCCCAGTACTCGGGGGTGACGTTGATGGGGGTGGCCAGGACGGCGGTGGCGCTCATGGGGCGGCTTCCCAGGTGGTGCCGGCGCTGCTGTCCTTGAGGACAATGCCCAGGGCCAGCAGTTCGTCACGGATGCGATCGGCCTGCGCAAAATCGCGGGCTTTTTTGGCGGCGGCGCGGGCGTCGATGCGCGCGCGGATGTCGTCCTCGCTCAGCTGCACCCCAGACCGCAGGTACTCGGTGGGGTCTTGCTGCAGCAGGCCCAGCACACCGCCCAGTGCACGCAGCAGACCGGCGCGCGCCGGGTCGCGGCTGCGGTTGATCTCGCTGGCCAGGTCAAACAGCACCGCCACGGCGTCGGGCGTGCCGAAGTCCTCGTTCATGGCCGCGGCAAAGCGCGCGGCCATGGGGTCGGCCCAGTCGATGGCCACCGGCTGCGCCGGCACGGCCTGCAGCGCGGTGTAGAGGCGGCGCAGCGCACCGCGCGCATCCTGCAGGTGCACGTCGCTGTAGTTGAGCGGGCTGCGGTAGTGGCTGCGCACCACAAAGAAGCGCACCGTCTCGGCATCAAAGACCTTGAGCACATCGCGGATGGTGAAGAAGTTGCCCAGGCTTTTGGACATCTTCTCGTTGTCAACGTTGATGAAGCCGTTGTGCATCCAGACCTGGGCGAAGTCGGCGCCGGTGGCCCCGATGCTTTGCGCGATCTCGTTCTCGTGGTGAGGGAACTGCAGGTCGGCACCGCCGCCGTGGATGTCAAAGCGCTCACCCAACAAGGCGCAGCTCATGGCCGAGCACTCGATGTGCCAGCCCGGGCGGCCGCTGCCAAAGGGCGCGTCCCACTTGGCCTCGGCCGGTTCGCTGGGCTTGGCGGCTTTCCAGAGCACAAAGTCCAGCGGGTCGCGCTTGCCCTCATCGGTTGCCACGCGCTCCCCGGCGCGCAGCTCATCGAGCGACTTGCCCGAGAGCTGGCCGTAGCGGTAGCTGCCCACGCTCTGGCGGTCGAACTCGCGCACGGCGTAGTTCACATCGCCGCTCGGGGTGCGGTAGGCCAGGCCCTTGTCCTCGAGGGTGCCGATCATCGAGAGCATCTGCGGCACAAACTCGGTGGCGCGCGGCTCGTGCTGCGGGCGCTCCACCCCCAGCGCATCGGCGTCCTGGTGCAGGGCGTCGATCATGCGGTCGGTTAGGTGGCGGATGGTCTCCTGGTTCTCCAGGGCACGCTTGATGATCTTGTCGTCGATGTCGGTGATGTTGCGCACATAGGTCACGCGGTAGCCGCTGGCGCGCAGCCAGCGCTGCACCACATCGAAAGCGATCATGGAGCGGGCGTGGCCCAGGTGACACAGGTCATAGACCGTCATGCCGCACACATACATGCGGACGTGACCGGGTTCGAGCGATTCGAAAGGCTGAATGCGGCGGCTGAGCGTGTTGAAAATGCGCAAGCTCATGGAGACCATGCAAAAAAAGAGCCGCTGCAACCTGGGGGGCCATGGTGCTGCAGCGACCCGTGGACGAACAATGGGGGGCGCCCGGCCAGAAGGCCTGGGCTACAATGATTTCTTGAGTATAGCCCTGTTGCCCGGGGCCGGCCAGACGCGCTGCGTGGACGGGGTCCTGCACCGGCGGATGCGCCTGTCAGCGCTGGTGCGCGCCCGGGCCACCCCACCCAACCCGGATCGCATGTTGTCACGTCGCCTGCACGCCCTGCTTGCCTGTCTGCCCCGCGCGGGTCGAGCCCTGTGCCTGCTGCTGGGCCTGGCCGCCATGGGCCTGGCCCACGCCGACATCTACAACGAGGTCGAGCAGCTCATTCGCAGCCAGCGCTATGAGCAGGCCATTCGCCTGGCCCAGGAGCGCCTGCAGGCCCAGCCGCGCGACCCGCAGATGCGCCTGCTCATGAGCCGCATCGACGATGCGCAGGGCCGCACCGAGGCGGCGCGCAACGCGCTGCTGCTGCTGACCCAGGACTTTCCCGAGCTGCCCGAACCCTTCAACAACCTGGCCGTGCTGCAGGCCCGCGCTGGCCAGTTCGAGGCCGCGCGCCAGTCGCTGCTGCAAGCCCTGGCGGCCCGGCCCGATGACCTGACGGCGCTGCAAAACCTGGCCGACCTGTACCTGCTGCTGGCCAGCCAGGCGCAGCAGCGCGCGGCGCAGGCCGCGCCCAAGCGCGCCGACCTGGCCGAGCGCGCCCGCCGCATCGACGAGCTGCGCCAACGCCCCCTGCCCTGAACGCCACCATGCCCCACGCCCTGTCCGTTTTCACCCGTCGCGCCCTGCTGGCCGCGCTGACCTTGCCCGCCTTGCTGGCCCTGTCCCCTGCGGCGCAGGCGCAAGGGGCGGTGCAGCGCGTGCGCATCCAGACCTCGCTGGGCGAGATGCAGGCCGAGCTGTACGGCGACAAGGCGCCCAAAACCGTGGCCAACTTTGTGCAGTACGTGAAAGACAAGCACTACGACGGGCTGATCTTTCACCGGGTGATCGGCAGCTTCATGGTGCAAGGCGGCGGCTACGATGCCCAGTACCGCGAGCGGCGCACCCGCCCCCCGGTCGAGCACGAGGGCCGCGCTGCCCTGGCCGCCGGTTTGCGCAACACCGTGGGCACCCTGGCCATGGCGCGCACCAACGATCCGCACTCGGCCAGCTCGCAGTTCTTCATCAATGTGGTGGACAACGCCTTCCTCGACCCGACCCCCATCCCGGCCGGTGACCCGGTGCCGCGCTTTGAGTACCAAGGCCAGGTCTACACCCAGGTCCCGCGCGAGCGCTTGCTGGCCGCGCCCCAACTCTACGGCTACACCGTCTTTGGCAAGCTCACCGCTGGCCTGGACGTGCTGGAGAAAATCCGCCGCACGCCCACCGGCGCCGGCGGCCCCTTCCCCACCGATGTGCCCCGCACGCCGGTGATCATCCAATCCATCACCCTCCTCCCCTGAGCATCACCATGAGCCAACCTCAAGTCGAACTGCACATCGCCGGCATGGGCGTCATCACCATCGAACTCGACGCCGAGAAAGCCCCCAAGTCCGCCGCCAACTTCCTGGCCTATGTGAACAAGGGCCACTACAACAACACCATCTTTCACCGCGTGATCGACGGCTTCATGATCCAGGGCGGCGGCTTTGAGCCCGGCATGAAGCAAAAGCCGACCGACGAACCGATCGAGAACGAGGCCAACAACGGCCTGAAGAACCTGCCCTACACCCTGGCCATGGCCCGCACGCAGGCGCCGCACTCGGCCACCGCGCAGTTCTTCATCAACGTGGCGCAAAACGATTTCCTGAACCACACCGCCCCCTCGCTGCAAGGCTGGGGCTATGCCGTGTTCGGCAAGGTGGTCAAGGGCACCGAGATCGTCGACCGCATCCGCGGTGTGAAGACCGGCCGCTCGGGCTTTCATGACGATGTGCCGCGCGAAGACGTGGTGATCGAGAAGGCCGTCGCCCTCTGATTGCCCCCCTGAGGCGCTGACGTGGCCCCCTTGCTGCAGACCGATCCGGCCAGCGGCATGGCCTGCCTGCGCGCCCCCGCGCGTTGGCAGTCGGTGCTGCTGATGTCGGACCTGCACCTGCAGGCCGACGACCTGGCCACCTTTGCGGCCTGGCGTGCGCAGGTGCAGGCCTGTCAGGCCGACGCCCTGCTGCTGCTGGGCGATGTGTTCGAGATCTGGGTGGGCGACGACGCCCTGCCCCAGGATCCGTTTTTGCAAGCCGCCCTGCAGGTGCTGCAGGACGCGGCCACCGAGCGCACGGTGGCCGTGATGCGCGGCAACCGCGACTTTCTGATGGGTGATGCGATGCTGGCCGCACACGGCCTGCACGCCCTGCCCGATCCCTGCATCCTGGACTGGTCCGGGCCACGCATGCTGCTCACGCATGGCGATGCGCTGTGCCTGGCCGACGAGGGCTACCAGCGCTTTCGGGCCCTCTCGCGCAGCCCCGACTGGCAAGCGGCCTTTCTGGCCAAACCCCTGAGCGAACGCCTGGCGCTGGCGCAGCAGATGCGCATGCAAAGCCAGGCGCACCAGGCGCAGCTGCCCACCTGGGCCGACGCCGATCCGGCCATGAGTGCCGCCTGGCTGGCCCAGGCGCAATGCCAGCACCTGGTGCACGGCCACACGCACCAGCCGGCCGAGCATGCGCTGGGCACGGCCCGGCGCCATGTGCTGTCGGACTGGGACTTGCGCGCCCAGCCCCCGCGCGCGCAGCTGCTGACCGTGCATGCCGACGGGCGCCTGCTGCGGCGCGATGTGGCCAGCGCCGCTTGAGCGGCTGCGCCCACCTGCGCTGATCGCCCCCCACAAAAAAACCCCGTGCCGCGGCAGCGGTCACGGGGCTTGGTCCTGGCGCGCGGGGTTTAACGGCGCAGCAAGACCTTGAGCGCGTTTTGCAGTCGCCGGGCAGTGGCCGGGTCGTGCGGCATGGCCAAGACCCGCGCCACGTCCTGCGACCAGGTCTGTGCCGGCGAGGGGTCGTTGCGGCGCGTGAGCAGCTGCAACTGCAGCGCACGGCGCTCGTTCAGGTGCTCGGCCGGGGTCGGCACCTCGGCGGCCATCTCCAGGCGCAGCAAGGGTTCGGCAGCCGAGGCCTGCGGGGCCTGGGCCAGCGCCCCTGCCCAGGACTGGCGCACCGCGCTGCTGACCGCGCGACCCAGGTCCTGGGTCGAGGGCAGCGTGTCGGCCTGTCGGGTTTGCCAGGCCTGCAGCAGGCCGGTCAGGGCCTCGCCGTGGGCCTGCATGGCCAGCTTGCGCAGCGACTGCTCGGCCTGCTCCAGCGCATCGCGCTGGGCGCGGAAGGCGGCGTCGCTCAGGCGCGGGCCCCGCGGCTCGCGGGCCTCGTCGCGCGGGCCACGGGCATCGCGCCAGCCCTCGCGGCTGTCGCGGGGGCCACCCCGGGCATCGCGGCCATCGCGGCGATCGTCGCGCCGGCCTGGGCGGGCGGCGGGCGCGGCCTCGGTGCGGCGCTGGCCGGGTCGGTCATCGCCACGCACCGCCACCACCGGGCGCACCGGCTTGGGCGCTGGGGCAGCCTCGGGCGCGGGCGCGCTGTCGGCCTCGGGCGATGCGGGTGCGGCGTCTGCGGCGGGCTCGGCGCTGTCGGCGGCCGGGGCAGCGGCCTCGGCGGTCGGGGCGGGGGCGGCCGCTGCGGCGGCGGCATGCGCATCGGCCTGGCCTTGGCGGGCCGCGGCCAGGGCGGCCATGGCGCTGCGGATGCGCGCGGCGTCACCGCTGGCATTGGCGTCCTGCAGGGCGCGGGCGGCATCGATCACCGCCCGGTCCACCGCCGACAAGGCCTCCTGGGCCTGCGTGCGCGCCTGGTCCTTGCGCTTGAAGGCTTCATCAAGGGGTGCGCGGAACTGCTCCCACAGCTTTTGTTCGGTCTTGCGATCAAGGGGCACCGACTGGGCCTCCAGCTGCCACTCTTGTTGCAGGGCGCGGATGGCGTCCACCCGCAGCGGTGCGGCACCGACCTCGCGGGCGCGCTCAATCAAGGCGTGGCGTCGGGCCATGCTGGCCTTTTGCGCAGCCTCCAGCGGCGCGGCGGCCTGCTTGACCAGCTGCTTCCACTGGTTCTGCATTTCCACAAACGCCTTCTCGGCCATGTGACCGGCGTGGCGCCAGCGGTCCGAGAACTGGTGCAGCGCGCGTTGCTGCTCGCGCCAGTTGGTCTGACCGGCTTGCGCCTCGGCCCAGGCCTTGAACTCGGCCAGCAGGGCCTGGCGCTGCGCGCGGTGGGCCGCGCCTTCCTGGCGCACCTGATCCAGCCAGGCCTGCACGACCTTGTAGGCCTCGTTGCAGGCGGCGTCAAACTTTTTCCAGAGCGCGTGGTTGGGCAGCCCGCCCGAGTCGGTCTGCTTCCAGGCATCGCGCAGCTCGCGCAGGGCCTCCTGCATCTTGCGACCCGGCAGCGTCGGCTGGCCTTCGGCGCCCAGCAGGCCCTGGGCTTTTTGCAGCAACTCCTGGCGCAGCTGATCGGCGCGCCAGCGCTGCCAGCCTTCGAGCTCGCCTGCGTTGGTCAGCGCCGCATGCACGCGGGCGTCGAGGGCCGGGTCCAGAAAACGGCCGTGCAGCTTGAGCACCTGGCGCAGCGAATTGGCCGCGCCCACGGTGGCCTTGCCATGGCCTTCCTGCACCTCTTTTTCAAGGGCTTCGAGTTCTTTGAGCACCGCGTTGGTGGCCAGGTCGCGCAGGGCCTGGCGGGCCGCCGCGTCCGGGCGCGGCTTGGCCTCGCGGGCAGTCGCCGGGGCCTCGGCGCCAGCGGGCGCTTGGGCGCTGGCCACGGCAGCGGCCCCAGCGCGGCGCTGGCGGATCTCGTCGGCCCAGACCGGCACCCCGGGCAGCGGGGCCTGCGCGTCGGCCAGGGCCGCACGCGAGATGTCCAGGGCCGCTTGCCAACCGTCGCGCACCGCGGTCAGCTGGGTGCGTGAGGCCTCGATCTGCACCGGGAACTTCAGGTCCACCCCATGCCAGTGCGGGTCCTGCTCCAGGGCCTGCACCTGGGTCAGCCACTGCGCCACATCGGCCTGCAAGGCCTCTTCGGCGGCCAGGGCCTCGTCCAGGGATTTGGTGGAGAGCAACTCGATGCGCTGGCCCAGCAGCACCGCCGATTCGCGCAGCACCATGATCTGGTGCTGCAGGTCTTCCACGCCCTTGACCCAGTCGGCCAGGCGGATGCGCAGGCCGGCCAATGGCTCGCGCGAGAGCGGTGCGCCGGCCTTGGCGGCATCGCGCTGCCAGGCCATGGCATCGGCCAGGTACAGACGCGGCTGTGCCAGCAGCTGCTCGGCGCGCTGCGCCCATTCTTGCGCCAGCGTCTCTTGTGACTTGGCACGGCGCAGCTCGTCGAGCTTCTCGCGCAGGGCCTTGGCTGCCCCCTTGTCGCGAGCGCTGAGCTCGCGGTAGACCTCGTGCATCAGCTCGGCCGAGGGGCCGCTTTGCAGCCAGTCGCGCAGACGGGCCGAGCGCTCGCCCGAGGTCTCTGCGCTGAACACGCCGCCAGTGGCTTCGTCCAGAGGAATGAGGTGGGGGTGGTGTGCAATCGTCACAATGGTCTCTTGGTCAATGCTGTTCAAATGTCTGACCCGGCACAGCGGCCCGGGTGCAGAGCAGTCCGGCATTGTGCCGGACCTCCCGAATCCGCTATTTTCGCCCGGATTGGGCCAGTTTTGTCAGCGCCCCCCTCGGCTACACTATCGGGTGTGCGCAACTGGCGATAGGAGCCCCTGCCTGGCAGGTCTCTGACGTGGGTGCGGCCTGGCCGCAACAACCACTGGGGAGCGCACCACCGGCATCGCCGGTGACCGAGCCGTTCGCCTGGGCAGCCCTTGTCGTCGCGCAAGGCATCAACATCCTCAAAGGACTGCCATGTATCACCGCAACATTCTGATCGAGCAAACCGACCCCGAGCTGTGGGCCGCCATCGTGGCCGAGAACCAGCGCCAGGAAGACCACATCGAGCTCATCGCCAGCGAGAACTACGCCTCGCCCGCCGTGCTGGCCGCGCAGGGCTCGCAACTGACCAACAAATACGCCGAAGGCTACCCGGGCAAGCGCTACTACGGCGGTTGCGAATACGTGGATGTGGCCGAGCAACTGGCCATCGACCGCATCAAGCAACTCTTTGGCGCCGACGCCGCCAACGTGCAGCCCCACTGTGGCGCCTCGGCCAACGAGGCGGTGTTCCTGGCCTTCCTCAAGCCCGGCGACACCATCATGGGCATGAGCCTGGCCGAAGGCGGCCACCTCACGCACGGCATGCCGCTCAATATGTCGGGCAAGTGGTTCAATGTGGTCTCGTATGGCCTGAACGCGCAAGAAGAGATCGACTACGACGCAATGGAGCGCAAGGCCCACGAGTCGCGCCCCAAGCTGATCGTGGCGGGCGCCTCGGCCTACAGCCTGCGCATCGACTGGGCCCGCTTTGCCAAAGTGGCCAAGGACGTGGGCGCGATCTTCATGGTCGACATGGCGCACTATGCGGGCCTGGTGGCCGCGGGCGTCTACCCCAACCCGGTGCCGCATGCCGATGTGGTGACCTCGACCACGCACAAGAGCCTGCGCGGCCCGCGCGGCGGCATCATCCTCATGAAGGCCCAGCACGAGAAGGCGATCAACAGCGCCATCTTCCCGGGCCTGCAGGGCGGCCCCCTCATGCATGTGATCGCGGCCAAGGCCGTGGCCTTCAAGGAAGCGCTCACCCCCGAGTTCAAGGCCTACCAGCAGCAGGTGGTGCGCAATGCGCAAATCGTGGCCGAGACCCTGACCGAGCGCGGCCTGCGCATCGTCAGCGGCCGCACCGAAAGCCACGTCATGCTGGTCGACCTGCGCGCCAAGGGCATCACCGGCAAGGAAGCCGAAGCGGTGCTGGGCCAGGCGCACATGACCATCAACAAGAACGCCATTCCCAACGACCCTGAAAAGCCGATGGTCACCAGCGGCATTCGGGTGGGCACGCCGGCCATGACCACGCGCGGCTTCAAGGACGAGGAAGCGCGCCTGACCGCCAACCTGATCGCCGATGTGCTCGACGCGCCGCGCGACGAGGCCAACATCGCCGCGGTGCGCGCCAAGGTCGCGGCGCTGACCGCCCGCTTCCCGGTCTACCGCTAACAGGGGCTGCGCATGAAGTGCCCGTTCTGCGGCAACGTGGAAACCCAGGTGGTGGAGACGCGCCTGGCCGAGGACGGGGACTTCATCCGGCGCCGGCGCCAATGCACCCATTGCGAAAAGCGCTTCACCACCTACGAAAAACCCGAGGTCAACTTCCCGGCCATCGTCAAAAAAGACGGCCGGCGCATCGAGTACGACCGCAACAAGCTGCTCTCGAGCATGAAACTGGCCCTGCGCAAGCGGCCCGTGAGCATCGAGCAGATCGACACCGCCCTCGAGCGCATCGAGGAAAAGCTGCTGGCCGCGCCCCAGCGCGAGCTGCCCTCGGCGCGCCTGGGGGAGTTGGTCATGCGCGAGCTCAAAAAGCTCGACAAGGTGGCCTACGTCCGGTTTGCCAGCGTGTACCGCAGCTTTGAGGACATCGACGAGTTCAAGACCCTGGTCGACGAGGTCCAGCGCTGAGCGCTGCGCGGGCGGCCGTGCGCGGCCGGCGCCCGTCGCCCCAAACAGCCGGTGTTGATCAGGCTGCTTGCACCGCGGCCCCATCGGCCAGCGCCTGTCGCGCCATGGCCCACACCTCGCGCGGAGACAGCGGCTTGAGCCGGTGATCGCTCCACACACGGCGCCAGTGGCGTCCGCCGCGCTGGCCGTGGTAGAGGCCCAGCATGTGCCGCGCGATGGCGTACCAGGGGCAACCATCTTCGGCGTGGGCGCGCTCCATATAGGCCACCATCGCCTCCTCCACCGCCTCGCGCGTGATCTCGCGCGGCGCGTCCCCGTGCGACAGGGCGTCCCAGCGGGTCAAGGTCCAGGGCTCGTAATAGGCCTCGCGCCCCACCATCACCCCATCGACGTGCTGGAGCTGCTCGGCCATGACCGATTCGCCCCGAATGCCACCGTTGATCACCACCGTCAGGTGCGCAAAGTCCTGCTTGAGGCGGTGAACCAGGTCGTAGCGCAAGGGCGGGATCTCGCGGTTTTCCTTGGGGCTCAGGCCCTGCAGCCAGGCATTGCGCGCATGCACGATGAAGACCTCGCAACCGGCTTCGCTCACCTGTCCCACAAAGTCGCGCACAAAGCCATAGGACTCGGTGCGGTCCACGCCAATGCGGTGCTTGACGGTGACGGGGATGTCCACCGCGTCGCGCATGGCCTTCACGCCATCGGCCACGGTTTGCGGCTCGTTCATGAGGCAGGCGCCAAAGGCGCCGCGCTGCACCCGCTCGCTCGGGCAGCCGCAATTGAGGTTGATCTCGTCGTAGCCCCATTGCTGCCCCAGCCGCGCGGCGTGCGCCAGCTCCTCGGGCTCACTGCCCCCCAGTTGGAGCGCGACGGGATGCTCCTGGGCATTGAAACGCAGATGGCGCTGCAGATCCCCATGGCGCAGCGCGCCGGTGGTCACCATCTCGGTGTAAAGCCGTGCCCGGCGGCTGAGCAGGCGGTGCAGGTAACGGCAATGGCGGTCCGTCCAATCGAGCATCGGGGCCACCGACACCCGCCAGTCGGGCGCAGAATCAAAAACAGTCATGCCCCGATTGTCCCTCAGCTTGCGCAGCAGGATTTAATTGGAATTTAATTGGGGTCAGATCCCAATTAATTTAGAGACAGCGCACCGCAACCACTCTGGGAACAATAATTGGGATCTGACCCCAATTAACGTGACCCCAATTAACGGGAACAAAAAAGGGCGGCGCTTGCGCGACCGCCCTTGGGGGGTGGATCCCGGCCCGGCGTGCGGGCCTGGGGGATCAGCCCATGTGCAGACCGCCGTTGCAGGCAAAGTCGGCGCCGGTGGTGAAGCCGGAGTCGTCGCCGGCCAGCCAGGTCACGATGGAGCC
>JBEBDJ010000052.1:0-8062 GCA_041157045.1 Pseudomonadota bacterium
TGGTGCCCGCGTCCCTGCTGGCGCGCGCGGTGGCCTTGACGTCGAGCACCGTGCAGGTGGGCATCATTGGCGGCCCGGCCCTGGGCGGCGTGCTGTATGCGCTGGGGCCGCTGTGGGCCAATGGCGCCTGCGCGCTGCTGGCGCTGTGTGCGTCGGCCCTTGCCCTGGGCGTGCGCTATGCCCACCGGCCTGCCGCATCCGGGGCCGCGTCCTGGCACACCTTGCTGGCCGGTCTGCGCTTTGTCTGGCAGCGCAAGCTGCTCTTGGGCGTGGTGAGCCTGGACATGTGGGCGGTCTTGCTGGGCGGCGCCACCGCCTTGTTGCCCATCTATGCGCGCGACATCCTGCAGGTGGGCCCCGAGGGCCTGGGCATGCTGCGCGCGGCCCCCGCAGTGGGGGCCCTGCTGATGTCGCTGTGGCTGGTGCGTTGGCCGCTGCGCCAGCGGGTGGGGCGCGTCCTGTTCGTCTCGGTGGCGGTCTATGGGCTGGCGGTGGTGGCCTTTGGCCTGAGCCAGCAGTTCTGGTGGTCGATGCTGGCCCTGGCCATCACCGGCGCGGCCGACAACATCAGCGTCGTGGTGCGCATCACGCTCATTCAGACCGAAACCCCCGACGAGATGCGCGGCCGTGTGGCCGCGGTCAACTCGATCTTCATTGGCGCGTCCAACCAACTGGGCGAGTTCGAATCAGGCACGGTGGCCGCCCTGTGGGGGCCCGAGGTCTCGGTCATCTCCGGCGGCATCGGCACCATGCTGGTGGCGGCCCTCTGGTGGCGCCTGTTTCCCGGCTTGGCGCGGCGCGACCGGCTGTAGGCCGCGCCGCGGTCAGGGGCCAGGAGCGCTCAGCGGCCCGCGTGTTGCCGTGCGCGCTCGAAGTACGACAGCGCCAGGTACTTGTCGGGCGCAGGGGGCACGCCGCCCCACTGCCCCTCGATGTCGGCGCGCAAGGCCAGCACATTGCGCATGCCCGTCATGTCGAGTTGGCAATCGCGCGACAGGCCATGGCCCGGTTCGATCAGGCCCTCATAGCTGATGCGCGCCACCTCCTCGCTCAGGTTCAGGCGCTTGCGCAGCACCGCGATCACCTCGGCACGGTTGGCCGGGTCGAGCGTGATGCGGCAGCCCTCGATATAGGCCGCCAGGTAGCGCTCGAGCGCGCCGGCATTGGCCTGTGCCCAGCCGCGCAAGGTGATCGGTGCGATGGCCTGATACGGGCCAAACAGGTCTTTGGCTTTGCCAAAGCTGCGCGCCCCGTTGCGTTGGGCCACCAACGTCCATGGGGGGTTGAGCATGCCCACCGCGTTGTCTGGGCTTTGCGCAAAGGCGGCCACACGGCTTTCGGTGCCGCCAATGGGCAGCAGGCGATAGTCGCGCCCGTCCACCAGGCCCTGGTTTTTCAGGATCTTGCGCGCCAGCAAGGCATAGGCGGTGTTGGGCGCGTCGACCACCAGGGCCTTGCCCCGGACATCCTCCAGGCGTTTGATTTCTGGGCGCACATACAGCTCCAGCAGGCCGCTGTCACCGCCCCCCACGATCACCGCATCGACCTTGGCCGTCTCGACCATGGCCACCGCGTTGTCCACCGCCGAGTGGGCGATGTCGATCCGGCCCGCGGCCAGGCCTGCGCGCTGCTCGGTGGAGTTGGGCGTGAACTGCAGTTCCAGGCGCACATTGCGTTTGGCAAACGCGCCCCGCTCCTCGGCCATGTAGATCGGGATGTTGGTCGCGCTGCGAAACAGGTTCACCCGCAGGGTGACCGGATCGTTGGGCGGGGGCTGAACCGATGGGGTCGCGCAACTGGCCAGCAGCAGCGGGGCCAGCAGGGCCAGAAGGCCCAGACGGAAGAAGCGTTGCATGATGCGGTTCCTGGAGGTGGGGTTGACGGGAGAAGCGCCCGCTTGCGGCGGGCTTGCAGGCTTTAGCGTTGGCCGTCGTGAACGGAGACCTTGTCCTTGGTCAGGCCGCCCAGTCGCGAATGCACCCGGCCCCCGGTGCCCATCACCAGGGCAAAGAGGATTTCGTTGGGGCGTGGCGCGTCCTGGATGCCGATTTCCATGCTGTTGTAGTGGCTGCGCACATAGCTGGCATGGATGTAGTGCAGGGGCACCATGAGGCGGTAGCCCGCCGAGGCCACCGCCTTGCTCGCGGGCACCATGGCCTTGGGCTCGCCCAACACGGCGCGCATGGCCCAGCCACCGGCCTCGTGCCAGACGGCGCCATGTTCCATCTCGCCGTTGACGCCCACGATGGCGGCCTTGCTGTAGACCTCGACCTGGTCCTTGCCCAGGGTGTCCACCAGCTCTTGCGCCAGCAGCGTGCCCAGGCTGCGCAGCTCGGCCATGAAGGGCATCAGATCGGGCTCGTAGCGGCCGGCGTAGGGGTTTTGGATCACCGCGCAGGACGCTGCCAGCTTGAGCGGGTGCTCGCTCACCGGGCCCCCTTCGTGGTAAATGGTTTCAATGGTCAGGCTGCGTTTGCGGATCTGGATCAGCGACATGGGAAGGGTCCTTGTGAGGGGTGAGGGCGGACGCCACCTGGCATCCGCCCGGATGGGTCAGTTTTTGGGGATCTTGGCGTCGTTGACGACCTGGATCCATTTCTGGGTCTGGGCCGCCACCATGGTCTTCATTTCCTCGGGGGTGCTGCCGCGGACCACGCCGCCCATTTCCTCGAGGCGGCTCTTGACGCTGGGCACCAGCAGGGCTTTTTGCACCTCGGCATTGAGCCGGTCGACGATGTTGCGCGGCGTGCCGGCCGGGGCCATCAGCCCTGCCCAGGACTCCACATCGTAACCAGCGACCCCCTGCTCGGCCACGGTGGGCACGTCGGGCAGGCCTTGCCAGCGCTGGGGGCCGGTGGTGGCGATGGCGCGCAGCTTGCCGGCCTTGATGTTGGCCAGGACCGCGGTCGGCGGCGCGATGATCATCGGGATCTCGCCGCCGAGCAAGGCGGTCAGCGAGGCCGAGTCGCCGCGGAAGGGGATGTGCAGCAGCGGGGTTTTGGACATGCTCGCCAGCAGCTCGCCGGCCAGGTGATGGGTCGAGCCAATGCCGGCCGTGCCATAGCTGACTTCCTTGGGGTTGGCGCGCGCGGCCGCCAGCAGCGCCGCCAGATTGGGGTACTTGCTGTTGGCCGGGACCACCACCAGGAAGGGGAAGTAGGTGATGGTGCTGACCATCTCGAAATCCTGCACTGTGCGGTAGGGCAGGTTGTTGTAGAGCGCGCCGGCCACCGCATGCCCGCCCGTGGCCAGCAAGAGCGTGTAGCCATCGGGACGCGCCTTGGCCACCGCGTTCGAGGCGATGGTGCCACCGGCGCCGGCCTGGGCCTCGACCACCAGGCTTTGCCCCAGGGTTTTGCTCATCTCGGTGCCGATGGTCCGCGCGATGTTGTCGGCATTCCCGCCCGGCGCAAAGCCCTGCAGCACCTTGATCGGGCGATCCGGGTAGCTCTGGGCGAGGGCGTGAAGCGGCCAGGCCATGGTGGCAGCGGCCAGGGTCATCATCAGGTGTCGTCGTTGCATGCTTGTCTCCGGTTTGAAAAACAGATGGGGCTCGAACACGTGCTCAGGGGGACATCACCAGCTTGCCGCTGACCTGGCCTTGGTCCAGCAGCACATGCGTTTGCCGGACGTCGGCCAGCGCAAAGCGGTGAATGGTGGGGAAGCGGATCAGGCCTTGTGCGGCCAGTGCGATCGCCTCCTCCATCAGACCGCGCCGGGTGGCGCGATCCTCGTCAAAGGTGTGCATGGAAAAGCAGCGCACCGACAGGCTCTTGCCCAGCAACTGGCGCAGCGTGGCGAACACGTCCTCGCTGGGCATGCCCTGCACGATGTTGTAGGACACCAGGGTGCCCAGCGGCGCCAGCGCATGCAGGCCATCCGTCAGGGTCTGCCCGCCCAGGTGGTCAAACACCAGCCCGAGCCCTTGCCCCTGGGTGAGCGCCGCCACGCCCTCGCGCAGCGGCGTCTGGGCCGTGCAGAGCACATGGTCAAAGCCGTGGGCCTTGGCGTGCTCGCCTTTGTCCGGGGTGCGGCTGGTGCCGATGACGGTGTAGCCGGCGCGCTGCGCCACCTGGCAGAGCATGCCCGCCACGCCGCCAGACGCGCCGGTGATCAGGGCAAACGCCGGCTGGCGCTTGGGCAGCGGCGCGACCCGCATGAGCGCCAGCGCCAGTTGCAGATTGGGCAGGCTCACCGCGTCGTCGAAGGCGATGGCGTCGGGCAGCCGAAACGGCGCGTCCTGCGGCACGACCATGCACTGGGCATAGCAGCCGCCCCGCTGGGGCAACTCGCGCGCGCTGACCAGGACCCGGTCGCCGATCTGCCAGTCGCGCACATCAGGCCCCAGCGCATCGACCACGCCGGCCAGCTCGGCGCCGGGCGTCGCGGGCAGGGGCGGCATCCACTTGTAGGTGCCCTTGCGGATCAGCACATCCGGGCGGCCCACCCCGATGGCATGGGCCCGCACCCGGACGGTGCCCGGGCCCGGCACCGGCTCGGGCACCTGCACCAGCTGCAGCGCGTCGGGCCCGCCAGGGGCATGGACCTGAACGATGTGCATGATCAGGCTTGCGCCACGATCGGGTTGACCAAGGTGCCAATGCCCTCGATCTCGACCTCGCACACGTCGCCGGGCTTCATGAACCAGGCCGGCTTGCGGCTCCAGCCCACACCGGCGGGCGTGCCGGTGGCGATCACATCGCCGGGCACCAGCGTGAAGATCGTCGAGGCATAGCTGATCAGCTTGGCGATCGGGAAGATCATGTGCCCGGTGTGGCTCGATTGCACCACCTCGCCATTGAGGCGCGTGACCAGCTTGAGTTCCTGGTTGGGCGCGATCTCGTCGGCCGTCACCATCCACGGGCCAAAGCCGCCCGTCGATTCAAAGTTCTTGCCCGAGGCAATTTGTTTGGCATGGAACTGCCATTCGCGGATGCTGCCGTCGTTGTAGCAGGCGTAGCCGGCCACATGCTCGAAGGCGTCGGCCTCGGGGATGTTGCGACCGCCCTTGCCAATGATCACCGCCAGCTCGCCTTCCCAGTCCAGGCTGTCCGACACCTTGGGGCACACAATGGGCTGGCCATGCGCCACCTGCGAGCGCCAGACGCGCAGAAAAATCGGCGGTTGTTCGGACAACTCGCGCTGCATGCCGGCGGCCAGCACCTCCTGGTGGTGGTCCATGTAATTGCGCACGGCGCAGACGATTTTTTCGGGCTTGGGGATCACCGGCAAAAAGGTGATGTCCGAGAGCTTGAGCGTGGGCCGGTGCTGCGCCACATGCGCCTTGGCGTCGAGGTAGGCGCCCGAGCCGATGTAGGCGGCCAGATCGGCGTGCTGGGGCATGACCGCGCCCAGGTCGACGACATCGTCGGCGCCGGTGACGGCGCCCCAGGTTTCACGACCGGCGTGGATGAATGAAAGCAACTTCATGGGGGTTTCCTTGTGTCAATGGGTGGAGGGCTTGGCAGCAAAGCGCGCCTGCCAGGCCTCGATGGGCATGAAACTGGGGTCCTGGCGGCAAATGGCCTCGGTCTCGCGCAGGATGGTGGCGTCGTCCTGGCTCAGGTCGAGGGGGTCGCCATGGGGCTGCGAGATGTAGAAGGGCATGTCGATGTAGATCTCGATGGTGTTGCCCTCGGGATCGGCAAAGTACACCGACAGCGCGTTGCCATGGTTGAGCGGCACCACGCGGGTGGCACCCAAAGAGACGGCCTTGTCGCGGATGTCGCGCAGGGACTGGATGTCGGGCACCGCAAACGAGAGCTGCATGACGGTGCTGAAGGTGGCCTCGGGCGGGCGGCCACCGGCAATCACCAGCTGGTGGTGCTGGTCCGGGCTGGCGCTCAGGAAGACCAGCGGGGCCTTGAAGGTCTTGCCGACCCCGCGGTCGGTTTCAACCAGGCCAAAGACCTGGGTGTAGAACTGCACCATCTTCTCGACGTCGGTGACAAAAATGCCGAAATGGGACGGCGTGGGCCGTGAGACCTTGAGCATGACAATCTTTCTGAACGGGGGTTGGGGTCAGGCTTTGACGAGCCCTTGCGCCGCAAAGGCCTTGAGGACATTGCGCTGGGTGCTGCGGATGTGCTCGGCCAGCAACGCGGTGGCGGTGGCCGTGTCCCGCTTGAGCACCGCCTGCATCAGCGTGCGGTGCTCGGCGTCTTTTTTGCGTGCCACGGTGCGGGTGCGGGCGGCCAGATGGCGGTAGCGCTCGGCCTGGTCAAACAGGCTCATGCTCCAGGCCAGTTGGCGCTCGGAGGGGCAGGCGGCCATCAGCGCCCCATGGAAGTCGCGGTGCAGGCGGCTCCACTCGGCGTCGAGCACCGTGGGCCCTTGCGGCAGGCGCGATTCGATTTTTTCGAGCCGGTGAAAGGCCGCCACCACCTGCGCTTCCCAGGCGTCGTCGCCGCACTGCATCGAGGCCGCCAGCGCCGCCACGTCCAGCAGCAAGCGCATGTGGGTGATGTCGGCCAGGTCCTCGGGCGTCATGGCGGCCACCTTGAAGCCTTTGCGCTCGTCGGCGGTGACCAGGCCCTCTTGCACCAGCCGGTTCAGTGCTTCGCGCAGCGGGCTGCTGGAGAAGCCGTACTGGGCCTGCAAGGCCTCCACCTTGAGCTTGTGCTCGGCCGCATGCTGGCCCGAGAGAATGCCCTGGCGCAGGGCCGCCAGCGCTTGCTCGGAGACAGTGGGAGATGAATTGCTTTTCTGCATGTTCTGCAGATTGTGCACAAAACATGGTTTTACGCACCCATGGAAACCCTGAGCGATGACCCGATGCCGCCATCCTCAGCCGCGCATGGCTTGCCGCGCTGGCCGTGCGCCGTGCCTGCGCTCCGCGCTCAATTCAGGTGTTGTTGCAGGAACGCCAACCACTGGGGCACCGCCACAAATTTGTTGGCGCCGTGCCCGCTGCGCAAGCCCCAGGTGGCGCACTCACGGGGCAGTTGGGCCTGGCCTGCCAGCGTGTTGGGCAGCACCTTGCCCGTGGCGGCAAGGGTGATGGTGTCGTCCTGGAGGGTGTACAGACACTTCGAGAGGTTCTGTCCGCGCGGGCGGAAGGTCAGGGGGTGCGGGGCATCGAAGTCGTGATGGGCGCCGGGCACCACATCGGCCCTGAGGCGCCCGCCGCGCGCGTTCACCCATTGCTGGTAATCCTGGCACAGCTGTGGGGGGGTGTGGTCGTCCAGTTCGCCGCTCAGGATCAGAAACGGCGTGTTCACAAAGCGCTCGCCCACCACCCGCTCCACACAGGCCGGGTACAGGCCCACCAGGGCGGCAAACGGGATGGCAAACGGCTCTGGGGCGGATTTGCGGGCAAACAAATCGGTGGTGCGCTGTTTGATGAGGTGGATGGCGGCAATGCCCCCCATGCTCTCACCCAGGAAGGCAAAGCGCTTGGCCTGCGGCAGGTGCTGGCGTGCGTGTGCCACCGCCCAAAGGGCATCGGTGGCCATCGACGAGGTGGTGCCACCGCGTTCGGTGGCCTGGGAATAGTTCATGGTCCGCATCTGGATGCCGCGCGGTGTCCAGTGATCGATCACCAGCGCCGCCATGCCGCTCTGGGTCAGCGCGTCGGCGTATTCGAACACCCGCTGGTCCACCCCCTGTGCCCCGTGGCTGACCACCACCAGGGCCGACCAGTCGCTTTTGGGCGTGAACAGATGGGCCCGGATCTTGATGGGCTGGCACCGGTAGTCGGGCGTCCAGTACCCGAGGCAACTCTCGCTGTCGAAGTCGATCGGCTGGGCCTCGGACAGCGGCTTTGGGCTGTCGCTTTGTGCATGGACCAGGCCGGCCCCCAGGGCCAAGAGAACCCAAAACAACCGGCGCAACCAGGACACGTTCATCGCAAGCTCCAACGTTGGGGTGCTGGGCACCAGCACGCGCGTTCAATATAGCGAGAGCGGTTCCGGGCTGCGGACGCGGGGCATGAAAAAGCCCACCGACCTGCTGAGATCGGTGGGCTTGGATTCTGGTCGGGGTGAGAGGATTCGAACCTCCGGCCTCTACGTCCCGAACGTAGCGCTCTACCAGGCTAAGCTACACCCCGTATCGCTGGACA
>JBEBDJ010000053.1:0-3366 GCA_041157045.1 Pseudomonadota bacterium
GCGGCCGCAATGTTCGCTGGCTGCAAGAGCGCGGCTGCACCATCTGGGACGAGTGGGCCCGCCCCGACGGCGACCTCGGTCCGGTGTACGGCGTGCAGTGGCGCAGCTGGCCCACGCCGGGAGGCGGCCACATCGACCAGATCCAGCAGGTCATGGACACGCTGCGCCAGAACCCCGATTCGCGCCGCATCATCGTGAGCGCCTGGAACGTGGCCGAGCTGGACCAGATGGCGCTCATGCCCTGCCATGCCTTCTTCCAGTTTTATGTGCAGCCGGCCCAGAACGGCCAGCGCGCGCGCCTGTCGTGCCAGCTCTACCAGCGCTCGGCCGACATTTTTCTGGGCGTGCCGTTCAACATTGCCAGCTACGCCCTGCTGACGCACATGATCGCGCAGCAGTGCGACCTGGACGTGGGCGATTTCATCTGGACCGGTGGCGACTGCCACATTTACAGCAACCACGAGGAACAGGTGCGCGAGCAGCTCACGCGGGCGCCCTACCCTTACCCGACCCTGCACCTGCGGCGCCGCCCGGACTCGATCTTTGACTACACGCTCGACGACATCGAGGTGCGCGACTACCAATGCCACCCGGCCATCAAGGCCCCGGTGGCGGTGTGAGGCCGGTGGTGGAGCTGCACCTGATTTTTGCGCGGGCGCGCAACGGCGTGATCGGCCACCAGGGCCAGCTGCCCTGGCACCTGCCCGAGGACCTGGCCTTCTTCAAGCGCACCACCCTGGGCGAGCCGGTCATCATGGGAAGGCGCACCTGGGACTCGTTGCCGCCGCGCTTTCGGCCGCTGCCTGGGCGCCGCAATGTGGTCGTCACGCGCCAGGCCGACTGGCAGGCGCCGGGCGCCCTGCGCGCGGACTCCCTGACGGCCGCCATGGCCTTGTGCGAACCCGCGCCGCGTGCCTGGGTCATTGGCGGCGCGCAGCTGTACGCGCAGGCCGAGCCCCTGGCCCGGGCGGCCGTCGTCACCGAGATCGACCTGGCCCCCGAGGGCGACGCCTTTGCGCCCACCCTGGGCGCGGCCTGGCGCGAGACCTCGCGCGAGTCGCATGTGGCGGCCAGCGGCATCGGCTACGATTTCGTCACCTACCAACGCACCCCTTAAGGACCACCATGTCGGGACACGGTTTTCATGTGCACGGACCGCACGATCACGAACTCGAGCATGCCCAGCAGGGTCACGGGGGCGCCCACACCAACCGCATTGCCATGTTCACCGCCGTGATCGCCACGGTGGGGGCGATTTTTTCGTACATGGGCGGGGCCACGCAGGCCAATGCGGGCCTGTACAAAAACAACGCGGCCATCAAAAAGACCGAGGCCTCGAACCAGTGGAATTACTACCAGGCCAAGAGCAGCAAGCAGAACCTGAGCGAGCTGGCGCTGGAGCTGGCGCCGCCGGCCAAGAAAGAGTTCTACACCTCGGAAATCCAGCGCTACAAGGGCGAGAAGGCCGACATCAAGAAAGACGCCGAAAAGCTCGAGGCCGAGGCCAAGCGCTGGGACGAGCAGTCCGATGAACAGATGCACCTGCACCACCGCTGGGCCCAGGCCACGACGGTGCTGCAGGTGGCCATTGCCCTGGCGGCCATTGCCCTGCTGACGCGTCGACGCTGGCTGGAATGGGCCATGTACAGCGGCGGCGCCCTGGGCGTGGCCGTTGGCGTGGCGGCGATGCTGCACCTCTAAGGCGCGGCCCGGCTTTCCAGCTCGTGCGCCGGTGGCAGGGGCGGCAGCTGGTTGTGGGGCTGATCCGGTCGCCAAGCAAGGGCGATGTTGTTCATGTTCGAAAAATCTCATTTTGTCGACACGTTGTCAGCTGATGTCGCCACCGACGACACGTCTACGCGAGATGTCGCGTTGTCACCAAAACGACGACATGACCCAGCATGGTGCGCGAGATGGCGCCATGGCACGCGCAGCCGTTCTATAGTGTTGACCTTTCACATGGTTTGTCACGCATGAAACTGGCCACCTGGAACGTCAATTCGCTGGCAGTGCGGCTGCCGCAGGTGCTCGACTGGCTGGCCGCCAACCCGGTCGATGTGCTGGCCTTGCAAGAGCTCAAGCTCACCGACGACAAGTTTCCCCATGCCGCGCTGGCCGAGGCCGGTTACCAGAGCCTGTGCTTTGGGCAAAAAACCTACAACGGTGTGGCCCTGCTCTCGCGCGCCGACGGCGGGCAGGTCCAGCGCAACATCCCCGGCTTTGAGGACCCCATGGCCCGCATCATTGCCGCCACCTACCAGGACGCCGCGCTGGGTGCGGTGCGGGTGGTGGGGGGGTATTTCCCGAACGGGCAGGCCCCCGACAGCGACAAGTTTGTCTACAAGATGCGCTGGCTGCAGGCGCTGCGCGAGTGGCTGGCGCAAGAGCTGCTGGCCCATCCGCAGCTGGTGTTGATGGGCGACTTCAACATCACCTTTGACGACCTGGACGTGTGGGACCCGGTGGGCCTGCACGAGAGCATCCACTGCACCAGCGCCGAGCGCGCGCACTTGCAAGGCCTGATCGATCTGGGCTTGTGCGACAGCATGCGCCTGTTCCCGCAGCCCGAGAAAAACTACAGCTGGTGGGACTACCGCGACTTTGCCTTCCGGCGCAACCGCGGCCTGCGCATCGACCATGTGCTGATCAGCCCGGCCCTGCGCGCGCGCGCCCAGGGCTGCGCGGTCGACAAGCAGCCGCGCAAGAACGAGCGGCCCAGCGACCACGCGCCGGTGGTGCTCACCCTGGGCTGAGGGCGGGCTTGGCCCGGGCCCCGCGGCCCGGCGCTGCCGGGGCTGACCCCTTGCCGCGCGCGCTCAGGCCGCTTGCGGCATCAGGAATTCGCGGCTGATGCGCCCGCCCAGCTCATTGACCCGCTCCAGAAACTGCGTCAGGTAGGCGTGCAGGCCCGTGGCCAGGATCTCGTCGATGCGGCCAAAGGCCAGCTCGGCGCGCAGCTTGCCGGCATGGCGCAAGGTGTCGCTGGCGGGGTCGGCCGCCACCAGGCGCAGGTTGGACAGCACCTCGTTCAAGCTGGCGTGCAGGGAGCGCGGCATGTCCGGGCGCAGGATCAAGAGCTCGGCCACCCGCTCGGGCTTGATCACGTCGCGATAGACCTTGCGGTAGACCTCGAAGCCGCTGACGCTGCGCAGAATGGCGCTCCAGTGGTAGAAGTCGTACTCCGCCTCCCCCTCCAGGGCATTGACCGGGGAGCCAAAGTAATCGTTGTTCATGGCGTGGAACTTCACATCCACCAGCCGGGCCGTGTTGTCGGAGCGCTCCAGAAAGGTGCCCAGGCGCATGAAATGCAGCGCCTCGTCCATCAGCATGGTGCCCACCGTGACGCCGCGCGAGAGGTGCGAGCGG
>JBEBDJ010000054.1:0-5241 GCA_041157045.1 Pseudomonadota bacterium
GTCTGGCACGAGGAGTTGGCGGCGCAGTCGCAGCTCGATAACGCGAGCGAGTTGTCGCGCGCCTACGACGACCTGGAGTCGTCCAGCTTGCGCCTCTTTACCGCGGGGCGTCGCACCTGGCAGGAGCTCATGAACCTGCAGCGCGAACGCCACCAGCTGTTCATGCAGCAAAGCGATGCGCAATCGGCCCTCTTTGGCGCGCGTCTGCGCATGTTGTGGCTGGCCGATGTGTTTCCCGGGGTGCAACTGACCGATCACCCCCAACCCCCCCTTCCGTTGGTACAGGTCACGCCAGTGCCCACGGGTTCCCGAGCCCAATGACCGCGCGATGCGGTGCTGTCCATGACCCAAGAAAAACCAAGCAGCCCTGACTGGCTGCAAAACACCCGCTGGCTGTGTCGGCGCCTGTCCATGATGGATGGCCGCCTGCATGTGCTCACACCTGCCGAAATTGAAGCGCTGGGCCAACAATTGCAAGATGACGTGGCACGCGCCGCGCCCTCATCGCGGCTGGCCGAACACCTGACCCCCATGTTGCGGCGCATTGGCCTGCGCGAGCGGCGCTGGCAGGCGCGTCCTCGCGCGCACCAGACCCCCATGATCGGCATCGACCGGGACGCGGGCGTGTGCCTGATTCACGGCTTCAACCAAAGCCTGGGTCAGTGGGTGGTCGAGACGCCGCAGGGCCGGCGCGAATGGGCCGAACCGCCCGCTGGCATGCGGTTCTTCAACGTGGCGCTCAGCATCCGCGAGCAGCTCTCGTCGGGCGCGCTGGGCATGCTCATCGAGGTGCTGGGGCAGCACCGCCAGCCCTTTGCGTTTTTCTTGCTGGGGACCTTGGTCATCAACCTGCTGGCCATCGTGACCTCGCTCTACAGCATGCAGGTCTACGACCGTGTGATTCCCTCGCGTGGGGTCGAGACCCTGATCGTGCTTACCGTGGGTGTGGCGCTGAGCATTGTGTTCGAGTTGGTGCTGAAGTTTGTGCGCTCGCTCATCATGGAGCGCTTTGTGCAGGAGGTGGACACCGACCTGTCGCACCGCATCTACGAGCGCTTGATGCGTGTGCGCATCGACCAGTTCCCGGCCAGTGTGGGGACGCTGGCGGCGCAGCTGCGCATGTACGAGTCGGTGCGCGCCTTTGCCTACTCGGCCACCAGCTATGTGCTGGTGGACACGCCGTTTGCCCTGCTGTTCCTGCTCATGATCTGGTTCATCGGGGGGCCGATGGTGGCGGCGGTGCCGGCGGTGTTCTTTGTGGTGTCCCTGGGCCTGGGCCTGGCGATCAAGCGCCGCACCGAGAACCACACCCGCAGCTCGCAGGCAGCGGCCAACCGCAAGCTGGGCCTGCTGGTCGAGTCGGTCGAGTGCGCCGAGGCCATCAAGGCGCAAGGCACGCGCTGGCATTTTCAAAGCCGCTGGAATGCGCTGACCGCGCAGCACGTGAGCGAAGACCGGCGCGTGCGGCACATCACCGAGTCCTCGATGTTCTACGCGGCCGCGTTGCAGCAGTTCAGCTATGTGCTGATGCTGGCCACCGGGGCCTACATTGCCGCCACCACCAACAGCCTGACCTCGGGTGGTCTGATCGCCTGCTCGATCCTGAGCGGCCGTGTGCTGCAACCGGTTACTGCCCTGCCGGGCATGCTCTCGCAATGGGCCAATGCCAAATACGCCCTGATCGGCATCGACAGCATCTTCAAGCTGCAGACCGATCACCACGAGACGCAGTCGCCCTTGCCCCTGAGCCATCTGGAAGGGCATCTGGAATTTGAGAAGGTGGTGTTTGCCTACCCCGGTCAGATCCATGGCCTGCAGGTGCCGCAGTGGAAGGTGCAGCCGGGCGAGCGCATCGGCATCATCGGTGGCATTGGCAGTGGCAAGAGCACCTTGCTCAAGCTGATGGCCGGACTCTACAAACCCACCGATGGACGCGTGCAGATCGATCACCTCGATATCCAGCAGGTCTCGCGCGCGCACCTGAGCGAGCACATCGGCTACATGCAGCAGTCGGTGCAGCTCTTTGCCGGCACGCTCAAAGACAATTTGTGCGCCGGCCTGATCGGTCTGACCGACGAGGCGGTGCAACAGGCCTGCCAGGCCACGGGCCTGGCCACCTGGGTGGCCACGCACCCCAAAGGCCTGGAGATGCCGATTGCCGAGGGCGGCCAGGGGGTCAGCGGTGGGCAGCGCCAGCTCATTGGCATGACGCGGCTGCTTCTGTCGCGCCCCGCCCTGTGGCTGCTCGATGAGCCCACCGCCAACATGGACGACGAAACCGAACGCCGCCTGATGCAGCTGCTGCACGGTTCGGTGGGCCCACAGCAGACCCTGGTGTTGGTCACGCACAAGATGGCCTTGCTGGGGCTGGTTCAGCGCCTGGTGGTGATGGCGCAGGGCCGCATTGTGTTGGACGGCCCGCGCGATGCGGTGCTGGAACACCTGCGCAAGGCCTCGCAGCCCCAGGCCCCGGCCAGCGCCCCTGCCGGTCCCGAGGGCGCCGCCCCCACGTCCGCATGACCCCCATCACTTTTTTGAATTGAGCCGACCCATGTTCCGCCGTTTCATGAACTACCTCTGGCCCCGCGAATGGCCGCAACGCCTGATCCTGCTGCTGGCCCTGATGCTGCTGGCCGCGGTGGTCTGGGCCGACCACACCGAGATCCCGCAGCTGGCGCGCGCGCAAGGGCAGGTCATTGCCCTCTCGCGCACCCAGATCATCCAGGCCGCCAACGATGGCGTGGTCGAACAGATCCCGGTGCGCGAGGGCGACCGGGTGCGCAAGGGCGATTTGCTGATGCAGCTCGATGCCGCGCAGATCAATGCGGCGGTGACCGACAGCCGCAACAAGGTCGCGGCCTTGCAGATTGCCTTGGTGCGCCTGCGTGCCGAGGTGTTTGAGCGCCCCCTGGTCTTCCCGCCCAACCTGGTGCGTTACACCAGCTTCATCGACAACCAGCGCGAGCTCTACACCCGGCGCCAGCGCGCGCTCAAGGAAGAGGTGGCCACGCTCAAGGACATGCTCGGGCATGTGGAGCGCGAGCTGACGATGACGCTGCCGCTGCTCGAGCGCGGTGACATTGCGCAGACCGAGGTGCTGCGCCTGCGCCGCTCGGTGGCCGAGTTGCAGGGCACGATCAGCAACCGGCAGAACCGCTATTTTCAGGACGCACAGGCCGAGATGACCAAGGCCGAAGAAGAGCTGTCGTCGCAGCTGCAGGTCCTGGTCGATCGCGAGGCCAATCTGGAGCGCATGCAGATGTTTGCGCCCGCCGACGGCCTGGTGCGCAACATCCGCATGACCACCCTGGGCGCACGGGTGCGGCCCGGCGATGTGGTGATGGACCTGCTGCCCACCGGCAGCGAGCTGATTGTCGAGACCAAGCTCAAACCCGCTGACGTGGGGCACATCAAGACCAGCGATGCGGCCACGGTCAAGCTTGACGCCTTTGATTACTCGATCTATGGCGTGCTCGATGGCAAGGTGGTGTATGTGAGCCCCGACGCGCTGAGCGAGAACACCCCGCAGGGCGAGCACATCTTCTACCGGGTGCACATCCAGATCGATCCGCAGACCCTGACGGCGCGGCACAAGCCCATCGAGATCACACCGGGCATGACGGCGCAGGTGGAAATCCGCACCGGCCGCATGAGCGTGCTGGACTACCTGCTCAAGCCGATCATCAAGACGTTTTCAAACGCGTTCACCGAGCGTTGAACGCGCCCTGCGGCCAGCGCCTGCCGCAGGGGTGGGGCTTGGGGGCAGGGCTCAGTGGTGGTGACCCGCGGTTTCGCCCGCCTTGAGGCGGTAGACCGTGCCGCAATACGGGCAGCGCGCCTGGCCCTCGCGGGCCACGTCCAGGAACACCTTGGGGTGGCTGTTCCAGAGCGCCATGCCCGCTTGCGGGCTGGGGCAGTAGACGCCGCCTTGCGCGTTCAGGTCACGCGCTGCCAGTTCAACAACAGCGTTGCTCATGTGGGGGCTCCTCAGACCAGGGTCAGCCAATGGGCGTACTTGGGGTTGCGACCGGCGACGATGTCGAAGAAGGCGCTTTGGATCTTCTCGGTGATCGGGCCGCGGCTGCCGATGCCAATTTGCAGGCGATCGAGTTCGCGGATCGGGGTCACTTCGGCGGCGGTGCCGGTGAAGAACGCCTCGTCGGCGATGTACACCTCGTCACGGGTGATGCGCTTTTGCACAATCTCCACGCCCAGGTCGCGCGCGATGTGGAACACCGTGTTGCGGGTGATGCCGTTGAGGGCGCCGGCCGACAGGTCGGGGGTGTAGATCACGCCGTCCTTGATGATGAACAGGTTCTCGCCCGCGCCTTCGGAGACAAAGCCGCTGCTGTCGAGCAGCAAGGCCTCGTCGTAGCCCTCGTCGGTGGCTTCCATATTGGCCAGGATGGAGTTGGTGTAGTTGCTCACCGCCTTGGCCTGCGTCATGGTGATGTTGACGTGGTGGCGGGTGTAGCTGGAAGTCTTGACGCGGATGCCGCGCTTCATGCCGTCTTCGCCCAGGTAGGCACCCCAGGCCCACGCAGCCACCATCAGGTGGATGGTGTTGCCCTTGGGGCTGACGCCCAGCTTCTTGTCGCCAATCCAGGTGAGCGGGCGCAGGTAGCAGCTCTCGAGCTGGTTGGCACGCACCACCTCGCACTGGGCGGCGTTGACCTGTTCCTTGGTGAAGGGGATGGTCATGCGCAGGATCTTGGCGCTGTTGAACAGGCGGTCGGTGTGCTCCTGCAGGCGGAAGATGGCCGTGCCCTTGTCGGTTTTGTAGGCCCGCACGCCCTCGAATGCGCCGCAGCCGTAATGCAGGGTGTGCGAGAGCACATGGATCTTGGCGTCGCGCCACTCGACCAGCTGGCCATCCATCCAGATTTTGCCGTCGCGGTCGGACATCGAGGGAATCACTTGGTTCATGGGTCTTCCTGTCAGGGTGGGCCCCCGGCCGCATGGTCGCAGACGGGGCAAACCTTCATTTTACGCCGCGGGCGGTGCCTCGGAGGCGCTTGCCTCGGATGGGCTTGGCCGCTCGAGCCGCCACTCGGCGAGCTTGCCGCCCACAAAGGTGCAGGTCACCACCGAGTCGGTGTTGTCGCGCCAGCTGAACACCTCGGGTTGTGCGTTGGGCTCGGTGTGCAATTGCCCCAGCGAGCGGGTGATGGCGATCACATGCATGAGCGTCACGCCCGGCTTGAGCTTGGCGTTGAGCATGACCGCGCTGGGCACGCGGCC
>JBEBDJ010000055.1:0-14636 GCA_041157045.1 Pseudomonadota bacterium
CGCTGGACCTGCTGGCCGAGGAGCTGCGCCAGGCGCAAAACGCCCTGGGTCAGATCACCGGCGAGTTCACCGCCGACGACCTGCTGGGCGTGATTTTTTCGAGCTTCTGCATCGGCAAATAAATCCGGGGGCAGGCCGCCCCTGGCAGGCGCTCAGTGCCCCTCGAAGGACACCAGGGTGAACAAGGCCTGCCCCGACTGGCGCAGGCGCTGCGAGCCACCCAGCTCGGGCAGGTCGACAATCGCCGCGCCCTCCATCACCTCGGCGCCCAGTTTCTCGAGCAGCTTCTTGCCCGCCATCATGGTGCCGCCGGTGGCGATCAGGTCGTCAATCAGCAGCACGCGCTGGCCGGGCCGCACCGCATCGGTGTGCAGCTCGACGGTGGCGCTGCCGTATTCCAGCTCGTAGGTTTCCTCCACGGTGGTGAAGGGCAGCTTGCCCTTTTTGCGGATTGGCACAAAGCCCAGGCCCAGCTCGTAGGCGATCACCGAGCCCAGGATGAAGCCGCGCGCATCGAGCCCCGCCACCACATCGGGCCGCCGCTCGGGCGCCATGTAGCGGTGCACAAAGGCATCGATCAAGACGCGAAACACGCGCGGGTCCTGCAGCAAGGGGGTGATGTCGCGAAACTGCACCCCCGGCGCCGGCCAGTCGGGCACGGTGCGGATGTGCTCGCGCAAATAGTGGGATACGCCCAGGGTGTCCATGGTCCTCATCCTTTCGTCAATTTGTCTTCGGCCAGCGCCAGCACGGTGGCGCGGCCGCTGAGCACCAGGGTGTCGCCGGGCGCCAGCACCGTCTGGTCATCGGGCTGCAGGCGCTCACCATTGGCGCGGCGCAGGCTCACCACCCGCACGCCCATGGCATGCAGGGCCAGGTCCAGCAGGGGATGCCCCATCCAGGGCGAGGCCAGCGGCAGCGCCATCGTCTGCAAGCGCTCGTCCTCCAGATCGTCCAGCGTGTCGTCGTCCTGTCCATGGAAATGGCCGCGCAGCAGCTGGTAGCGCGCATCGCGCTGCGCCTGCACCTGGCGGATCACGCGCCGCATCGGCACCCCCACCAGCGCCAGCACATGGCTGGCCAGCATCAGCGAGCCCTCCAGCGCCTCGGGCACGACCTCGGTCGCCCCGGCCTGGCGCAGGCGGTCGATCTCGCGCTCGTGCTGGGTCCGCACCAGCACCGGCACCTGCGGCGCATGGCCTTGCACCTGACCAATCACCTTGGTCGCCACCGCGGTGTCGAGCATGGTCACCACCACCGCGCTGGCGCGCGCCAGACCGGCGGCCATCAGGGCCTGCAGGCGCGCGGCATCGCCAAACACCACCGAGTCGCCCGCGGCCGCGGCCTGGCGCACCCGGTCGGGGTCCAGGTCCAGGGCCATGTAGGGAATGTTTTCGCGCTCAAGCAGGCGCGCCAGGTGTTGCCCGCTGCGGCCGTAGCCGCAAATGATCACATGCCGGCTGGTGTTGATCGAGCGGCGCGCGATCTGCGTCATCTGCAGCGACTGCTGCAGCCACTCGCTGGCGACAAACTTCATCACCAGGGTGTTGCTGTGCATGATCAGGAAGGGGGTGGCCAGCATCGACAACACCATGCTCGCCAGGATGGGGTTCATCAGGCTCGGGGGCAGCAGCGCATTCTGGCTGGCCAGCGTGAGCAGCACAAAGCCAAATTCGCCCGCCTGCGCCAGGTACAGGCCGGTGCGCAGCGCCACCCCGGTGGGCGCGCCCAGCAGCTTGGCCAGCGAGCCCACCAGCACCAGCTTGAACAGCACCGGCAGCAAGGTCAGCAGCAGCACCAGCGGCCAGCGCTCGATCACGATCATCCAGTCGAGCAGCATGCCGATGGTGATGAAGAACAGGCCCAGCAGCACATCGTGAAAGGGCCGGATATCGAGCTCCACCTGGTGCTTGTACTCGGTCTCTGAAATCAGCATGCCGGCAATGAAGGCGCCCAGCGCCAGGCTCAGGCCCGCCAGCTCGGTCAGCCAGGCCAGGCCCAGCGTCACCAGCAGCAGGTTGAGCACAAACAGCTCCTCGCTCTTGCGCCGCGCCACCAGGGTGAGCCACCAGCGCATCAGGCGCTGCCCGCCGGTCAGCAGCAGGGTGATCAGCACGGTGGCCTTGACCAGCGCCAGGCCCAGCGCCGACGCCAGCGCATCGGGCGGCGAGCCCAGGGCCGGGATCAGCACCAGCAGCGGCACCACCGCCAGGTCCTGCAGCAGCAAGACGCCCATGACCCGCTTGCCGTGCTCGGACTCGAGCTCCAGCCGGTCGGCCATCAGCTTGACCACAATGGCGGTGCTGCTCATGGCCATCGCGCCCGAGAGGGCCAGCGCGGTCTGCCACGACATCTGCCACAGCGAGGGCGCCATGACGGCCAGGAACACCGAGCCCAGCGTGACCAGCACCACCGTCAGCAGCACCTGCAGCAGCCCCAGGCCAAACACATGGCGGCGCATGGCGCGCAGCTTGGGCAGGTTGAACTCCAGGCCGATCACAAACATCAGGAACACCACGCCAAATTCGGCCAGGTGCTTGATGCCATCGGAGTTCTGCGCCAGCGCCAGCGCATTGGGGCCGATCACCACCCCCACCAGCAAATAGCCCAGCATGGGGGGCAGGCGCAGCATGCGACAGCCCACCACGCCCAGCACGGCGGCCAGCAGGTACAACAGGGTCAGCTCCAAGGCGTTCATGTGCCTATGCTAACGCCCCGGCGGGCCCACGCGCCCCGACCGATAGAATCGACCCATGCCGCTTGACCCGACGTCCATCCTCTCCCTGGCCCGCCAGACGCTCGACATCGAGGCCGCGGCCTTGACCGAGCTCAAGGACCGGCTCGATGCGCGCTTTGTGCAGGCGGTGCAGCTGCTGCTCGATTGCCGTGGCCGTGTGGTCGTCAGCGGCATGGGCAAAAGCGGCCACATTGGCCGCAAGCTCGCCGCCACCCTGGCCTCCACCGGCACCCCCGCCTTCTTCATGCACCCCGCCGAGGCCAGCCACGGCGATCTGGGCATGATCCAGGCGAGCGACGTGCTGCTGGCCCTCTCCAACAGCGGCGAAAGCGACGAGTTGGTCGTGATCCTGCCGGTGCTCAAGCGCCTGGGCGTTCGGCTGGTCGCCATGACCGGTGGCCTGCAGTCGACGCTGGCGCAGCATGCCGATGTGGTGCTGGACACCTCGGTCGCGCGCGAAGCCTGCCCGCACAACCTGGCCCCCACCGCCAGCACCACCGCGCAGCTGGCCTTGGGCGATGCGCTGGCCATGGCCTTGCTGGATGCGCGCGGCTTTCGGCCCGAAGACTTTGCCCGCTCGCACCCGGGGGGGTCGCTGGGCCGGCGCCTGCTCACGCATGTGGCCGACGTCATGCGCCGCGACGAACAACTGCCGCAGGTCTTGCCCGACGCCAGCTTTGGCGATCTGATGCGCGAGATGAGCCGCAAGGGCCTGGGGGCTTCGGCCATCACCGACGCCAGCGGCCAATTGCTGGGCATCTTCACTGACGGCGATTTGCGCCGCCTGATCGAGCAGGGCCGCGATCTGCGCGCCTTGTCGGCCGCCGACGTGATGCGGCCGGGCCCGCACCGCATCGGCGCACAGGCACTGGCCGCGCAGGCCGCCGACATGATGGAAGCCCACCGCATCAACTGCCTGCTGGTGACCGATGCCGACGGACGGCTCATCGGCGCGGTCAGCACCAACGACCTGATGCGGGCCAAGGTGATCTGATGCGTGCCGCCACCCCTGTTCTGCAACACGACCCCGAACTGCTGCTGCGCGCACAAGCCGTGCGCATCGTCTTTTTCGATGTGGACGGCGTGTTGACCGACGGCGGTCTCTACATCTCGGATCAAGGCGAGGCGCTCAAGCGCTTTCACACCCTCGATGGGCACGGCCTCAAGCTCTTGCGCCAGGCGGGCATCGAGCCCGCCGTCATTTCGGGGCGCGACAGCCCCGCCCTGCGCCACCGCCTGCAGGCCTTGGGCATCGTGCACCTGCGCCTGGGCACCGAGGACAAGCGCCCGGCCGCCGAGGCCATGCTGGCGGCCCTGGGCCTGGACTGGTCGCAGGCGGCGGCGATGGGCGACGACTGGCCCGATCTGCCCTTGCTGCAGCGCACGGCCCTGGCCTGCGCGCCGGCCAACGCCCATGCGCAGGCGCTGGCCATGGCCGACCTGGTGACGCAAGCGCGCGGCGGCGAAGGCGCGGTGCGCGAGCTGTGCGACCTGCTGCTGTGCGCCAGCGGCCACTACGCCCGGCTGCTGGCCGAGCACACCCGCTGAGGACCGCTCCATGAGCGCCTGGTGGAGCACCGCACGCCGACAGCTCGATACCCTGGCGCTGTACCTGCCCCTGCTGGTGCTGCTGGTGATGGCGCTGGGCAGCTGGGTGCTCTTGCGCAGCCTGCCCGACCCCCAACCCGACGTGCGCGTGGTGCGCGCCAGCGACGGCCCCGACGCCACCTGGGAAGGCCTGCGCCTCAAATCCTTTGGCGAGGATGGCCGCCTGGCACGCGAGCTGCGCGGCGCCTCGGGCGAGCAGGACAACCGAAGCGGACGCATGCGGCTTCGCCAAGTCGAGTACCTGGCCTTGGGCGAGGCCAACAGCCGCTTGCGCGTGACCGCGCGCGAGTCCGAGCACTGGCAAGCGCGCGACGAGGTGTTGCTGACCGGGCAGGTGGCGGTGGATCACCAAAGCGCAACGGCCGTGCGCACGCAGCTGTGGACCGAGACCTTGCGTGTCTGGACGCGCGAAGAGCGCATGCGCAGCGAGGTGCCGGTGCGGATTGTGCGGGCAGGCGATCGCTTTGACGGCTCGGGCCTCGATTTCAACAGCCGCAGCGGCGAGTACACCCTGATGGGCCGGGTGCGTGCCGAGATCGCACCACGCCATGCCCGCGCCTCAGCGCCGAGCAACGCAGCCCCCGTGCAGGCGCCTGCCCCGTCGCCATCCAGCGCCAGCCGCAAGGCCAGCAAGCCCAAAGCCCAAGCCGCTCCCAAGCGCCAGGCCACAGCCAAGGCCAAGCCAGGCAGCAAGGTCAGCCCCCCGCGCACCGCGCCCAAACCCTGAAGCACCCCCCACCATGCCCATTGCCTTCATCACCGGCGGCTCAAGCGGCATCGGCCAAGCCCTGGCCGAGCACTACCTGCAAGCGGGCTGGCGCGTGGCGCTGGTGGCACGGCGCCTGGCGCCCATGCAGGACTGGTGGCACGCGGTGCAAGGCCGCCTTGGCCTGGCCGACGACGCCTGCCTGCTGATGACCGGCAATGTGGACCACGCCGAGGACATGATCGCCTGCGCCGCCCAATGCGCGGCGCATTGGGGCGTGCCGGACCTGGTGCTGGCCAACGCCGGCATCAGCCTGGGCGTGGACAGCGCGCAAGCCGAAGACCTGCCGGTCTTTGCGCAGGTCATGCAAACCAATGTGATGGGGGTGCTGCACACCATGCACCCATTTGTGACGCCGATGCGCTTGCGCGGCAGCGGTCATCTGGTGGTGGTGGCCAGTGTGGCCGGCATCCGGGGCCTGCCGGGGCACGCCGCGTATTGCGCGAGCAAAGCCGCAGCCATCGCGTATGCCGAAAGCCTGCGCGGAGAACTCAAGGGAACCGGGGTGCGGGTCACCGCCTTGGCACCGGGCTATGTGGCCACACCGTTGACGGCGCGCAACCGCTATCCCATGCCGTTTTTGCTGAGTGCGCCCGCTTTTGCCAAGCGGGCGGCACGGGCCATCGCAAAGCGCGATGGCCTGGTCGTGGTGCCCTGGCCCATGGCCTGGGTGGCGCGGCTGCTGCGGGTGCTGCCGGATGCCTGGTTCGACCGTGCGCTCAAAGGCCAGCCGCGCAAACACCGCGCGCGCGACCGGCAAGAGAATCAGTAACCGCCGCCGTAGCCGCCGCCACCGCCTTCGCGGCGACCACCGCCACGCGGGCCGTTGCCGTAGGGGCTGCGGAAACCACCGCCGCCGCCACCGCCGCCTTCGCCCCAGCCGCCTTCGCGACGACCGCCGCCAAAGCCGCCGCCACCGCCGCCACCTTCACGGCGCGGGCCGCCAAAACCGCCGCCACCGGTGCGGGGGGGACGCGCTTCCATGGGACGCGCTTCGTTGACGACCAGGTTGCGGCCGCCCAGATTTTGGCCGTTCATGCCGGCAATCGCCGCCTGGGCTTGCTCATCCGAGCCCATTTCGACGAAACCAAAACCCTTGGAGCGACCGGTATCGCGCTCCATCATCACCTTGGCGCTGGTGACAGAACCGAACGCGCTGAAGGACTGTTCCAAGTCGCCATCGCGCACGGAATAGGGCAGGTTGCCCACATACAGTTTGTTGCCCATGAAGGGACTCCTCAAAAACCAAAGAAACGAGCGATGGAGTCCCGAAAGCGCACCTTCAAACCTGGAAACACCGGCTGGGGAAGCGAAACTGACCTGGTCACCGCAGACACACCCCTTCCTGCCAGGAAGGAATGACCCATTATGAGCGCTAAAGCTCGTGCGCCAGCAAGGGCAAACCCTTTGCTGGCGCGGTTTTGGCGGGTTTTTGCCGAAAAAACCACAGGCTTACCAGCTGCTCTCGCGGTCGGGCGTGGCCGTGATGCGATGGATCGACAAATCGGCCCCATCGTGTTCCTCTTCCGGCGAGAGCTTGAGCCCCAGCACCGCTCGCAACACGCCATAGACCAGCAGACCCGACAGCAGCGCCCAGGCCACGCCCATGGCGGTGCCGATCAGCTGCGCGCTCGGGTTGACGCCCCCGAGACCACCCAGTGCGGGCAGGCCAAAGATGCCGGCGGCCACGCCACCCCAGGCGCCGCAAATGCCATGCAGGGGCCAGACCCCCAGCACATCGTCGATCTTCCAGCGGTTTTGCGTGAGGGTGAACATGAGCACAAACAGGCCGCCCGCAATCCCACCCACCGCCAGCGCGCCGATGGGATGCATCAGGTCCGAGCCGGCACACACCGCCACCAGGCCTGCCAGCGGGCCGTTGTGCACAAAGCCGGGGTCGTTGCGGCCCATCACCAGGGCCACCAGGGTGCCGCCCACCATGGCCATCAGCGAATTGACCGCCACCAGGCCCGAGATCTTGTCGAGGGTCTGCGCGCTCATGACGTTGAAGCCAAACCAGCCCACGATCAGGATCCAGGCGCCCAGGGCCAGGAACGGGATGTTCGAGGGCGGGTGCGCCGACATCGCGCCGTCCTTGCGGTAGCGGTTGTAGCGCGCGCCCAGCAAGACCACCGCCGGCAAGGCAATCCAGCCGCCCATGGCGTGCACCACCACCGAGCCCGCAAAGTCATGGAACTCGTCGCCCGTGACGGCCTTGATCCAGGCCTGCACGCCAAAGTGCTGGTTCCAGACGATGCCCTCGAAGAAGGGATAGAAGAAGCCCACGATCACCGCGGTGGCCAGCAACTGCGGCCAGAACCGCGCCCGCTCGGCCACGCCGCCCGAGATGATGGCCGGGATGGCGGCCGCAAAGGTCAGCAGAAAGAAGAATTTGACGAGCTCATAGCCGTTCTTTTCGGTCAGCGCCTGCGCCCCCACCAAGAAGTGCGCCCCATAGGCCACCCCATAGCCCACCAAGAAGTACGCCACGGTCGAGACCGAAAAATCGGTCAGGATCTTGACCAGGGCATTGACCTGGTTTTTTTTGCGGACCGTGCCCAACTCCAGAAAGGCAAATCCCGCATGCATGGCCAGCACCATGATGCCGCCCAGCAAGATGAAGAGCGCATCCGCGCCCTGTTTGAGTGCATCCATTCCTCGAATCCTTGAAAAAATGCCTGGTTTTGGTGCGTTTTTGCAGGCGCACCGCGTGATGCACCATCAGCAAGCAAGAAACACGCCCGCGACCTGCAGCCAGCCCAGAGGCGGTGCATGCGCAGCCGCTGGGCTGGCACAGAACCCCGCTCATTCGGCCCAAACCTGACACGGGGGATGTTCGAATTGAGCACCATGTGTTTAAATGTTTCGTCCTCATAATCTTCTCATGATGACCACAGGAGAACGCATTCGTCGGGCCCGTCGCTATCGCAAGATGAGCGCCGGGCAGCTGGCCCAGCGCGCCGGATATGCCGGTGCCTCGGCAATCACCAACCTGGAGAACCGGGCGACCGGCCGTGGGGGCTTTCGCCTCCTGCGCATTGCGCAAGTGCTGGACGTTTCGGTCAAATGGTTGCTCGACGGCCCGGATCTGGCCGACATGCGCGAGGTGCCGCCCTACGAGCACCTGCCGCCCCTGACGGCCCACGAGCCCTATGCACTGCCTGAGTTGCAACCCGCGTGGCCGTTCCGCCTGATCCGCCCCAGCCATTGGCATGCGCTGCCTGGGCCCTCGCGCGACATCATCGAGCGGCAGATCATGGGCCTGCTCATGGAACGGTTCTGAGCGCCCTCCGCGTTCGCGCCGTGGGTGAGGGATGCACGCTTGCCGGCAACCCGAGGCGTCAGCGGCACAGGGCCAAGGCGCGCACGCGCTTGTGATGCGGGTCCGCATGCCGTAGAGTCGGGCGCCTGCGCGGCACGTGTGTGGCCGTGCCCCAAGCTGCACCGCAGCATGTTCCTGGCATGTGCACCAACTTTGTCCCCACCCGCAACGCCGACTGGGCCCGCCAGACCCTGGGGGTCGAGCTCCCACCTGACCTGCCCGCCGAGGCCTATCCAGGCTCGCCCGCCCCACTGGTGGTGCGCGGTCGCCAAAGCGGCCGCCTGGTGTGCGGGCCCGCACGCTTTGGCCTCATCCCGGCCTGGGCCCGCGACGAGAAAATCGCCCGCCACACCTACAACGCGCGCAGCGAAACCGCGGCCCTCAAGCCCAGCTTCCGCAGCGCCTGGCGCGAGCGCCGCTACGGCCTGCTGCTGCTGGATCATTTCTTCGA
Organism: Pseudomonadota bacterium; assembly: GCA_041157045.1. Taxonomy (GTDB): domain Bacteria; phylum Pseudomonadota; class Gammaproteobacteria; order Burkholderiales; family Burkholderiaceae_C; genus Limnohabitans_A. The sequence goes on from JBEBDJ010000055.1 coordinate 8,885, forward strand.
ACCGCATTACGGCAGCGGTCGGCCCGTGCGCTGGAAAATTGCACAGGCCAACGGCGAGCCCTTTGGCATTGCCTGCCTCTGGGAGCGCTGGATCGAGCCGAACACGCAGACCCCAGTGGTCAGCTTTGCGATGCTCACCGTCAATGCAGACGCACACCCCGTGATGCAGCAGTTTCACCCAGCCGGCGACGAGAAACGCACGCCGCTGGTGCTCTGGCCCGAGCAGCACCCGGCCTGGTTGGCCGCCGATCCGGCACAGGCTGCGGCCATGATGACGGCCGATCGGATGCCGCCGCTGCAGGCCGAGCCGGCGCCCCGGGCCTGACGGCTCGGTTCAGGGCGAAGGGGCCATCGACTCAAAGGCCGCCAGGGCTTCGGCGGCGTACATCAGCGCAGGCCCCCCGCCCATGTACACGCACACGGCCAGCATCTCCTCGAGCTCCTGGCGGGTGCACTGCAAGCGGTGCAAGGCCTTGACATGAAAGCCGATGCAACCCGAGCAGTGCTGGGTGATGCCAATGGCCAGGGCCATCAACTCCTTGTGTTTTTCGCTGAGGGCGCCGCTGGCCATGCTGGCCTTGGCCAACTGCGCAAAGCCCTGCATGGCCTCGGGCTGGCTTTTGCGCAGGGGGACGAGGGACTGGTTGATGTGCTGAATCAGGGTGCTGTGATCAAAGGTGCTCATGCGAAGTCTTTCGGTTGGGGCGTCGGCCGGCACGTGCATGGCACTGGCCGGGCCGCCTCAAGTGTGCGGCGGTCGTGCGCCAACAGGCTTGATGCCCATCAAGCCAGGGCCACTCCCAGCGCGAGCGCCCAAGCGGGCACAATCGCGGCATGACGCCTTCAACTTGGATGGCCCTTGGGGCCATTGCCCTTTGGACCAGCCTGGCCACCCTGGGCGTGGCCTTGTCCAACCTCCCGCCGTTCTGGCTGACCGGGATCACCCTGCTGATTGGCAGCCTGGTGGCGCTGCCCCTGTCGGGCTTTTCGCTGCGCCAGTGGCGCGTGCCCCTGCCGACCCTGGCGCTGGGCATTTATGGCCTGTTTGGCTACCACTTTCTGCTCTTCATGGCCTTGCGGCATGCGCCGCCGGTGGCGGCCAATCTGATCAATTACCTGTGGCCACTGGGCATGGTGGTGCTGGCCCCCCTGCTGCTGCCCGGGGCCCGCTTGCGGCGCCAGCACCTGCTGGGCGCCTTGCTGGGCTTTGCAGGCGCCGCCCTGGCCATCACGGGGGGACGCTGGCCCGATACCGCCCTGGCCTGGGGCTATGTGCCGGCGCTCGGGGCGGCGCTGGTGTGGTCGAGCTACTCGCTGCTGACCCAACGCGTGCCGGCCTTTCCCACCTCGGCCATTGGTCTGTTTGCCGCGGTCTCGGGCCTGCTGTCCCTGCTCTGCCACGCCTGGCTGGAGGCGCCGGTGCCGCTGGCCCAGGTGCTGCGGGGCGATGTGCTGTGGCCGCTGCTGCTGATGGGCTTGGGGCCCTTGGGCGCGGCCTTCTTTTTGTGGGATGCGGCCCTCAAACGCGGGCAGGCGCAGCAGATTGGTCTGCTGAGCTTCATCACCCCGGTGGCCTCGACGGCCTTGCTGCTGCTGTGGCAGGGGCAGCCGCTGCAGCCCAGCCTGGCGCTGGCAACCGCGCTCATCGTGGGCGGCGCGCTGGTGGGCCGGCGCTAGGCCCGGCCAGCGCCTCAGGCCGCGGGCATCACCAGGGCGGTCGGGTCGTCGCTTGCGAGCACCTGGGCCGCCCAGTCGCGCAGGCGCCGCGTGTCCGACACCAGCAAGCGCTGCTTGACGGCCAGGATTTGCGAGGGATGCATCGAGAAGCTGCGCAGGCCCAGGCCCAGCAGCAGGCGCGTCATCAGCGGGTCGCCCGCCATCTCGCCGCACACCGTCACGCCCTTGCCCGCGGCCTGCGCCTGGGCAATGGTCTGCGCCACCAGTTGCAAGACCGCCGGGTGCAGCGGGTCGTACAGATGGGCCACGCTCTCGTCGGCGCGGTCGATGGCCAGGGTGTACTGGATCAGGTCGTTGGTGCCGATCGACAGAAAGTCAAAGTGGCGCAAAAACAGCGGCAGGCTGAGCGCCGCGGCCGGCACCTCGATCATGGCCCCCACCTGCACCGGGCCGTGCACCTTGCCGCGCCGATCGAGCTCGGCGCGCGCCTGCGCCAGCAGGTCAAGCGTGGCGCGGATCTCGCTGGCGTGCGCCAGCATCGGAATGAGCACATGCACCTGCCCGTGCGCCGCCGCCCGCAAGATCGCGCGCAGCTGCGTGAGGAACATGCCCGGGTCGGCCAGGCTCCAGCGAATGGCGCGCAGGCCCAGCGCGGGGTTCAGGTGGGCGTCGTCGTGGCGGGTGTCGTCCAGCGGTTTGTCGGCCCCCACATCCACCGTGCGAATGGTCACCGGGAGGCCGTTCATGCCCTCGACCGCGCGGCGATAGGCCAGGTACTGCTCTTCTTCGTCGGGCAAATGGCCCTGGCGACCCATGAACAGGAATTCGGTGCGAAACAGGCCCACGCCCACGGCGCTGGCCGCCAGCGCGGTCTGGGTGTCCTCGGGCATTTCGATATTGGCCAGCAGCTCGATGCGCTGACCGTCCAGCGTGAGCGCCGGCGTGTGCTTCAGGCGCGCCAGGCGCTCGCGCTCGACCGTGGCCTGGCGCTGCTTGAAGCTGTACTCGGCCAGCACCATGGGCGAGGGGTCGACGATCACGATGCCGGCATCGCCGTCGATGATCACCCAGTCGTCCTGGCGCACCAGCTGGCTGGCCGTGCGCGCGCCCACCACCGCAGGAATATCGAGGCTGCGCGCCACGATGGCCGTGTGCGAGGTCTTGCCCCCCACATCGGTCACAAAGCCGGCGAACACGCTTTGCTTGAACTGCAGCATGTCCGCGGGCGAGAGGTCGTGCGCCACCAGCACCAGCGGCACGTCGGTGTCGCCCAGCTGCAGCTCTTGCTGGGGCCGCTTGACCTGCGGCAGGCGCGCCAGCGGCGAGACAATGCCCTTGAGGGCTTGCAGCACCCGCTCGGCCACCTGCTCCATGTCGGCCACCCGCTCGCGCAGGTAGGGGTCTTCCATTTCCTCGAACTGGCGGCCAATCACCTCGAGCTGGCTGGTCAGCGCCCATTCGGCGTTGTAGAGGCGGCCGGCAATCCATTCGCTCACACCCCGCGCCAGTTCCTCGTCTTGCAAGAGCATCAGGTGCACATCGAGCAGCGCGCTCAGCTCCTGCGGCACATCGGCGGGCAGGTCTTTCTGCATGCGCTGCAGCTCCTCGACCACCTGGTCGCGCGCCAGGCGCAGGCGCTCGACCTCTTGTGCGACCTGGTCGGGGCCGATGAAGTAGTGCGCCACATCGACACGGCTGGAGGCCACCAGCACGGCACGCCCGATGGCGATGCCGCGTGCGACCGCCAGACCGTGCACGGAAAAGGTCATGGCTTATTCGCCCTCGCCAAACTTGTCGGCCATCAGGGCCAGCAGCGCATCGAGCGCCTCCTGCTCGCGCTCGCCCACCGTCTCGATGGTGACGGTACTGCCCAGGCCCGCGGCCAACATCATCACGCCCATGATGCTTTTGGCGTTGACTCGCCGCTCGCCCTTGCTGATCCAGACCTCGCAGGGAAAGCTGCCGGCGAGCTTGGTCAGCTTGGCCGACGCGCGGGCATGCAGGCCGAGCTTATTGCTGATGGTCGTGTGCGCCTGGGGCATGGGGTTTTCCAATCTGGTTCTGGGGTGCGGCGCGCCCAACAGGCATGATGCCCTGGGTGCCGCCGCTTTGCGCCCGGCTGGCCAGGGCCTCCAGGCTTTCGTGTCGATAGCAGACGCTGCGCAGCAGCATGGGCAGGTTGGCCCCCGTCACCAGGCGGGTGTCCACCCCGTCGTTGAGCTGGCGCGCCACATTGCAGGGCGTGGCGCCAAACACGTCGGTGAGCAAGAGCACGCCCTCGGCCTGCATCTGCTGCATGGCCGCGCGGGCGCGGCGGATCACCTGCTGCGGGTCTTCGTCGGCCACCACGTCGATGGCCTGCACACCGCTGGCGCAGTCCGGAAAGACGTGCAGGGCGCAGTCGCGCAGCGCGCTGGCCAGCGGGGTGTGGGCGATGAGCAGGATGCCGTTCATGAGTCCCGATTATGGCGCGTGCTCCGCACAAAATGCAGCCAGCTGAGCAGGGCCACCAGCGCATAGATCCCCATCGCGAATTGGTAGGCCTGCGCGGTCTCCATGCCCATGCGACGGCCCAGGTCCACCGCCAGGCCAATGCCCCACTGCACCACAAAGATGCCGGCAAAGATCACCAGGTTGAAGGCCGACAGCGCCCGGCCGGCCAGGTGCGAGGGATAGGCCATGCCGACCGCTGGCTGGGCCAGCGAGGTGAAGGTGTTGGCCACGCAGTACAGGGCCAGCACCAGGGCGGAGGCGGCGCCCAGGCCCGGGCCGACCAGCACCAGCACGCCCAGCAGCACAAAGGCCAGGGGTTGGCCCACCACCATGAGGCGGTTGGCGCTCCAGCCGCGGCGCGCCAGTCCCGGCGTGAGCAGGCCCCACAGCCAGAACGCCCCCAGCATGGCCAGGTTGATCAGGAACAGGCCGCCGGCCGCCGACGCGGGGCTCCAGCCCGCCACCTGCGTGAGCCAGGGCCCCGCCCACAAGGTCTGGATGGCGACCATGCCGCCATAGGTGAAAAAGCCCAGCGGCGTCAGGTGCCAGAAATAGGGGTTGCGCCAGATGGCCCGGTAGCTGCCATCGTCGTCGGCCTGCGCCGCCGTGGCCGGCAGGCGCTCCCAGCGCGGCACCAGCAGGGCAATCAGCAACATCGCCAGCGCCACCAGCACGCCCAGCGCCACAAACATCGGGCGCCAGCCCCAAATGGGCAGCAGCCATTGCACGGGCAGGGTCGAGGCCAGCATGCCCAGCGAGCCGGTCATCAGCATCCAGGCGTTGGCACGCAGCTGAAAGCCCGGGTCAAACCAGCGCCGATAGCCGGTGAGCGGCGCCATCAGGCAGGCGCTCAGGCCCACGCCGCACAGCACCCGCGCCAGCAGAAGACCGGCAAAGCTGTCGGCCGCCGCAAAGGCCAGGCAACCGACCACCGCCACGCTCAAGAAGGCGATGATCACGCGGCTCGGACCGTGCCGGTCCAGCCAGCGCCCCAGTGGCAGCTGGGTGAGCGAGAAGCCCAGGAAATAGCCGCCGGCCAGCAGGCCCAGATCGGCCGCCTGCACCCCCAGCTCAGTGACAAAATTGGGCGAAAGGGTGGCGGTGATCGCCCGGATCAGGGCCGAGAGAAAGTAGGCCAGGGCAAAACAGAAGAACACCACCACGGTGCGGGCAAGACTCAGCCGGATGGGGGTGGGGCTCATGGACGCAGGCTTTCAAAAAAAGTGTCGATCAAGGACGCATCGGCTTGGGTGGGGCGCTTGGCGGGCGGCTGGTAGACGGCGGCGTGCACCAGGTGCAACTGGCCATCGGCGAGCCAGGCCCCCCACACGCCATCGAACTGCACCGGCTGCCCCTTGGCATCGTGCCCCTGCCAGCGCACCCGCTGGGCCCCCGGCACATTCAGCATGCCGCGCGGCACCCAGGCCTGCGCGGGCTGCCCAGCCGGCGTGGTTTGCAGCCGCGCCGCGCTGGCCTGCTGCCAGCCTTGCAAAATGGCCGCCACATCGTCGCCGGCCTGCAAGCGCGCGGTGGTCAGCGTCAGCATGGCCGAGCCGCTTTCACAACCGGCCACCTGCAAGGG
>JBEBDJ010000056.1:0-43515 GCA_041157045.1 Pseudomonadota bacterium
CTGGCCACCGAGAAGATCTTGATGATCTTGTTCTGGTTGATGTTGATGAAACCGACCGTCGCGTCCATCAGGAAGTTGATCTTGTCGAACAGGAAGGCGGTGTGGTTGTCGAGCGACTCGATGTCGCGCAGGATCTGGCGCGCCTCTTCGAACTGGTCGGCATTGAGCAGCTTCGAGCGCATCAGAAAACTCACCGCGCGCCGGGTGTCCATGACGTTGCGGCGGATGCGGCCATTCAAGTCTTCCTGGCGCGCGATCACGCCCAGCACATCGCCGGCCATGTCGTCGGTCACATCGCCCGACAGCACCATGCGGCCCGCCTGCTCCAGGCGGTCGTAAATGTTCTCGAGCGTGTCGGCCGAGTACTCGGCGTCGGCGTCAAACAGCTTGAGCAGCACCTCTTTGTCGTCCTCGATCAGGCCCGGGGCGCGGCGCGCGCGCATGCGCAAGAGGCGAAACACCGGCACGTCCTCGTCGTGGATCGAGAACAGCACGCCGCGGCTCTTGAGGTCGTTGTTGCGCGGGTTGAGGATGAAGGCCACGCGCACCGTGCGCGGCTCGTCCTCGTCGGCAATCAAAAAGTCCGAGCGGATGTGCAGTTCGCCGTTGTCCTCTTCATAGAAGCGGGCCGATTCCTCGATGTCCTCGTCCATGGCATCGGCCGGGATCGAGACACCGTAGTACTGGGCAATCCAGCGCTTTTCCTCCACCGTGGGCGACTCCAGGTCGACCCAGATGGGCTGAAAGCGCGAGAGCTCCTCGAGGGATTCGATTTCTTCCTGGACCAGGCGGCCGTTGGCCAGGGTGAAGATGTTGAGCATGGCAACTCCTGCGCGGGCCAGGGATCATGGCGCGGCCCGCAGGCGGTGGTTGGGTTCAAAAGAGGGGATGGGGGGCACGCTTTCGAACCAAAGGCCGTTGCTCGTTGGTCCGAAAGCTACCGACTCGGGTAGCTTTCCACGATGATGTCGCTCCGTGATGACAGAAGGGGCGATTATGGCATCGCTGCCGTGTCATGACCAGCCAAAAAGGCCAGCACCTCGGCTTGCCGCGCCCGCAGGTCTTGTGCGCCCTGGGCCAGCAGCGCACCGATAAAGCCCGGCTCGAACAGCAGGTAACTGGCCAGCGCGGCGCCCGATTCGCGCAGGGCGCCCAGCGTGCCCAGGGCCTGCCGCAGCTGGGGGGGCATCTGCGCCACATGCGCCTGCGCCAGCGCATCGAGCGACACCGAGGGCTGCAGGGCCAGCACCTCCAGGGCAGGCAGCGGCCACTGCGCGCGCGCTTCGGGCGGCATGGCCGCCAGGGCTTGCGCGGTGCGGTGGTGGCGCGCCACATCGGCCAGCAAGGTGTCGTGAAACACGCTGGCCATGGCATGACCCGCGATCTGGCCCAGGCCGGGGCGCTGGGCCGCGGTGGCGCTGGCCGCCCCCAGGCCGGCGCGCTGGGGCTGGCCCACCCCCAGCGCCAGCACCCGGCGCGCGCCCAGGTGCCCGGCGGGCGAGAGCGGCGAGAGCTGGCGCATCGAGCCATCGCCAAAAAACTCCACCCGCTCGTCCACCCACAGGGGGGTGGGCGGAAAAATAAAGGGGATGGCGCTGGAGGCCATCAGGTGTTCGATGGTGATGGGCTGCTGCGCCGCCCGTTGCCCTGGCTGGTCCCACAGCGGGGCCTGGCGGTCGGCGGTCTGGCAAAAGGTCCAGTGGGTGCCGCTGGTGTAGCTCGAGGCCGTGACGGCCAGCGCTGTCAACACCCCTTGCGAGAGGGCGCGGTCGATGGCGGGCAAGTCGATGGCCTGGTGCAGCGAGGCCGCCAGCGGCAGGCCATCGAGCAGCGCCGACTGCGCCCGCGCGCTTTGCCACCACCCGAGCGCCGCCGCCCAGCGGCCCAGGCGGGCCAGCGGCCCGCTGGGCACGCGGCACACCATCTCGGTGCGGATGCCTTGCCAAAACGGCGCCAGCGTGCCCAGGGCGGCGATGCCGCGGCTGGCGTGGCTGGCCAGAAAGGCGCTGTTGAGCGCGCCCGCCGAGGTGCCCACCAGCACCGGAAAGGGAAAGGCCTGCTGACCCTGGGCCTGCAGGCATTCGCCCAAGGCGTGCAAGACCCCGGCCTGCCAGGCCGCGCGGGCGCCGCCGCCCATCAGCACCAGGGCGGTGGGGGCGGGTGCGGCGGCATGGGGCAGGGCTTGCGAGGCGGTCATGACGGTCAACCCCCGGATGGGGTAGAGTGCGGGATTACCCCAGATTGTTCCATGACCCAAGCCTTGCCGCCCAACCGTGAGCGCTGGTTGCTGCTGACCTTGGCCGGCGTCCAGTTCACCAATATTCTCGATTTCATGATCATGATGCCCCTGGGGCCGCAATTCACGCGGCTGTGGGGCATCAGCAACGCCGAGTTCGGCCTGCTGGTCTCGGCCTACACCCTCTCGGCCGGCGCCTCCGGCCTGCTGGCGTCCACCTACATCGACCGCTTTGGCCGCAAGCGCCTGTTGCTGGTGCTCTATGGCCTGTTTGGCCTGGCCACCCTGGCCTGCGGCCTGGCGCCCGGCTATGGCTGGCTGATGACTGCCCGCATTGCCGCAGGGCTGTTTGGCGGCGTCCTCTCGGCCCTGGTGCAAACCATCGTGGCCGACGCGATCTCGTTTGAGCGCCGGGGCCGCGCCATGAGCGCGGTGATGACCTCGTTCTCGGTGGCCACCGTGGCGGGGGTGCCCCTGGGCCTGTGGATGGCCGCGCAATGGAGCTGGCACGCGCCATTTGTGGCCATCGCAGGGGTCACCGGTTTGCTCTGGGTCATGGCCTGGCGCACCATGCCCAGCCTGCGCGCACACCTGCAGCACGGCCCGCACCCGGGGCCGCTCAGTGGGGTGGGGCGCGTCTTGGCCGACCCCAACCACCTGCGCGCCTTGGCGCTGTCGGCGCTGATGATGCTGGCCGGTTTTCTGGTCATCCCCTACATCACCCTGTACGTGCAGGCCAATGGGGGCATGCGCGACGACCAGGTGCCCTGGATTTACCTGTGTGGGGGGCTCACCACGCTGGCCACGGCGCGCCTGATGGGGCAGCTGACCGATCGCGTGGGCAAGGTGCGGATGTTCCGCCGCATGGCCCTGGTCCTGCCGCTGCCGCTGCTGGCCACGACCCTCTCGGAGGGCTTGCCGGTGTGGGCCCTGGTGCTGATTGCCATGGCCCTGTTTGGTGTGATGAACGCGCGCATGATCCCGGGCATGGCCTTGCTCAGTGCGGCGGCCGACCCAAGACTGCGCGGCACCTTCATGACGCTCAATTCGGCGCTGCAGTCGGGCGCCATGGGCCTGGCGTCGATCGTTGGGGGAATGTTGATTGGCCGCGATGCGCAAGGGCATCTGACGCAGTACTGGATGGCCGGCCTGCTGGGCGGCGCGGTGAGTTTGTTCACCGTGTGGTTGGCGGGGACCATTCGCCTGCACACCGGCCCCGCATCAACCCTCAAACGATAACAGGCCCCAGGCCCCTTGCCAAGCCTATTCCCGGGGCTGGCCTCGGGCAAGCAGACCGTGCTTGATTTGCGTGCGCGGCGCCCCCATCATGGACTCAAGCCAGTGCCCGTCGCTGGCCCAGGTCGCCGCACCACACCGGTGTTGGCGGATTGTGTGTCCCCATGCAACAGGAGGCATGTTCATGAATCTCACCATCAGCGGTCACCACCTCGAAGTCACCCCGGCGCTGCGCAGCTATGTCACCGGCAAGCTCGATCGCATCACGCGGCACTTTGACCAAGTGGTCGATGTGAAGGTCCTCCTCACGGTCGAAAAACAAAAGGAAAAGGAGAAGCGCCAGCGCGCCGAATGCAACATCCATGTCAAGGGCAATGATCTGTTTGCCGAAAGCGCGCACGAGGACTTGTACGCCGCGGTCGACGAACTGATGGACAAGCTCGACCGCCAGGTCGTGCGCCACAAGAACCGCATTTCCGAGCACCACCACGACGCCCCCAAGCGCATGATGTGATCCCGCCCCCTGTGGGCCCCCAAGACGCCGCCTTCGGGCGGCTTTTTGTTGGACCAATGATTCGTTGTCGGTCGATTAAATGAATACATAAAAACTCAAAACACAAGGGAATACACCATATAGACCAAACACAAGATGCGTTGCATCATCCGCCCTTGCCCTGGCTGGACCCGTCTGTGCGAGGGCATCGCGGGCCTGGTTGGGCGATCTCGGCCAGGGGAGGCAGGCAAACAAAAGGGTGTGGGCATGGGATGGCAATGGGCTGCGGGCATGGCCGTGGAGACCGATGGGGAGGGCCCGGCCGTGGTTTGTGTGCATGGCCTGGGCGGCAGCCACAACACCTGGACGGCGATGCGCCAGGCCTTTGAGGGCCATCGCCTGGTGTGTCTGGACCTGCCCGGCTGTGGCCATTCGGAAGGCCCGGTCCCGGGCGACTGGCCACAGCTGGTCGAGGCCCTTGCCGGCGTTTGCCGCGCCCTGAACCTGTCCAAAGCGCATTGGGTGGGCCACTCCATGGGCAGTCTGCTGGTCTTGCATCTGGCACAACAACACCCCGAGTGGGTCGAGCGCATGGTCTTGCTGGGCCCGGTGCACGCCCCGTCCGAGCCCATGCGCCATGCCTTGCTCACCCGCGCCGAGCGCCTGGGCCAGGCGCCTGCGGCGCTGGCCATGCAGACCCTGGCCGACCAGACCCTGGTGGCGGGCATCAGCGCGCACAGCCGCCACATCCAACCCCTGGCCTGGGCCCTGCTGCGCCAGGACCTGGTCCGCCAGTCCCCCGCGGTGTACGCCGCGTATTGCCGGCTGCTGGCGCGGGCGCCGGCAGCCGACCTGGCGCCGCTGACCATGCCCAGCCTGCTCATCACCGGCGACGAGGACGCGGTGGCCCCGGCCCACAGCGTGCGGGCGCTGGCGGGCCAGCTGCGCCGGGCCCGCACCGAGATCCTGCCGCGCTGCGGCCACTGGGCACCGCTGGAGCGGCCGCACGACTGCGTGCGTGCCACCCGCGGCTTTTTGCGTCAACGCGTCTGAGGGCAATCGAATGGGCCACACCCTGCTGAGCAATGTCCGCGTCTTCGACGGCAGCGGCGACCCGCCATTCGATGGCGAGGTGGTGATCGAGGGCGATGTCATCACGCACGTGGGTCGGGCGGGGCAGGGGGCGGCCTTCATGCCCACCCCGGCCCACACCGTGATCGACGGTGCGGGTTGTTTTCTGATGCCCGGCATGGTCGAGGCCCACACGCATTTCTCCTGGAACAACCAGCCCAGCCTGGACGCGATTGCCCGCATGCCGCCCGAGGAACACATTCTTTGGTGCGCCGAGGTGGCCAGGACCTACCTCGACATGGGCTGGACCAGCTGTGTGGGTGCGGCGGCGGCCAAGCCACGCCTGGATGTGGTGATCCGCAACGCCATCGCCGACGGCACCATCATCGGCCCGCGCCTGACCGCGGCCAGTCAGGAGATCACCTTGCCCGGTGGCCTGGGAGACACCACACAGCCGCACCTGCCGCAGGCGGCGTTTGCCTTTGGCGCGGTGGTCAGCGGGCAGGACGACATGCGCCGCTGTGTGCGCCAGTTCTGCAAATACGGGGTGGACACCCTCAAGATCAACCTGTCGGGCGAGTCGATCACCGGCATGCCCAGCGAGCAAAGCCAGTTCACCGAAGAAGAGATCGCCACCTGCGTGCAGGAGGCGCGCGCCTGGGGCAAATGGGTGGCCGCACATGCCCGCTCCACATGGTCGGTCAAGCAGTGTGTCCAGCACGGCATCCAGGTCATCTACCACGCCAGCTTTCTGGACGACGAGGCGCTGGACCTGCTCGATGCGCACCGGCATGCGCATTTTGTGGCCCCGGGCCTGGCCTGGCTCGTCAACACCTGCGAGCACGCCAGCGCCTACGGCCTGACCCGGCCGGTGGTCGAGAAAATGGGTTATCCACGCGAGCTGGAGGCCGCGCTCGAATCGATGCGGGCCCTGCACCGCCGGGGGGTGCACATCCTGCCCGGCGGCGACTATGGCTTTGCCTGGATGCCGCATGGCCAGAACGCCAAAGACCTCGAGATCTTTGTCCGGCAGCTGGGCATGAGCGAGCGCGAGGCCTTGCTCAGCGCCACCGCCCGGGCCGCGCCGCTGATGCGCAGCCCCAAGCCCCTGGGCATGGTGCGCGCCGGCTATCTGGCGGACCTGTTGCTCATCGACGGCGACCCGCTGACCGATATCACCGTCCTGCAGGACCGCCAGCGCATTCTGGCGGTGATGAAGGGCGGCACCTTTGTCCGACACCCTCCCAGCCGCCCGAACGCGGCGTCCCACAGCGATGCGCGTTGGCGCAACCGCTGGTCCCGTTGAAGAGGCCCAGGCCATGCACAGCACGCTCTTGACCCATGTGCGCGTTCTGGACGGCAGTGGCGCGCCGCCCTACACCGGCAGCGTGCTGGTGCAGGGCCAGCGCATCCGCCAGATCTGGCGTTCGGCCGTGCCGATGTCGGTGCCCGACGCCCACACCATCGACGCCGCTGGCGCCACCCTGATGCCGGGCATGTGCGAGGCGCACACCCATTTCTCCTGGAACAACGCCGCCAGCCTGGCGGCCATCCAGGTCATGCCCTTGGAGGAGCATGTGCTCTGGAGTGCCAAGGTCGCGCACGACTACCTGCTGGCGGGCTGGACCTCGTGCCTGGGGGCGGCCTGCGCCAAGCCCCGGCTGGATGTGGTGATCCGCAACGCCATCAACAAGGGCCAGATCCCGGGGCCGCGCTACCTGGCCGCCAGCCAGGAAATCACCGTGCCCGGCGCCCTGGGCGACGAGATGCCGCCGCACCTGCCCTATCCCGAGTTCAGCTTTGGCGCGGTGGTCAACGGCCCCGAGGACATGCGCCGCTGTGTGCGCCAATTCCTCAAGTACGGCGTGGACACCATCAAGCTGAATTTGTCGGGTGACAACTTCACGCCCGACTCACCGGCCGAGACCCATTGGATGACCGATGCCGAGGTCGCCACCGCCATGGAGGAGGTGCGCATGCGCGGCAAGCGCGCGATCGCGCACGCCCGCTCGGGCCCATCGGTGCAGCAGGCCTTGCGCCACGGCATCGACCTGATCTACCACGCCAGCTTCTGCGACGAGCGCACGCTGGACATGCTCGAGGCGGCGCGCGACCGCGTGTTTGTCGTGCCCGGCATCGGCATCCTGTATGCGGTGCTCTACGAGGCCGAGCCTTGGGGCATCACACGCGCGCAGGCCGAGGCCTTGGGCTATCCCATCGAGTGGGAGGCCGCGCTGCAGTCGCTGTCGGCCATGCACCGGCGCGGGGTGCGCGTCATGCCCGGTGGCGATTACGGCTTTGCCTTCACCCCGCATGGGCAGAACGCGCGCGACCTGGAGCACTTTGTGCGCTACCTGGGCATGAGCCCCATGGAGGCGATCCGCTCCTGCACCCTCTACGGCGGCCAGATCATGCAGCGGCCGCAGGAACTGGGCCTGATCCGCGAGGGCTACCTGGCCGACCTGCTGCTGGTCGACGGCGACCCGCTGGTCGACCTGGCGATCCTGCGCGACCCGGCACGCCTGCTGGGCGTGATGAAGGACGGGCAATGGGCCAAGGCCCCCCCAGCGCGGCGCCTGGGCGCCTGGGAGGCGCGGGCGTGAAGCGGTCCGAGCGCTGGCTGTTGGGGGGGCTGCTGGTCTTGCTGTTGCTGGGCGCGGGCGTGGCCTGGGCGCACGATCCGCAGCTGCTGCTCAAGAGCACGCTCAACGGCCTCACGCTGGCCGCGCTGTACTTCATGGTGGCCAGCGGTTTCACGCTGGTCTTTGGGTTGATGCGCAATGTGAACCTGGCGCATGGCTCGCTGTTTCTGGCGGGTGCCTACCTGGGCTGGCTGGTGGGCGAGCACAGCGGCAGCTGGTTCCTGGCCGCCTTGGCCGGCTTCGTCTCGGCCGCGGTGCTGGGGGTGCTGATCCAGTGGCTGGTGTTCCGGCGCATGCCCGGGCAGGACCTGCGCCAGACCCTGGTCACCATCGGCCTGTCGATCGTCATGGCCGACCTGATGCTCTGGCTCTTTGGCGGCGACATCTACACCTTTGACCCACCGGCCTGGATGTACGGCACCTCGGTGCTGCCGCTGATCGGCAAATACCCCAGCTACCGCCTGGCCGTGCTGGCCGTGGCCGTGCTCCTGGGCCTGGGCCTGTGGGGCCTGCTGGCGCGCACGCGGCTGGGCATGATGATCCGCGCCGGCGTGGACGACCGCGACATGCTGTCGGCCTCAGGGGTGCATGTGCAGCGGGTCTTTGCCATGACCTTTGCGCTGGGGGCGGGCCTGGCCGGACTGGCTGGGGTGGTGGGCGGCACCGCCCTGTCCATCTCGCCAGGTGAGGACACCCGCTACCTGCTGGCCTCGTTGGTGGTGGTGATCGTGGGGGGCATGGGCAGTGTGGCCGGGGCGGCCATCGGCGCCCTCCTGATCGGGCTGGCCGAGCAACTCGGGCAGGCCTACGCCCCCACCTACTCGGTGGTCTTCACCTTCTTGATCATGATCCTGGCGCTGGCGTTCCGCCCCCGCGGCGTGCTCGGGAGGTCCGCATGAGCGCGGCCCAATGGCGCCGCGCCATGCACAGCGCGCAAGCCCTGTCGGCCCGCCAGGCCACGGCCGCGCAGGGCGCCGCTCTGCACGCCAGCGCAGCGCCCTCCGACCCGCGCGCCGCACCGCCCTGGCGCCGGCCCAACACGGCCCGCTGGCCCTGGGCCCATGGCCTGCTGGCCGTGCTCTTGCTGCTGTACCCGCTCATGGCCACGCCCTTTTTTGTGTACCAGATCGGCGCGCAGTCGCTGGCCCTGGGCCTGATCGCCCTGTCGCTGACCTTTCTGGGCGGCTACGGCGGCATGGTCAGCCTGTCGCAGATGACCGTGGCGGGCATGACCGGCTATCTGCTGGCCATTCTGGGCCACAGCAGCATGGCCAGCATCAGCCTGGGTTGGCCGTGGTGGCTGGCCGCGCCCTTGGCGATGCTGGCGGCGGTGCTGCTGGCCACACTGGTGGGCTGGCTGTCGATCCGCACCGAAGGCATCCACACCATCATGATCACGCTGGCGGTGGGGGTGGCGTTCTTTTACCTGGCGCAGCAGAACTACGCCCTCTTCAACGGCTTCCAGGGCTTTAGCAAGATCGAGGCCCCCACGGTGGGCGAGCTGGACTTTCGCGAGCCGGTGCCGTTTTACTACCTGTGCGTGGCCTGTGCGGGCCTGGCCTATGCGGCGGTGGTGTACCTGGTGCGCGCGCCGTTTGGGATTGCGCTGCAGGGCATCCGCGACAACCCGCGCCGCATGGCCGCGCTGGGCTTTGATGTGGCGGCGCACCGGCTGATGGCGCATGCCATGGCGGGCCTGCTGGCGGCGCTCGGCGGTGTGCTGCTGCTTTGGTACAACCACCGCATCTCGCCCGGTTCGGTCAACACCGGCGCCATGCTCAACATCCTCATCATCGCGGTGCTGGGCGGCATGCGCCACCCCATCGGCGCCTTTCTGGGCGCGCTGGTCTTTGTGCTGCTGCAGAACTTCGCCATCGACCTGGTCGACCGCCAGCGCTTCAACCTGCTGATCGGCGCGGTCTTCATCCTCATCGTGTTCGTCTCGCCCGATGGCCTGCTGGGCCTGGGGCAGGCCTGGCGTGAACGGCGTCGACGACGCCGTGCCGGTGCGCCCGGCTCCAGCGGTCGCGCGCATTGAGCGGGGGCGCCGCGGGCGGGCGCTGCCAACAGGTTTTCAACCGGCCGCAAGGCCAATTTCAACCAGTGGAGGCAATCATGAAGTCGAGTCGAGCAAGCGCACACCGGGTGCGCACATGGATCGGGGCCGCCGTGCTGGCCTCGTTGTCGGGGGCGGTCTGGGCGCAAGGCACCCTCAAGGTGGGCCTGTTGTCGATTCTGGAGGGGCCGTTCGCATCTGGCGGCCAGGACGGTATTCGCGGCGCCGAGTTGGCGCTCAAGCAAAAGGGGGGCATGGCCGGTGGCATGAAGATTCAGATCGTCAGCGCCTCCTCCGACGGCAACCCGGACAAGGCGGTGGCGGCCACGCGCAAGCTGGTGGAGCAGGACAAGGTGCAGGTCATGATCGGCCCGCTGTCGGGCGACGAGGGCATTGCCGTCAAGAACTACGCCAAGACCCAGCCCAACATCACCTTCATCAACGGCTCCTCCGGGGCGCAGGGCGCCACCCTGATCGATCCCTCGAGCAACTTTTTCCGCTTCAACACCGAGGGCGCGCAATGGATGGTGGGCCTGGGCGAGCACGCCCTGGCCAAGGGCTACAAGCGCATGTTCCTGATCGCCGAGGACTATGGCTTTCCCTATTCGCAGGTGCAGGGCTTCATGGCCAGCTATTGCGCCAAGGGCGGGCGCGTGGTCGACAAGGCCTGGGTGCCGCTGGGCACCAAGGACTATGCCTCGGTCATTGCCAAAATCCCGAAGGACATCGACGCCTTGCTGGTCATCCTGGGCGGCTCGGATGCGGTCAACTTCCTGACCCAGTACGAGCAGGCCGGCGGTGACAAGCCCATGGTGGGCGGCTCCATCACCGTGGACCAGACGGTGCTCAACTACCGTGGCAAACGCCGCGAGTCGCTGCTGGGCACCGCCTCGGCCGGGCCGATGGCCGACTCGCTCGACACCGCCGAGTGGAAGAAGTTTGTGGCCGACTACAAGACCCACTTCAAGGACGGTTTCCCGAGCCCCTCGCTGTTCGCCTACCTGTACTACATCAACACCCGCGCCGCGCTGGAAGGGCTGGACGCGGTCAAGGGGGATCTGAGCGGCAATCAGCGCGCCTACCGCGAGGCCTTGCAGAAAACCCGCTTCAATGGCCCGGCCGGCCAGATCATGATCGATGCCAACCGCAACGGCGTGGGCACCACCTACATCACCGAAGTGGCCAAGGCCCCCGATGGCTCGATGTACAACAAGGTGGTCCGCAGCGTGCCCAACATCACGCAGACGCTGGGCCTGCCCGAAGCGGACTTCAAGAAGATGGGCCTGGGCACGCGCGACGTGCCCGATTGCCGCAAGTAAGGCAGAGGAGCGCCGCATGGTTGCGCAGCACGCGCTGCCGTCCGACATGGCCAGCAGCGCCGCGCTGCCGGCCATGTCCTCGGATGCACTGGTTCTGGAGGCGCTGACGTGCACCTTTGGCGCCCTGCGCGCCGTCGACCAGGTGAGCCTGACGGTGGCGGTGGCCGAGCGGCGCGCCATCCTGGGCGCCAACGGGGCCGGCAAGACCAGCCTGTTCAACCTGATCAGCGGCGATGTGGCGCCCAGCAGCGGGCGCATCCTGTTTTTTGGCGAGGACATCACCGCGCTGCCCACGCACCAGCGCATCCGCAAGGGCTTGCGCCGCACCTACCAGTCCTCCTTGTTGCTGCGCGACCTGAGCGTGCGCGACAACCTCTTCATGGCCGTGCGAGGGGTCATGCCGGGCCGCATGCAGGTCTGGCAACCCGCATGGCGCCACACCAGCCACCAGGCCACCGAGGCCTTGCTCGTGCGCGGCCGCCTGCAGGCCCTGGCCGATGAGCGGGTGGCCAACCTGGCCCATGGCCAGCAGCGCCAGCTCGAGATTGCCATGGCCCTGGCCGGGGCGCCGCGCCTGATCCTGCTGGACGAGCCAGCCGCCGGCCTCTCGCCGGTCGAGCGCCAGGAGCTGGTGGCCCTCTTGCGCGGCTTGCCTGCGCACATGGGTTTTGTGCTCATCGAGCACGACCTCGAAATCGCCCTGCGCGTGGTCGACCGGGTCACGGTCATGCACAACGGCCGCGTCCTGACCACCGGCACACCGGCCCAGATCGAGCAGGACCCCCGGGTCCAGGCCATGTACATGGGAGGAACCCACGCATGAAATCGCCCACCGCCCCGGCGCTGCTGGAGGTCGAGGACCTGCAGGTCTTTTACGGCAAGGCGCATGCCTTGCAGGGCGTGTCGTTCTCACTCAGCGAAGGGGTGCTGGGGGTGGTGGGCCGCAACGGCATGGGCAAGACCACCTTGTGCAAGGCCTTGACCGGCCTGGTGCCTGCGCAGGGCCGCGTGCGCCTGGGTGGGCGCGAGATCCTCGGCCTGGCCCCGCATGCCATCACGCAGCTGGGCATGGCCTATGTCCCGCAGGGGCGGCGCATGTGGCCCACGCTCAGTGTCGAGGAGACCCTGCGCCTGGTGGCCCCACAGCGCTCGGCCGTTGACCGGGTGTACGCGCTGTTTCCGCGCCTGGCCGAACGACGCCACCACGGCGGCAGCCAGCTCTCGGGGGGCGAGCAGCAAATGCTGGCGATTGGCCGTGCGCTGCTGCTGCAGCCCCGGGTGCTGGTGATGGACGAGCCCACCGAGGGCCTGGCCCCGGTCATCGTGGCGCAGGTGCAGGCGGCCCTGCGCCAACTGGCCGAGCAAGACCACCTGGCCATCTTGCTGATCGAGCAGAACCTGGCGGTGGCCACCGCCACCGCCGACCGCATTGCGGTGATGGTCAACGGGCGCCTGCAGCCGGACATGCCGGTGGCGCAGCTGGCGCACGACAAGGCCTTGCAGGAGCGCCTGCTGGGCCTGCGCGCCGGCCCAGAGGCCGAGACCGATCCCGCCGCTTCGGCGCCGGCGGTGGACCCGGCGCCGCGCCTGCGCGTGCAGCGCCAGCATCCCGACCGCAACCCGCCCCTGTCGCCAGGCCTGGCGCGCCCCGCCGCGTCGCGCCACCCAGGCGAGCCCGCGCCCAGTGCCGTGGCCCCTACTTTGCAGGCGTCTACTGCGCTGGCGTCTTCTGCGCTGGCGGGCGGGCCCGCGGTGTGGGTGGCCGGCACCTTTGACACCAAGGCGCAGGAGCTGATGTTTCTGCGCGATTGCCTCGAGCGCCTGGGCGTGCGCACCCGCACGGTGGACCTGTCGACCAGCGGTCGCCCCTCACCGGCCATGGTGCACCCGCGCGAGGTGGCGCGCTGCCACCCCGAGGGCGAAGCGGCGGTCTTTGTGCAAGACCGTGGGCGCGCGGTGGCGGCCATGGCCCACGCCTTCGAGCGCTACGTGCAGGGCCAGCGCGACGTGGCGGGTGTGCTCTCGGCCGCGGGGTCGGGCGGCAGCGCCCTGGTCAGCGCCGGCATGCGCGCCTTGCCGGTGGGGCGCCCCAAGCTGCTGGTCTCGACCATGGCCTCGGGCGATGTGCGCCACTATGTGGGCGCCAGCGATGTGTGCCTGATGTACGCCGTCACCGATGTGCAGGGCCTGCACCACATCAGCGAGCAGGTGTTGTCGAACGCGGCGCACGCCATGGCCGGCATGGTGCGCCATGCGCGCCGCCCGCTGGGTCCCCACAAGCCGGCCCTGGGCCTGACCATGTTTGGCGTCACCACGCCCTGCGTGCAGGCGGTGACGCGGCAGTTGCAGGCGCAGTACGAGTGCCTGGTCTTTCATGCCACCGGCACCGGTGGCCAGTCCATGGAAAAACTGGCCAGCGGCCATCAGCTGTGCGGCGCCATCGACATCACCACCACCGAGATCGCCGACGAGCTCTGCGGCGGCACGCTGTCGGCGGGCCCGCAGCGGCTCGATGTGTGGGCCCGCGAGCCCCTGCCCTATGTGGGCGCAGCTGGCGCCCTCGACATGGTCAATTTTGGGCCACCCGATCAGCTGCCCGCATCGGTGCGGCAGCGCCGGCTGTACCACCACAACCCGCACGTGACCCTGATGCGCACCAATGCCCAGGAGTGCCAGCGCATCGGCGAGTACCTGGCCCACAAGCTCAATGCCATGGCCGGGCCGGTGCGCTTTCTGGTGCCGGCCCTCGGGTTTTCGGCCATCGACCGCGAGGGCCAGCCCTTTCACGACCCTCAGGCCGACGGCGCCTTCATCGACGCGCTGCGCCAGCACTTCTCGCCCAGCGCCCAGCACCAGTTGCAGGTGCTGCCCCTGCACATCAACGACGAGGCCTTTGCCCAGGCGCTGGTGGCGGCCTGGCACGAGATTGCCCCCGAGGCCGCGCCCCACTGAGGACCCCATGCCCCGCATTGCCCGCACCACCATCTTGCAAGCCCTGCGCGCCAAGGTGGCGCGCGGCCGCGCCATTGTCGGAGGCGGGGCTGGCACCGGCCTCTCGGCCAAGTGCGAGGAGGCCGGTGGCATCGACCTGATCGTGATCTACAACTCCGGGCGCTACCGCATGGCCGGGCGCGGCTCGCTGGCCGGTTACCTGGCCTATGGCAACGCCAACGAGATCGTGTGCGACATGGCGCGCGAGGTGTTGCCGGTGGTGCGCCACACCCCGGTGCTGGCCGGGGTGAACGCCACCGATCCCTTCATGCTGCGCGATGACCTGTTGCGCCGCCTGCAAGACCTGGGCTTTTCGGGGGTGCAGAACTTCCCTTCCGTGGGCCTGATCGACGGGCGTTTTCGCGCCGAGCTCGAGGCCACTGGCATGGGCTATGGGCACGAGGTGGATCTGGTGGCCCATGCGCATGCCCTGGACCTGCTGACCACCCCCTATGTGTTCTCGGCCGATGAGGCGGCCGACATGGCCCGGGCTGGCGCGGACCTGGTGGTCTGCCACCTGGGCCTGACCACGGGCGGCGCGATCGGGGCGCAGGGCGCACCGGCCCTCGCCGATTGCGTGGGGCCGCTGCAGGCATGGGGTGAGGCGGCCTTGCGCGTCAACCCCGAGGTGCTGCTGCTCTGCCACGGCGGGCCCATTGCCACGGTGCAGGACGCGCAGTGGATCCTGGGTCAGTGCCCGCACCTGCACGGTTTTTACGGCGCCAGTTCGCTCGAGCGTTTGCCCAGCGAACAGGCCTTGACGGCGGCCACCCGCGACTTTGTGGCCATGGAGGCGGGCAGCACGGCCCGCCGGTTTGTCCATCACGACGAAAAAGGAGATCGGTCATGACGGGTGCTCAATTTGGGGAATTCCTGCTGGCCTTGCTGGTCATCGCGGTGGTGGTGGCCCTGGTGATCTGGCTCTTGCACCACCTGTACCTGCGCAGCAGCAAGGAGCGCGCCTTTGTGCGCACCGGGCTGGGTGGCGAGAAGGTGGTGGTGGGCGGCGGAGCACTGGTGCTGCCCATCCTGCACGATGTGATCCCGGTCAACATGAACACCTTGCGCCTGGAGGTGGCGCGGGGGCGGGACAAATCCCTCATCACCAAAGACCGCATGCGCGTTGACGTGATCGCCGAGTTCTATGTGCGCGTGGCGGCCGATGCGCCGTCGGTGGCGTCGGCCGCGCAGACCCTGGGTTTGCGCACGCTGGAGCCCGAGCGGCTCAAGGAGCTCATCGAGGGCAAGTTCATCGATGCCCTGCGCACCGCAGCGGCCGACATGACGATGGAGGAGTTGCACGAAAAACGCGGCGCCTATGTGCGGCGCGTGCGCGAGGCGGTGGCCGAGGACCTCAAGCAAAACGGGCTCGAGCTCGAAGCGGCCTCGCTCACCCAGCTCGACCAGACCAGTCTGGAGTACTTCAACCCGAGCAATGCCTTTGACGCCGAGGGCCTGACCCGGCTGACCGAACAGATCGAGCAGCGCAAGAAGCAGCGCAACGATGTGGAGCAGGACACGCTGATCGCCATCCGCAACAAAAATCTCGAGGCCGAGAAGCTGTCGCTGCAAATCGACAAGGAAAGCGAGTTTGCCCGCATCGAACAGCACCAGGACGTCGAGCTGGCCCGTGCGCGCCAGCAGGCCCAGCTGAGCAGCGAGCGGGCGCAGCGCGAGCGCGAGGCCGAAAGCGCCCAGATCCTGGCGCGCCAGTCGATCGACAGCGCCCGCATTCAGGCCGACCAGACGGTGGCCGAGGAGCGCTTGCGCAAAGAGCAGCACCTGCAGGCCGTCGAGATCGAGCGGCGCAAGCTGCTGGCCCTGGCCCAGCAGCAAAGCGAGGCGGCCATCGCCTTGCAAAGCCAGGCGCAGATCGAGGCGCAGGCGCAGGCCGATGCCGCGCGAGCCCTGGCGGTGGCGGCCGAAGAAAAGGTGGTGACCGCGCGCGAGGTCGAGATGGCGTTGCGGCGCAAGGAAATCGAACGCATCGCGACCGAGCAGGACATCGAGCGCGAGACCCTGCGCCTGGTGCAGACCGCCGAGGCCGAGCAGACCGCCAGCACCAGCCGGGGCCTGGCCTTGCGCGCGCAGGCCCAGGCCGAGGCCGATGCCGAGAACATCCGGGTGATGGCGCAGCGCCTGCGCGCCGAGGTCGAGGCCGAGGCCTTGCTGCGCATGAACGAGGCGCACAACGCCTTGTCCAACGATGCGCGCGCTGCCGCCTTGCGCCTGCGCCTGGTGGAGAAGGCCGAGGCCATCATCCGCGAGTCGGTGCGGCCACTCGAGCGCATCGAGGGCATCAAGATCCTGCATGTCGAGGGCCTCACCGGCGGGGGGCATGCGGGGGGCGGCCATGCTGGTGGCGAGTCGGCCGGGCCCGCCGGCTTTTCGGACGCGGTGGTCAATTCGGCCCTGCGCTTTCGCGCCCAGGCGCCGCTGGTGGACCAGCTCTTGCGTGAGCTGGGCCTGCACGGCGCCGATGTGCAGGCGCTGGTGCCGAGCGCTGCGGCCTCTCCCGAGGAGCGCCCGTGATCCAGGTGTATGTCTCGAGCGTGATCCCCGCCCCGGCGGATGCGGTCTGGCCCCTCTTGCGCGACTTCAATGGCTTGCCGCGCTGGCATCCCTTGATCGCCGAGAGCCGCATCGAGCAGCAGCAGGCCGCCGACCGCGTGGGCTGTGTGCGCCAGTTCCGCTTGCACGACGGCGGCGTCATCCGCGAGCAGCTCCTGGGCCTGTCGGACTTTGATTGCCGCGTCACCTACAGCATCTTGCAAAGCCCGATGGGGGTGTCGCAATACGTGGCGACCCTCTCGCTCACGCCCATCACCGACGGCAACCGGTCGTTTGTGGAGTGGCGTGCCGAGTTTGACTGCGCGCCCGAGCGCGAGGCGGAACTTGCCCAGCACATCGCGCAGGGCGTGTTCCAGCGGGGGCTTGACGCGCTCAAGCAGCGCTTTGCCGGGGGGCGTTGATGGGCCTGCAGCGCATCGTTCGCTCCTGCACCGTGCCCGCGCCCATCGACACGGTGTGGGCGGTGCTGCGCGACTTCAACCGCCACGCGCGCTGGCACCGCGCCGTGGCCCACAGCCTGATCGAGGAGGGGCTCGCGCCCGACCAGGTGGGCTGTGTGCGCCGTTTTGCCCTGGCCGATGGCCACCGCGTGCGCGAGCAATTGCTGGGGCTGTCGGACCATGGCTGGCGCAGCACCTACACGATTGTCGAGGCCAGCCTGCCCCTTTGGCGCTATGTGGCCACGGTCCGGCTCAAGCCCATCACCGATGTGCGGCACACTTTTTGGCACTGGTCCTGCACCTTCGAGGCCCCACCGGGCCTGGCCCAGGCCCTGGCCGAGCGGGTGGCCAGCGGCGTCTACGAGGCCGGCTTTGCCGACCTGACCCGCCATGTCCTGGGGGAGAGGGGGCAAAGCCCCGGTCAATCCGCTGCCTGACCCCTTCGGTGGGCGACAGGTGCATAATCCGCCTTCGCCATGAACCGTCTTTCATCCATCCTGCCCGCGACCCAGGTGCTTGTGGGGCTTGAAGCCACCAGCAAGAAACGCGCTTTTGAAGAAGCGGGCCTCCTGTTTGAGAGCCAGCACGGCTTGTCGCGCGCGCTGGTCACCGACAGCCTGTTTGCGCGCGAGCGCCTGGGATCGACCGGTCTGGGGCACGGCGTGGCGATTCCGCATGGTCGCATCAAAGGCCTCAAATCCCCGCTGGCCGCGGTGTTCCTGCTGGCCCAGCCCATTGGTTTTGACGCGCCCGACGAGCAGCCCGTCAACCTGCTGATTTTTCTGCTGGTGCCCGAGGCGGCCACGCAAAAACACCTGGAAATCCTGTCCGAGATTGCCGAATTACTCAGTGATGCCGGCCTGCGCGAGCGCATGCGCCAGAGCCCCTCGCAAGCGGTGCTGCACCAACTGATCGACCAGTGGCGCTCGGCCCAGGCCGCCTGACGCCCCCCAACCGTTCATGAAACCGTCCGTCATCAGCGCCGATGTCCTGTTTGAGGACCATCGGGGCAAGCTGCAGTGGCAGTGGTTGGCTGGTTTGGGTGCCTCCGAGCGCCGTTTTGACGAGGTGGCGGTGCGCCAGGCTCGCTCGGGTGCCGACCTGGTGGGGTATCTGAACTACATCCATCCCTACCGGGTGCAGATTCTGGGCGAGCGCGAGGTGGCCTACCTCACCAACGCCTCGCCCGACGACTGCGCGCGCCGGATCGCCCGCATCGTGACCCTGGAGCCGCCGGTGCTGGTGCTGGCCGACGCACAGACCGCGCCCGAGGGCCTGCTGTCGATGTGCGAGCGCGCCCAGATTCCCCTGTTCTCGACCCAGGAATCGGCCGCTTTTGTGATCGATGTGCTGCGTGCCTACCTCTCGAAGCACTTTGCCGACCGGCTGACCATGCACGGGGTGTTCATGGACATCCTGGGCCTGGGCGTGCTGATCACCGGCGAGTCGGGCCTGGGCAAGAGCGAGCTGGGGCTGGAGCTGATCTCGCGCGGCAACGGCCTGGTGGCCGACGACGCGGTGGACCTGTACCGCATCAACCAGACCACCATCGAGGGGCGCAGCCCCGAACTCCTGCAGAACCTGCTCGAGGTACGGGGCATCGGCCTGCTGGACATCCGCACCATTTTTGGCGAGACGGCGGTGCGCCCCAAAATGCGCCTGCACCTGATCGTGCACCTGGTGCGGGCCGAGACGCTGGAGCGCGACTATGAGCGCCTGCCCACCGAGCCCTTGATGCAGAACGTGCTGGGCATTCCCGTGCGCAAAACCGTGATCTCGGTGGTGGCCGGCCGCAACCTGGCGGTGCTGGTGGAGGCGGCGGTGCGCAACACGATTTTGCAGATGCGCGGCATCCACACCTACGAGGAATTCGCCGAGCGACAGCGCCGCGCCATGCAGGGCTGAGGCGCCATGTCGGCCGCTACAATGGGCCGATTCTGTCGTCCATGGAAGCCCTGTGCCATGCGTTTGTCTGCCGCCTTGCCCCTGACCCTGTTGAGCCTGGCCCTGTTGGGCGGTTGTTCGACGGTCAAGAAATTTGTTCCTGAGCGCCTCAGCAGTGCCGCCAAGGCGCCGGTTGAGCTGATCTACGTGCCCGAGGTTGTCCAGGGCAATGTGATCACCCGCGAGCAACGCGAACAACTGCGCCCCGGCATGACGCGCGCCGAGGTGCGTGACCTGATGGGCGCGCCGCTGGCCACCAGCCTCTTTCACGACCAGCGCTGGGACTATGCCTTCACCTTGCAGCGGCGCGGCCAGCCCAAGCAGTCCTACCGCTTGACCTTGGTGTTCCAGAACGACATGCTGATGCGCGCCGAAGGCGACGAGCTGCCCAGCGAGAGCGAGTTTGTGGCCCGCATCGACAACAGCCGCAAGCCCTCGGGCAAACAGCCCATCTTGCAGGCCACGCCCGAGCAGCTCGACAAGCTGGCGGCGCAAACCCCGTCCAAACCCGCTGTCGAGCCCGCCAAGCCGGCCCCGGCGCCGCTGCCGGCGACCTATCCGCCCCTTGAGCCGACCCCGTCCCCCAATCGCTAAAACCTGCCTGAGCCATGAACGATTCCACCCAACGCGTTGCCATTGCGGGCGCCACTGGCCGCATGGGCCACATGCTGATCGAGGCCGTGCTGGCCAGCGCCGATTGCCGCTTGAGCGGCGCCCTGGACATCGCCAGCAGCCCGGCCATCGGCCAGGACGCTGCCGCCTGGATGGGCCGCCCCTGTGGCGTGCCCGTGGTCGCCGACCTGCGGGCCGGGCTGTCGGGCAGCGATGTGCTGATTGACTTCACCCGCCCCGAGGGCACCATGGCGCATTTGCGCGCTTGCCGCGAGCTGGGCGTCAAGGCGGTGATTGGCACCACCGGGTTCACCGATGCGCAAAAAGCCGAGATGGCCGAGATCGCGCGCGACATCGCGATCGTGTTTGCCCCCAACATGAGCGTGGGCGTCAACGTCACGCTCAAGCTCCTTGAGATGGCCGCGCGTGCGCTGGCCACCGGCTACGACATCGAGATCATCGAGGCGCACCACCGCCACAAGGTCGACGCCCCCTCGGGCACTGCCTTGAAAATGGGCGAGGTGATTGCCCAGGCCATCGGGCGCGACCTCAAGGACTGCGCGGTCTACGAGCGCTATGGCCACACCGGCGAGCGCGACCCCTCGACCATCGGCTTCTCCACCATTCGCGGCGGCGACATCGTGGGCGACCACACTGTGCTGTTCGCCGGCACCGGCGAGCGCATCGAGATCACGCACAAATCGGCCAGCCGCTCCACCTACGCCCAGGGCAGCCTGCGCGCGGTGCGATACCTGGCGGGCCAGCCGCGCGGCCTGTTCGACATGTTCGACGTGCTGGGCCTGAACGAGGCCTGATGCGGCACACGCCATGGGCCTGGCCAGCTACCTCGAGCAAGCCGACGCGATCAGCCGCGTGCTGGCCGTGTTGTTGCTGCTCATGTCGGTGGCCAGCTGGGCGCTGATCGTGCACAAGTGGCGCCTGCTGCGGCGGGTGCGTCAGGATGCGCCGCGCGCCGTGGCGGCGCTTTGGCAGGCGCGCGACCCGGCCCAGCTGCCGGCGCAACTGGCCGCCCTGGAGCGCGATGGCTGTGTGCAGGCGCTGTGGCAAGCCGCCGTGCCCGCCCCCGCCGGCACCCTGGCCGCGCAGGCCAGCGCGCACGACCAACTCACCCGCCAGCTGCGCGACGCCCTGCAGGCCGTGATGCAAGGCCTGCAGGCCGGCCAGGTGTGGCTGGCCACCACCGGTGCGATTGCCCCGTTTGTGGGCTTGCTGGGCACCGTCTGGGGCATCTACCACGCCATGCTGGGCATGGCCGAGGCGGGCCAGATCAGCCTCGAGCGCATTGCCGGCCCGGTGGGCGAGGCCCTGGTCATGACCGCCGCCGGGCTGGCCGTGGCCATTCCGGCGGTGCTGGCCTACAACCTCATGGGGCGCTGGCTGTCGGAGCTCGAGGCCACCTTCGAAGGCCTGGCGCACGACCTGCGCGCCTTGCACACCGGGTCCTGAGCATGGCGTTTGGGCGCCTCTCCCGCCGCGACAGTGCCACCCCCATGGCCGAGATCAACGTCACCCCGCTGGTGGACGTGATGCTGGTGTTGCTGGTGATCTTCATGCTCACCGCCCCGCTGCTGACCAGCGCCATCCGCCTGGACCTGCCGAGCGCGCCCAGCGCCCCTGCCACGAGCGCGGGTGTGGCCTTGCGGGTGGTGATCGATGCGCGGGGTCAGGTGTATCTGGACGACCTGGCGGTGCCCGCCGAGGCCCTGGCCGCGCGCCTGGCCGAGCAGGCGCGCCTGCAGCCCGACACCGAACTCCTGCTGCGCGCCGATGCGGCCGTGCCCTATGGGCAAGTGCTGGCCCTGGTGGGGCTGGCGCAGCAGGTGGGGCTGTCGCGCATCGGCTTTGTCGCCCAGCCCCCGGCCGCCCCAGGCCGCTGAACCCGCCCTCGGGCCTGGGCCGGGGCCATGCGGGGCGTGGCGACCAGGCCCCCCGGCCGCCCCCTACAATTGCCCCATCATGCAAGACAAATACGCTCCCACCGAGATCGAAGCGGCGATTCAGGCCGCCTGGCGCGCCCGGGACGCCTACCGGGTGACCGAGGACGCCAGCAAGCCCAAGTTCTACGCCTGCTCCATGCTGCCCTACCCGAGCGGCAAGCTGCACATGGGCCATGTGCGCAACTACACCATCAACGACATGCTGACCCGCCAGCTGCGCATGCGCGGGCACAACGTGCTGATGCCCATGGGCTGGGACGCCTTTGGCCTGCCGGCCGAGAACGCGGCAATCAAGAACCAGGTGCCGCCGGCCAAGTGGACCTACGACAACATCGCCTACATGAAAAAGCAGATGCAGGCGATGGGTCTGGCCATCGACTGGTCGCGCGAGGTGGCCACCTGCTCGCCCGACTACTACCGCTGGAACCAGTGGTTGTTCCTGAAGATGCTGGAGCAAGGCATTGCCTACCGCAAGACCCAGGTCGTGAACTGGGACCCGGTCGACCAGACCGTGCTGGCCAACGAGCAGGTGATCGACGGGCGCGGCTGGCGCACCGGTGCGCTGGTGGAAAAGCGCGAGATCCCGGGCTACTACCTCGACATCACGCGCTATGCCCAGGAGTTGCTCGACCATGTGCAGATCGACAACCCCAAGGCCTCGCTCACGGGCTGGCCCGACAAGGTGCGCCTGATGCAGGAGAACTGGATCGGCCGCAGCGAGGGCGTGCGCTTTGCCTTCCCGCACCAGATCCGTGGCAGCGACGGGGCCTTGATTGGCGATGGCCGCATGCACGTCTTCACCACCCGTGCCGACACCATCATGGGCGTGACCTTTGTGGCGGTGGCCCCGGAGCATCCCTTGGCCAGCCATGCGGCCGCTGGCAACCCCGCCCTGGCCGCCTTCATCGAAGAATGCAAAAAGGGCGGCACCACCGAGGCCGAACTGGCGCTCAAGGAAAAAGAGGGCATGCCCACGGGCCTGCAGGTCACGCACCCGCTGACGGGCGAACCCGTGGAGGTGTGGGTGGGCAACTATGTGCTCATGAGCTATGGCGACGGCGCCGTCATGGGCGTGCCGGCGCACGACGAGCGCGACTTTGCCTTTGCGCGCAAATACGGCCTGGCCATCCGCCAGGTGGTCAGCGTGGCCGACGGTGCCTACGACGACACCCAGTGGCGCGAGTCCTATGCCGACAAGCTCTCGGGCCAGTGCCTGAACTCGGGCGTGCTCGATGGGCTGGGCTTCAAGGCCGCGGTCGACAAGGTGGCCGAGTTGCTGGCCGCGCAAGGCCTGGGCGAGAAGAAAACCACCTGGCGCCTGCGCGACTGGGGCATCAGCCGCCAGCGCTACTGGGGCACCCCGATCCCGATCATCCATTGCGACGAACACGGCGCGGTGCCGGTGCCCGAGCAGGACCTGCCGGTGGTGCTGCCCGAGGACTGCGTGCCCGATGGCTCGGGCAACCCGCTGAACAAGCACGAGGGCTTTCATGCCGGCGTGACCTGCCCCGTGTGCGGCAAGGCGGCACGGCGCGAGACCGACACCATGGACACCTTTGTCGACTCGTCCTGGTACTTCATGCGCTATTGCGACCCGCGCAACAGCGAGCGCATGGTGGCCGAGGGCACCGATTACTGGATGCCGATGGACCAGTACATTGGCGGCATCGAGCACGCCATCCTGCACCTGCTCTATGCGCGCTTTTGGACCAAGGTCATGCGCGACCTGGGCCTGGTCAAGGTCGACGAGCCCTTCACCCGCCTGCTCACGCAGGGCATGGTGCTCAACCACATCTACTCGCGCCGCACCGACAAGGGTGCCAAGGAGTACTTCTGGCCGCATGATGTCGAGCATGTGCTCGATGAGGGCGGCAAGATTGTGGGCGCGCGCCTGAAGAACCCGGTGGGCGATCTGCCCGTGGGCACGGCGATCGACTACGAGGGCGTGGGCACCATGTCCAAGTCCAAGAACAACGGCGTCGATCCCCAGGACCTGATCGAAAAGTACGGCGCCGACACCGCGCGCCTGTACACCATGTTCACCGCCCCGCCCGAGGCCACGCTGGAGTGGAACGACGCGGCGGTCGAGGGCAGCTACCGCTTCTTGCGCCGGGTCTGGAACTTTGCCCACAAGCACCACAGCACCCTGCAGGCGGCCACCGCCAGCGACCTGAGCAGTGCCCCGCTGCGCGCCGAAGCCAAGGCCTTGCGCCGCGACTTGCACCTGGTGCTCAAGCAGGTGAGCTACGACTACGAGCGCATGCAGTACAACACCGTGGTCTCGGGCTGCATGAAGCTGCTCAACGCGCTCGATGATTTCAAGAGCGATGGCAGCAGCGGCGACCAGGCCGTGCTGACCGAGGGCACCTCGCTGCTCTTGCGTGCGCTCTACCCGGCCTGCCCGCACATCACCGAGTCGCTGTGGGCCGAGCTTGGTTTTGCCGCCCACCATGGCTCGCTGCTGGACGCGCCCTGGCCCGAGGTGGATGAGGGCGCCTTGGTGCAGGACGAGATCGAGCTGGTGCTGCAGGTCAACGGCAAGCTGCGCGGCGCGGTGCGCGTGTCGGCGCAGGCCGACAAGGCCACGATCGAGGCCGCGGCGCTGGCCAGCGAGGCCTTTGCCAAGGCCGCCAACGGCGCGCCGGTGCGCAAGGTCATTGTGGTGCCAGGCCGTCTGGTCAACGTGGTGGTCTGAGCCCGTGATGCCGACACCCGCCCCCACCCGTCGCCGCTGGCTGGGCCTGGCCCTGGGCAGCGCCCTGGGGCTGGGGGGCTGCGGCTTTGCGCTGCGCCAGCGCGCTGATCTGGCGTTCAAGACCGTGTACGCCGACATGGCCGCGCGCTCGAACCTGGGCGTGTCGATGCGGCGGCAGCTGCTGGGCGCGGGCCTGCAGGTGTTCGAGCGCAGCGAACAGGCCGCGCAGGCCGACATCGTGCTGCAGCTCAAGGACGAGGTGCGGCGCCAGGTGGTGGTGGGCATGACCCCGGCCGGACAGGTGCGCGAGCTGCAGCTGCGCGCCGAGGTGACGGTGCAGGTGCTCACCCCCGCTGGCCTGGTGCTGATCGAGCCGGTGCGTCTTGAGCAGCAACGCGACCTGTCCTTCACCGAATCGGCGGCACTGTCCAAGGACATCGAGCAGGCCATGCTCTACACCGACATGGAAAACGAGCTGGTGCAGCAAATCATGCGCCGTCTCTCGCGCCTGAAGATGCCCGCCACCGCGCGGCCCTGAGGCCTGCCATGCAACTGGCCCTGCCCCAGCTCGCGGCGCATCTGCAAAAAGGCCTGCGCCCGCTCTACACCTTGCACGGCGACGAGCCCTTGCAGCTGCAGGAGGCCGCCGACGCGATACGGGCCCGCGCGCGCGAACTCGGCCACTCCGAGCGCCATGTCCACACCGTGCAGGGCGCGCATTTCGATTGGGGCGAGGTGCTCGCCGGTGCCGGCTCGATGAGCCTGTTTGCCGAGCGCCAGATCGTCGAGATCCGCATCCCCTCGGGCAAGCCGGGCAAGGAGGGCAGCGCCGCCTTGCAGCAGCTGGCCCAGGCCAGCGAAGGCCAGGACGAGGTGCTGACCCTGGTGCTGCTGCCGCGCCTGGATGCGGCCACGCGCAAGGGCGCCTGGTTTGGCGCGCTGGAGCAGTGCGGCGTCACCGTGGCCATCGAGGAGATGTCGCGCCAGGCGCTGCCCACCTGGATTGCGCAGCGCCTGCAGGCCCAGGGCCAGCGCGTGCGCGAGGGCGATGAGGGCCTGCGCACCTTGCAGTTTTTTGCTGACCGGGTGGAGGGCAATCTGCTGGCGGCGCATCAGGAGATCAGCAAGCTGGGCCTGCTGTACCCACCGGGGGAGCTGGATTTTGCGCAGGTCGAGTCGGCCGTGCTCAACGTGGCCCGCTACGACGTGTTCAAGCTCTCGGAGGCCGTGCTGGGCGGTCAGATCGCGCGCGTGCAGCGCATGATCGACGGCCTGCAGGCCGAGGGCGAGGCCGAGGTGCTGGTGCACTACACCCTGGCCGAGGACATCCGCGCCCTGGCACGGGTGCGCACGGCCGTCGACGAGGGCCGGCCCCTGCCCATGGCCCTGCGCGAGCAGCGCGTCTGGGGTGTGCGCGAGAAGCTCTTTGAGCGCGTGCTGCCGCAGTTGTCGGCCGCCCGCCTGCAAGACCTGCTGCAAGACGCGCATCGCGTCGACGGCATCGTCAAAGGCCTCAAGCGCCCCGACTGGCCGCACGAGAACTGGTCGGCCCTGCTGCGCCTGGCGCTGCGTGTGGCCCAGGCCTGCCGCCCCCGCCGTTGACGCCCGCAGCACCCGGCGCCGGATGCGGCGCTGAGGCCCCGCCAAGGGCTTTGCGGCAGGGGGCGGGCCGATCTGCGAAAATGGGCCCATGAACGCTCTGAACACCGCCGAACTGATGCAGACCCTGGGGCTGCAGGCCCGCCAGGCCTCGGCACACATGGCGCGTGCCTCTGCGGCCGTCAAGGCACAGGCGCTGCGTCGCCTTGCGCACTTGCTGCGCGAGCAGCAGGACGCCTTGCAACAGGACAATGCGCGCGATCTGGCACGAGCCGAGGCCGCGGGCCTGGCCGCGCCCATGGTCGATCGCCTGCGCCTGACCCCCAAGGTCATCGAGACCTGCGCCCAGGGCTGTGAGCAGCTGGCCGCCATGGCCGATGTGATCGGTGAGGTGGTTGGCATGCGCCAGCAGCCCAGCGGCATCCGCGTGGGCCAGATGCGCGTGCCCATTGGGGTGTTCGGCATGATTTTCGAGAGCCGGCCCAATGTCACGATCGAGGCCGCCAGCCTGTCGATCAAGAGCGGCAACGCCTGCATCCTGCGCGGCGGCTCCGAGGCCATCGAGTCCAACAAGGCGCTGGCCCGGCTGGTGCAGCAAGCCCTGCAGGACAGCGGCCTGCCCGCGCAGGCGGTGCAGCTGGTGCCCACCACCGACCGCGCCGCGGTGGGCCAGTTGATTGCCATGCCCGAGCATGTGGACGTCATCATCCCGCGCGGCGGCAAGGGCCTGATCGAGCGCATCAGCGCCGAGGCCAAGGTGCCGGTGATCAAGCACCTCGATGGCAACTGCCACACCTATGTCGACGCGCCCTGCGATCTGGACATGGCGGTCAAGGTGGCCGACAACGCCAAGACGCAGAAGTACAGCCCCTGCAATGCCACCGAAAGCCTGCTGGTGGCGCGCCCCGTGGCCGCTGACTTTTTGCCGCGCATCGGCGCCGTCTACGCGGCCAAGGGCGTGCAGATGCGCGCCTGCCCCGAGGCCCTGGCCCTGCTGCGCCCCGTGCCCGGAGCCGACCTGCAGGCGGCGACCGAGGCCGACTGGTCGGCCGAGTACCTGGCCCCCATCATCAGCATCAAGGTGGTCGACGGCCTGGACGAGGCGATCGCGCACATCAACCACTATTCCAGCCACCACACCGACGCCATCCTGACCCTGGACCACCCGCATGCCCAGCGTTTTTTGCGCGAGGTGGATTCGGCCAGTGTGATGGTCAATGCCAGCACCCGCTTTGCCGACGGCTTTGAGTACGGGCTGGGCGCAGAGATCGGCATCTCGACCGACAAATTCCACGCCCGCGGCCCGGTTGGGGTCGAGGGCCTGACCTCGCTCAAATACATCGTGCTGGGCGATGGCGATATTCGCCAGTGACCCCAGCCGCAACGGACAAAACCCCATGGTTCCTCATCTCGTCACGGCCCTGACCGGCCCGATCAACGAACTCGAACAGCGCATCCTCGACTCGATGCCCGCCATCGAGCGCTGGTTCCGCCTGGAGTGGATGGAGCACACGCCCCCCATTTATTCCTCGGTGGACATCCGCAACGCGGGCTTCAAGCTCGCGCCGGTCGACACCAACCTGTTCCCGGGGGGCTGGAACAACCTGACCACGCAGATGCTGCCGCTGGCGGTGCAGGCGGCGCAGGCGGCCATCGAGAAGATCTGCCCCGAGGCGCGCAACCTCTTGATCATTCCCGAGAACCACACCCGCAACACCTTCTACCTGAGCAATGTGCGCCAGCTCCAGCGCATCTTCCACATGGCCGGGCTGAATGTGCGCATTGGCTCGATCAACCCCGAGATCAATGCCCCGACCCCGATCACCCTGCCCGATGGCGAGACCCTGGTGCTCGAGCCGGTGGTGCGCACCCCGCGCCGCCTGGGCCTCAAGGACTTTGACCCCTGCACCATCTTGCTCAACCACGACCTCTCGGCCGGCACCCCCGGCATCCTCGAGGACCTGCACGAGCAATACCTGCTGCCGCCCCTGCATGCGGGCTGGAGCGTGCGCCGCAAGAGCAAGCACTTCCAGAGCTACGAAGAGGTCACCAAGCGCTTTGGCAAGCTGCTGGGCATCGATCCCTGGCTGATCAACCCCATGTTCAACCAGTGCGGCGAGGTCAACTTTGCCGAAGGCGTGGGCCTGGAGTGCCTGCGCAGCAATGTCGATGCGCTCCTGACCAAGATCCGCCGCAAGTACAAGGAATACGGCATCACCGAGAAGCCGTTTGTGGTGGTCAAGGCCGACAACGGCACCTACGGCATGGGCATCATGATGGTGCGCGATGTGGCCGAACTCGACGCCCTCAACCGCAAGACGCGCAACAAGATGAACGTCATCAAGGACGGCCAGGTGGTCTCCGATGTGATCATCCAGGAAGGCGTGCTGACCCACGAGCGCATCAACGACGCTGTCGCCGAGCCGGTGGTCTACATGATGGACCGCTATGTGGTGGGGGGCTTTTACCGGGTGCACGCCGAGCGCGGCATCGACGAAAACCTCAACGCCCCGGGCGCCAGCTTTGCGCCCCTGGCCTTCGAGGAAAGCGCCCAATTGCCGCAGCCGGGCATGCGCCCGGGCGCCAGCGTGCCCAACCGCTTCTACATGTACGGCGTGATCGGCCGCCTGGCGATGCTGGCGGCCAGCTACGAGCTCGAGGCCACCGACCCCGAGGCCGAGAACTTCGAATAAGCACCGGCGGCAGTTGCTGCGTTGCAACAATGTCGCCCGTGGCCGTGACAGTCGCTCGGGGCAGGCGCAAAATTGCGTGATTGCGTCTCATCGCCTGCCCGGCAGGCGGCTTTTTTTGTGTCTGCGAACAAATCCTCTCTGGCCGCGCTGACCCTTGGCGCCATTGGCGTGGTCTACGGCGACATCGGCACCAGCGTGCTCTATGCCGTCAAGGAAGTCTTCGGTTCCGGCCATGTGCCGTTCACCGAGGCCAATGTCTACGGCCTGCTCTCCATCTTTTTCTGGACCCTGACGACCATCGTCTCGCTCAAGTACGTGGTGCTGGTGCTGCGCGCCGACAACCATGGCGAGGGGGGGCTAGTGGCCATGCTGGCGCTGGCCTCGCAGTCGGTCAAGGACCGGCCGCAGCTGCGCAAGGTGCTGCTCATGGTGGGCATTTTTGGCACCTGCCTGTTCTATGGCGATGGGGTGATCACGCCGGCCATTTCGGTGCTCTCGGCGGTGGAAGGCCTGGAGGTGGTCTCGCCCGCCTTCAAGCGCGCGGTGATCCCGCTGACCCTGCTGATCTTGTTGGTGCTCTTCATGGTGCAAAAGCGCGGCACCGCGGGCATTGGCCGCTTCTTTGGTCCCATCACCCTGGTGTGGTTTGCGGTGCTGGCCCTGCTGGGGGTGGTGCAGCTGGTGAACAAACCCGACATTTTGTGGGCGCTCAGCCCCCACCACGCCCTGCGCTTTATCTGGGAGCAGCCGGGCACCACCTTTGTGATCCTGGGCGCGGTGGTGTTGTGCGTGACCGGGGCCGAGGCCCTGTACGCCGACATGGGCCACTTTGGCAAGCGCCCGATCCGCCTGGCCTGGTTTGCGGTGGTCATGCCCTCGTTGACGCTCAACTACTTTGGCCAGGGCGCGCTGCTGCTGAGCCAGCCCGAGGCGGTCAAGAACCCGTTTTACCTGATGGCGCCGGATTGGGCCCTGCTGCCGCTGGTGGGCCTGGCCACCATGGCCACGGTGATTGCCTCGCAGGCGCTGATCTCGGGGGCGTTCAGCGTCACCAAGCAGGTCATCCAGCTGGGCTTTTTGCCGCGCCTGCAGGTGCAGCACACCAGCGAAACCGATACCGGCCAGATCTACATGCCCTTCGTCAACTGGGGCCTGTTCGTGGCGATTGTGCTGGCGGTGGCGCTGTTCAAGTCCTCCAGCAACCTGGCGGCCGCCTACGGCATTGCGGTGTGCACCGACATGCTGATCACCACCGTGCTGACCTTTTTCGTCATCCGCTACGCCTGGAAACTGCCGCTGGCGCTGTGCCTGGTCTCGACCGGCTTTTTCTTTGCGGTTGATTTTGCGTTCTGGGCCTCGAACATGGCCAAGCTGTTCGATGGTGGCTGGTTCCCGCTCATGATCGGGGCCGCGATTTTCCTGCTCATGGTCACCTGGAACGATGGCCGGCGCCTCATCAACGAGTCCTTGCGCGCCGATGCCCTGGGCCTGCGCGACTTCCTGGACGCGGTCTTTATCGAGCCGCCCACGCGGGTGGATGGCACCGCCATCTTCCTGACGGCCGAGCCGGGGGTGGTGCCCAATGCCCTCTTGCACAACCTCAAGCACAACAAGGTGCTGCACCGGCAGAACCTGTTTGTGACGGTGCGCAGCCACGAGATGCCGCGCATGCGGCCCGGCGAGCGGCTGGAGGTCACGCCCCTGGGCCACGACTGCTGGCAGGTGCTGGTGCATTTTGGCTTCAAGGAAGATCCCCACCTGCCCTCGGCCCTGCTGCAGCTGCAGGGGCTGGCCCAGCCGCTCGACCCCATGACCAGCAGCTACTTCCTATCGCGCGACATCATCGTGCCGACCATTGGGGGGGGCATGGCCACCTGGCGCGAAAAGATTTTTGCGCAAATGCACCTGAACGCCAGCGCGGCGGCCGAGTTCCTGAGCCTGCCGGCCAACTCGGTGGTCGAGCTCGGCTCCAAGGTCGAGATCTGAGCGGGGCGCTCAGCGCCCGGTGTCCTGGCGCAGGGCTTGCAGCAGTTCCTCGCGGCTTGGCAGCTCCGAGAGCACCAGGGGCGCTTGCCCCGGCCGGTAGTAGGCATAGACCGGCACCCCGCTGCGGCCAAGCATCTGCAAGGCCTGGGTGATGCTGTCGTCGCGGCGCGTCCAGTCCGCACGCAGGCTCACCACCCCGGCCTGGTCCCAGGCCGCCAGCAGCTGCGGATCGGCCAGCACGGTCTTTTTGTTGTACTGACAGGTGATGCACCAGGCGGCCGTGAAGTCCACGAACACCGTGCGGCCTGCCGCCAACTGCTGCGACACCTGCGCGGGCGACCACGCCGCCCAGCGGGCGGGCGCGGCTTCGGGCGTGGCGGCCACAGCGGCGGGCGCCGGCCCCACCTCCAGGCGCGGCGGCAAGGCCTGCAGCAGGCCCCAAAGGCCCAGCAGGGCCAGCACGCCGCCCAGGCCATGGCGGCCCCATGGGCCCAGGCGCCGCGTCCAGAGCCACGCCGCCAGCAGCAGCAACAAGGCCAGCACCGCGGCCACCCCGTCCATGCCCACCTGCACGCCCAGCACCCACAGCAGCCAGATCACCGTGGCCAGCATGGGGAAGGCCAGGCCCTGGCGCAGGGTTTGCATCCAGGCCCCAGGGCGAGGCAGGCGCTCGGCCAGGTGCGGCCAGGCGCTCACGGCCAGGTAGGGCAGGGCCATGCCCAGGCCCATGGCGGCAAAAACAGGCAGTGCCTGCCAGGCGGGCAAGGTGACCGCCAGGCCAAGCGAAGCGCCCATGAAGGGGGCGGTGCAGGGGCTGGCCACGGCCACCGCGATCACCCCCGACCAGGCGGCGTCCAGCAGGGGGCGGCGACTTTGCAGACCGGCCAGGCCCGAGGGCATGAACTGGCCAAACTCGAACAGACCGGCCAGGTTCAGGCCCAACAGGGTAAAGAGCAGGGCCAGGGCGCTCACCGCCCAGGGCGACTGCAGCTGAAAGCCCCATCCCAGCTGTTCGCCGGCGGCCCGCAGGCCCAGCATCAGCGCGCCCAGGGCCACAAACGACAGCACCACGCCTGCGGTGTAGGCCAGTCCACGCGCGCGGTGCGACACCCCATGGCCGGTCTGGCTGAACTCCAGCACCTTGATGGCCAGCACCGGGAACACGCAGGGCATGAGGTTCAGAATCATGCCGCCCACCAGGGCCCCCAGCAGGGCCAGCCACCACGCCGACGAGGGACTGGCCTGGGCCTGGGCCTGCGCGGCGGCCGCGTCCAGGGCCTGTTGCAAGGCGGGCGAGACCGCCGCGCTGGCCACGGCAGGCCAGCGGCCTTCCACCGGGCTGCTCAACTGCAGGGCCGGCATGCGCGGCGCGCGCTCCTGGCCTTGTGCCAGCACCCATTGCAGCTGGGTGGGGCCTTCCATGCGCTCGGCCGAGACGGGCCAGCTGGCCTGCCAGACCTCGCCTTGCCAGCGCCCCTGCCAATCGCGCCCTTGCGCGGCGGCGTGGCGCAGCACGCCCGGCGTGAGCGGCAGCAAGGTCAGGGCCTTGCCGCGCCAATCGGCGGGCAGGCCGCGCACTTCCAGCGTCACCGCTTGCCCTTCGCCTTGCACCTTCGCCTGCGCTTGCACGGTCGCAGGGGCCTGGGCCGGGACCTGGCGGCGCGCAGCCTCGAACAGCGCCGCTTGCGTGGCCACCGAGCTGTCTGCCGGGACGCGCGTGCGCAGCGCGGCCTCTTGCGGGATGCATTCCTGGCGGCAAACCAGCCAATCGGCCTGCAGGCCAATGTCGTAGGTGCCCGAGGCGGGCCGCGACAGCTGGGCAGGCAATTGCACGGGCACCGCCAGCAAGACATCGCCGTCGTAACCAAAATTGGCCAGGTCGCCAATGGGGAACTTGCGCGGCAAGGGCCAGGCGATGGCGCCCGCCTGCCAGCCCTCGGGCAAGGTCCAGTTCAGGCGCGTGGGCAGGCCCGAGTCGCCCGGGTTTTGCCAGTAGGTGTGCCAGTCCGGGCTGTGCCGCAGCCACAGGCCCAGCCACAGCGTGCCACCCGCCTGAACCCCTTGTGGCGCATGCACCACCAGGCGTGCGCTGACCTGCTCCAGGTTCACACGGTCGCTGGCCGTCAGGTCAATCCCGGCTTTGCCCGCCACGCCCTGCGCCAGGGCGGCTTGCAGGGCCAGCGGGACCATCAAGAGCCCGATCCACAGGCCCAGCAGACGGCGCATCCAGCGGCCACGGCCCACCCAGCCAAGGCCCCGGCCCAGCGCGGCCTCCAAGATCATCCACAACATGTTCATGACCGTGACTCTACACCCAGCCCCCGCCCGGGCTCGCGCGGACCCGGCGGGCAAGCCTTGCCGCAGGCGGGCGTATCATGCCGGCATGAACGCCGCTGCCCGCCTCCCCTGGCTGCCCACCCGCCAGTGGGCCGACCTCAAGACGACCGACTTTGCCCGCTTGCCGGCGCACAGTGTGGCGGTGTTGCCGGTGGCCACCACCGAGCAGCACGGGCCGCACCTGCCGCTGTCGGTGGACGCCGATCTGGCCGACGCCATCGTCGCGGCCTGCCAGCCGCACCTGCCCGACGAACTGCCGGCCCTCTTCCTGCCCACCCTGCGCTATGGCCTGAGCCCCGAGCATGCGGCCTTTGCCGGCACCCTGACCCTGCGCCCCGAGACCTGCCTGCAGCTTTGGGCCGATATTGCCGCTTCGGTGCAGGCCAGTGGCGTGCAGCGCCTGGTGATCTTCAACACGCACGGCGGTCATGTGGGCCTGATGGACGTGGCCGGGCGCGATCTGCGGGCCCGCCTGGGCATGATGGTCTGGGGGGTGAGCTGGTTCAACCTGCCCCTGCACGATGCCCAGGGCCAGGACCTGATGGCCGCGTTTGGCGCGGCCGAAGCGCGTTTTGGCGTGCACGCTGGTGCGGTCGAAACCGCCATGATGCTGGCTTGCCGACCTGCGCAGGTGGACATGACCCAAGCGCGCGACTTTGCGTCGGCCTCGCAAGCGCGGGCGGCGCAGTTCGAGATCCTGGGCAATGGCCGCAGTGCCAAACTGGCCTGGCAGATGCAGGACTACAACCCACAAGGGGCGGCGGGCAATGCGGCGGCCGCCGATGCCGCCCGCGGCCAGGCCCTGATCGCGGCCGCAGGGCGCGCCCTGGCGCAGCTCTTGCAGGAAATCGACCGCCTGCCGCCCGAGACCTTGCGGCCCGCCCCCTAAGCCCTCAGGACCAGGGCGGCAGCGTCAGCTCGCAGCCATCGGGCCAGGCGCCGCGCGGAAATTCGCGCGTGGTGTCGATGCAGCCGCCCTCGGCATACACCCCTTTCGGGTCGCGCATGCGCATCATGCGCGCCAACACGCTGGCGCAGGCCTGCGGGTCGGCGCGGGTGCGCGCCACCTCGGCCTCGACGCGGGTCTCGTCCATCTCGAGCGAGCCGTCAGGGGTTTGCACGGCGCCGTCGCGCCAGTGAAAAATTTCGAGGCACTTGTCCTCGAGCGTGAAGGGCTGCTCGCGCTTCCAGAAGTTGCTGAACAGCCCGCCGCCCATGTAGATCACCCACGAGCCCTCGTAGCCGGTGATGTCCGAGGAGCGCTCGTCGGGGTTGCGGAACCAGAGCCGGTCGCCGGGCACGTAGTAGCGGGCGGGCAGGGGGGCTTCCATGCTGCCGTACTCCACCAGAAACACCTCGTGAAAGAGGCCCGAGCGGATCGCGTCGTGCTCGCTGCGCACCTGCAGCTGCGCGTACAGCGCCGGGTGGTGCGCCTGCAGCTCTTGGGCCAGGCCCAGCAGGATCACGTACTCCGAGGCGCGGTAGCAGGAAAAGTCGTACAGGCGGCCCGTCACCTCGGGCTCGGTGGCCGCGCGCAGGGCGTCGATCAGGTTGGCGCCGTGCTGGAGCAAAAAGCCGTGTTCATCGTCGTAGTGCCAGAAGGCCTGCGGGCGCTCGGCCGCCTCGGTCTTGAAGGCCAGCGCGGTGCGCCGGGCTGCGGCGCAGATATGGGCCCGCACCCGCAGGTGCGAGCGCAGGGCGGCCACGCTGGCAAAGGCCATCGGCAGTGGGGCGGCCAACAAGGCAGCCAGCGCCTCGCGCTGCAGGCCCAAGAGCGGGTTCTGATGGGGCACAGGGCCTGGGGGCAGGCGCTGCGCCAGGCCCAGGGTGTCGTGATCGGGGGTCCAGGCGGCGCGGGCCTCGTCGCTCAGGCGGGCCCACAGCACATGCCGGCCCGCGGGCTGCAAGCGCTGCGTGAGGACCTGCGGGCCCCAGCCCATCTCTTGCATCAGGCCATGCCAGTCCTGCAGGGCCAGCGCCAGATCGGCTTCGCGGGAACAGACGATTTGCACCCCAGCCCGATCGGGCAGGCAGGCGGCGCGGGCAGGGCAACGGAACATGTTCCTGATTGTGCCGTGCACCGGAGGGCCCGCCATCCGGAATTGCACGCATGCGCCCCAGGCGGGCCGGCGGCTGCGCGCCAGCGCCGCTCAGGCGTAGGTGATCCAGTCGGCCAGGGCCGGGTCGTCCAGATGCGGCAGGTGGTTGTAGCTGATCAGCGCATGCCGGCGGGCGTTGAATTCCAGCTCCGAGACGGCGGTGTTGCGGATGTGCAGGTTCATCTCGATGGTGCTGGCCGGCGGGGTTTGCAGCACGCGGCCCACCAGGGTCGAGATCGGTCCGCCGCTGCTCACCAGCAGCACCGACGGGTGGCCGCTGGCGCTCACCTGCTGCAGCACCGCGTCCAGACCGGCCACAAAGTCGGCGTAGCTGGGCATGCCGCGGGGTGCGGTGCGCGCGTCCATCCAGGCCTGGATGGCCTGGCGCAGCAGCCGAAAGTGCGCCCGGTAGCCCTCGGGGCTGCCCAGCGGTGGCAGGTCGGGGGGCACGCCCAGCGCCTCGATCAGGGCGTGGCTGTCGTACTCGTCCAGCGCCGGCAGGATGTGCGGCGTGTGGTCCCAGCCGGCGCCCTGGGCAATGCCTTCCCAGGTCTCGCGGTGGCGCCGCAGCGTGCCCATCAGCACCGCTTGCGGCACGCGCTCGCTGCCCGCCCAGCGCGCGCGCAGGTGTTGGCCCAGCCGCTGCGCCTGCTGGTGACCCAGCGGGCTCAGGCGGTCGTAGTCGGCCTGGCCAAACGAGGCCTGGCCATGTCGCACCAGATAAAGCATTCCCATGGCCGCGATTGTCGGCAGGGCCTGCCTGCGCGCCTGTCGCCCAGGCTGCAGCGTGCGCTCAGCGCTGGGTGATCAAAGCCAGACCTGGCCGGCGATGCAGTCGGCCACGTCGCCGCCGACCCACACCTGGCCTTGCGCGTCGCGGTGCAGGTGCACGCAGCCGGCGCGGCCGATGGCGCTGCCTTGGCGCGCGGTGTAGGCCTCGGGCATCCAGCCCTCGGCCATGAACCATTGCGCCAGGGAGGCGTTGAGGCTGCCGGTCACCGGGTCTTCGGCCACACCGATGGGGGCCGCAAAGGCGCGCACCTCCAGATCGGTCGGGTCGGCGTCGATGGCCGCGGCAAAGGCCGCGGCCTCGCGGTTGCGCCGACGGATCAGCCCGCCTGCATCGGACGGGCGCCGCCGCGCGGCCACACCCACCTTGATGCCCAGGCGGCGCAGCGCCGCATGGTCGGGCGTCAGGGCCAGCACCGTGGGCACATCGGGCAGGTGCAGGCCCAGCCAGCGCGGGCCGTTGTCCAGCCATTGCGCGGCCAGCACCTCCTCGGCCAACAGGCCCAGGGCCTGGCACACCCCGTCCAGCGCCTGCGCATCCGGGGTGCTGCGGCGCAGCGGCGGCGCGGCAAAGGCGCGCCGGCCTTGCTGCTGGCGCAGCGTCACCAGGCCGATGGCGCACTCCTGCACCAAGACGTCCGCTCGCTGCGGCTGGCCGCCCGCCTGCAACCAGGCATGCGCCGTGCCCAGCGTCGGATGGCCGGCAAAGGGCAGCTCGCCCCCGGGGGTGAAGATGCGCACCCGGTAGTCCGCGCCCTGCGCGCGGGCCGCCTCGGTCGGGGGCAGCACAAAGGTGGTCTCGCTCAGTTGGGTCCAGGCGGCAAAGGCCTGCATGCGCGCCTCGTCCAGGCCCTCGCCATCGAGCACCACCGCCAGCGGGTTGCCGCGCAGCGCGGTGTCGGTGAACACATCCAGTTGCCGGTAAGCGCGCGCCTTCATGCCGCGGCCCCTTGCGCCGCCAAGGCGGCTTTGACCGTTTGCGCCAAGGCGGCAATGCCGCGCTCGATGTCGGCGGCACTGGCGGTCACAAAGGACAGGCGCAGGGTGTTGGCCTCGGCCGCATCGGCAAAAAAGGCGGCACCGGGCACATAGGCCACGCCGCGCGCCACCGCCTGCGGCAACAGCGCCGCCGCGTCCATGCCGGCGGGCAGGCGCAGCCAGACAAACATGCCGCCTTGCGGCCGTGCCCACTGCAGGCCCAGGCCCTGGCCATGCGTGTCCAGCGCCGCGAGCATTGCCGCGCACTGCGCCTTGTACAGCGCGCGGATGCCCGGCACATGGCGCTGCAGGAAACCGTTTTGCAGGACCTCGCTCACCACCCGCTGGTTGAAGGTGGGCGTGTGCAGGTCGGCGGCTTGCTTGGCCTGCAGCAGCTTGGGGTAGACCGAGGCCGGGGCCACCACATAACCCAGGCGCAGGCCGGGCGCCAGCACCTTCGAGAACGAGCCCAGGTAGATCGACTGCTCGGGCAGTTGCGCGCTCAGGGGCGGCGGCGGCGGGGCGTCAAACCACAGGTCGCCATAGGGGTTGTCCTCGATCAAGGGCACACCGGTGTCGGCCAGCGCCTCGGTCACCTGGGCGCGCCGCGCCGCGCCCATCAGGCGACCGGTCGGGTTCTGGAAGTTGGGCAGCAGATAGAGCATGCGTGCCTGGGCCGCATGCTCGCGCAGCGCA
Source organism: Pseudomonadota bacterium (assembly GCA_041157045.1). Classification (GTDB taxonomy): domain Bacteria; phylum Pseudomonadota; class Gammaproteobacteria; order Burkholderiales; family Burkholderiaceae_C; genus Limnohabitans_A. The sequence goes on from JBEBDJ010000056.1 coordinate 37,442, forward strand.
TCGGCGCGCAAGCCCTCGTCGTCGCTGGCCAGACCCTGGAACTGCGGCATCATGGGGGCAAAGGCCTGCAAGGCGCCCAGGTAGGTGGGCGACTCCACCAGCACCCGGCTGCCCTCGTCGATCAGCACCTTGCCCACCAGGTCCAGGCCTTGCTGGCTGCCGCTGGTGATCAGGACCTGGCCCGGGCTCACCCGCATGCCCTGACCCGAGAGTTCGGCCGCCACCCATTCGCGCAGCGGGCCGTGCCCCTCGCTGGCGGCGTATTGCAGCGCGGCCGCGCCGTCCTCGCGCAGGACGCGGTCGGCGGCCTCGCGCATGGCCTCGATCGGAAAGGTCTTGGCCGAGGGCAGGCCCCCGGCGAGGCTGATGATGCCCGGCTGCTCGGTCAGCTTGAGCAGCTCGCGGATCACCGATGGGTTCATGTGTTGCGCGCGTCGCGCCAGCAGGATGCTCATGCAGACTCCTTGGATGAAGGGGGGGCCGGCAGCGGGCCCAGGTGGCGCCGTCCCGCCAGCACGGTCAGGATCACCGCCAGGGCCAGGCCCAGGGTGAGGGCGTCGATGGTCTCGCCCAGCAGCAGCGCGGCGCCGGCCATGGTCATGAAGGGCTGCAGCAGCTGCAGCTGGCTCACGCGCAGCGCCCCGCCCATGGCCAGCCCGCGAAACCAGGCAAAAAAGCCGGCCCACATCGAGAACACGCCCACATAGGCCAGCGCCAGCCAGGCCGTCAGGGGCACCGGCGCCTCGGGCCAGGTCCACCAGGCCATGGGGATGGCCAGCGGCAGGGTGAGCACGCAGACCCAGCTGATGACGCGCTCGGCGCCCAGGGCAGGGGTCAGTTGGGCGCCGCCCACATAGCCCAGGGCGGCGCAGGCCACCGCCCCGAACAGCAGCAGATCGGCCGCAGCGAGCGAGGGCTGGCCGGCACCGGCGGCTTGGGCGCGCAGGCCGCTGTAGACCACCACCAGGGCACTGCCCAACAGCGCATAGAGCCAAAAGCCCAGGCGGGCGCGCTGGTGCAGCAGCCAGGCGGCGGCCGCGGCGGTGGCCAGGGGCAGCAGCGCGGTGATGACCGCCGCGTGGCTGGCATCCACACTGCGCAGCGCCCAGGCCAGCAAGAGCGGAAAGCCCAGGGCATTGCCCAGCAGCGACAGCCCCAGCCAGCGGGCCTGCCCGGCTTGCGGCCAGGGCGCGCGCGAGGCGAGCAACCAGACCAAGGAGAGCAGACCGGCGATGACGCAGCGCCCCCAGGTCACGAACCAGGGCGAGAGCAGCGGCGCCTGGGTGTCGCCAGTGGCCAGGCGCGTCATGGGCAGGGTCATGGCAAAGATGAACACGCCCAGCAAACCCAGCCAGGTGCCTGCGCGCGTGCTCGCCGCTGTGCTCACTTGACGCTCCAGAGCATCCACAGCGCCGTCAGCACCAGGGCCGTGGCCATGATGCGGTTGAACACCAGCAGGCGGCGACCTTGCGCCAGCCACTGGCGCAGCAAGGAGCCCACCAGGGCGTAGCTCAGGTTGCTGGTGAAGGCGTAGATCAGCATCACCGGCAGGGTGGCGGCAAAGCGGATCAGGGTGTTCTCGTGGCCGGCCACCCAGCCCGCCACGATGGACAAGGCCAGCATCCAGGCCTTGATGTTCAGAAACTGCAAGAGCACGCCTTGCCAGAAGCGCACATTGAGCCGAGCCGGGTCGGCTTGCGCCAGCGACCCGCTGCCCCAGAGCTTGTGCGCCAGCCACACCAGGTAGGCCACGCCGCCCAGCAGCACGCCCCAGCGCAACACCGGCATGGCCAGCACCAGCGAGCCCAGCCCCAGCGCGCAGGCCGTGAACAGCAGGCCCCAGCCCACCGGCACGGACAGCACAAAGTGCAGCGCCCCCCGCAGGCCCCGATTGGCGGCCAGCGCGGTCGACAAGGTGGTGTTGGGCCCCGGCGTGAAGCTGGTGGCCGTGGCCAGCACCAGCAGGGCCGACCACTCGGTGGCCGACAGGGCGTGGAGCACTTGCTGCGTCAGGTTCATGGCTTGAATGTAGCGGTGGTGAGCAGTACAGTTGCCATACAGTGACCGCCCACGGTGACCAAACTGTATGGCTGGCGACAGCGGTACGGTTTCTTGCACAACCTCTGCCATGGCTGCCCATTCTCTACCCAAATCGCTGACCGACCTGCCGCTGCTGCGTCACGCGGGGCAGACCCTGACCGATCAACTGGCCGAGCGTTTTGCGGCGCGGATTCGTGACCAGTTGCTGCCACCGGGGGCGCGCTTGCCCAGTGTGCGGCAGTGTGCTGCCCAGCAGGGCTTGTCGCCTTCGACGGTCGTGGCGGCCTACGAGCAATTGCTGGCGCAGGGCTTGGTCAAGGCAGAGCAGGGCCGAGGTTTTTTTGTGCGGGCACAGGCTGGCAAGCGAACACGTGCTGACCCGCCGTCCCCCGTGCGCATGTCGGCACCGATCCATGCGACGGCGCTGATCCGCGGCATGTTCGCACCCGCAGGGGCACAGCCTCAGCCAGGCTTGGGCACCTTGCCTGCCGACTGGCTTCAAACCCCCTTTCTGGGTGCGGCGCTGCGCCGTGTGAGCACCCCCCAGTGCCTTGGCGAGCTTGCCTTCGTGTACGGAGAGCCTCAGGGCGATGGGCAGTTGCGCCGCGTGCTGGCCGATCGCCTGCAGGACATCGGGGTGCCGGCCGAGCCCGGTCAGATCATCACCACGGTGGGGGCCACCCATGCGCTGGACGTCATCAGCCGCACCTTGCTGCAGCCAGGCGATGCGGTGCTGGTGGAGGAACCCGGCTGGGCGGTGGAGCTGGCGCGACTTTCGGCCATGGGCATGCGGATCCTGCCCGTGCCTCGGGGCGTGGACGGCCCTGATTTGACGGTCATGGCCCGTCTGTGCCAGGCCCATGCGCCCAAGCTGTTGGTCAGCGTCAGCGTGCTCCACAACCCCACCGGTGCTTGCCTCAGCCCGGCCAGGGCGCACCAGGTGCTTCAGTTGGCGCAGCAGCACGACTTTCATATCGTCGAGGACGATACCTATGCGCACATTGCGCCCGAACACGTCACGCGCTTGAGCGTGCTCGATGGCCTTCAGCGCACGATTTATGTGAGCGGCTTTTCCAAAATCCTGGCGCCTGGATGGCGCGTGGGCTACATGGCCGTGCCGCAGGCCCTGCGTGAGCGCTTGCTGGATACCCGCTTGCTGGGCACCTTGACCACACCGGGTCTGACGGAGCGGGCGATGGCCCTGTGTGTCGAGCAAGGGCAATTGCGTCGCCACGCGCAGCGTGTGCGCGAGCGCCTGGACGCGGCGCGAGCACGAAGCGTCAAGCTGGCCCAAGCCCATGATTGCCCGTTCATGGCGGAGCCCGCCGGCCTGTTCGGTTGGGTCGACACGGGGGTGGACACAGAGGCCCTGGCCCAGCACATGCTGGATGCGCAAATCCTGCTCGCGCCAGGTGCCTTGTTTTATGCGGTGCGCGCGCCCAGCACGCTCATGCGGATCAACTTTGCGACGACCCAGCACGCCGGATTCTGGCGCCAGTTGGTGCGTGCACGACAGGTCTTGCGCCGTGCCGGCGCCTAGGCCGCCTGCTGCAAGACCTGCAGGCGTTCCATGGCGGCCATCCACTGTTCCTCGACCGCCACCAGGCGGGCTGCCAGCTGTGCGGCGCGCGGTGGGTCGCTGGCGTAGAGCGAGCCGTCGGCCAGCTGCGCTTCCAGGCTGGCCTGCTCTTGCTCCAGGGTCTCGATCTGCGCCGGCAGCCCCTCCAGCTCGCGCTGTTCTTTGTAGCTCAGCTTGCGCCGAGCAGGCGCGGGGGCTTTTTCTGGGCTTGATGTCTCGCGCACGCTGTCCTGGGCGGGGGCGACCGGGCGGGCGCTGTCGCGGGCCTGGCGGGCGCGCTCGGACTGAATCAGCCAGTCCTCGACGCTGCCCTCGTATTCGCGCCACAGGCCGGGCTGGCCGGGTTCGCTTTCGCAGGCGATGATGCTGGTGACCACGTTGTCGACAAAGGCGCGGTCGTGGCTGACCAGGAACACGGTGCCGTCGTATTGCTGGAGCATCTCTTCGAGCAGCTCCAGGGTGTCGATGTCCAGGTCGTTGGTGGGTTCGTCCAGCACCAGCACATTGGCCGGTCGTGCAAACAGCCGCGCCAACAACAGGCGGTTGCGCTCACCGCCCGAGAGCGAGCGCACCGGCGAGGTGGCGCGCGCCGGCGAAAACAGAAAATCGCCCAGATAGCTTTTGACGTGCTGGCGCCGCTGGCCGATCTCGATCCACTCGCTGCCCGGGCTGATGAAGTCCTCGAGCGTGGCGTCCAGGTCGAGTTGCTCGCGCATCTGGTCAAAATAGGCCACTTGCATCTGCGTGCCACGCCGCACCCGGCCGCTGTCGGGCTCGAGTTCGCCCAGGATCAGCTTGAGCAGCGTGGTCTTGCCCGCGCCATTGGGGCCGAGCAGACCAATCTTGTCGCCGCGCATGATGGTGCCGCCAAAGCCCTGCACCACCACCCGGCGCGAGCCGTCGGCCTGCACAAAGGACTTGCTCACGTCGACCAGTTCGGCCACCAGCTTGCCACTGGGCAGGCCCGCGTCGATGTCCAGGCGCACGCGGCCCACCTGTTCGCGCCGCTGGGCACGTGCCTGGCGCAGCGCCTGCAGCCGGGTGATGCGGCTCTGGCTGCGGGTGCGCCGCGCTTCCACGCCTTTGCGCACCCAGACCTCTTCCTGCGCCAGCAGCCGATCGGCCTTGGCGGCGATCACCCCCTCTTGGGCGAGCTGCTCTTCCTTGAGCACCAGGTATTGGGCAAAGTTGCCCGGGTAGCTGCGCAGCTGACCCCGGTCGAGTTCGACGATGCGGGTGGCCACCCGATCCAGAAAGGCCCGGTCGTGGGTAATGGTCACCACGCTGCCGCTGAACTGGATCAGCAGGTTCTCGAGCCAGCGGATCGAATCGAGGTCCAGGTGGTTGGTGGGTTCGTCCAGCAAGAGCACATCGGGGCGCGTGACCAGCGCACGGGCCAGCGCGACCCGCTTGCGCTGACCGCCCGAGAGGGCGCCCACGCGGTCCTGCGGCGCCAGGCGCAGGCGTTCGAGCGTTTCGGCCACCCGCTGGTCGATGCGCCAGCCGTCCAGGGCTTCGATCTGACCTTGCAACACATGCAGATCGCCTTCACCACGGGCCCAGGCATCAATCAGGGCTTGCGCGGGCGCCAAGCCTTCGCGCACCGCCTCTTCAATCGTCAAGGCATCATCGAGCAGGGGCTCTTGCGGCACATAGGCCACGCGCAAGCCTTGCTGCACCGACAGGGTGCCGTCGTCGGCCTTCTCCAGGCCGGCCAGAATTTTCAACAGCGACGACTTGCCGGTGCCGTTGCGGCCAATCAGGCCCACGCGCTCTTGCGGCTGCAAGCTCAGACTGGCATCGTCAAGCAGCGGGACGTGGCCAAACGCCAGGTGGGCGTGCATCAAGGTAAGGAGTGACATGCAGCGAGTATCCCGCATGCTGGCGGCAGGAGCGCTCGATGGAAGGTTCTGCCATCTATATAGAAGCGGCTGTGGCCATGGGGGTGTGCCTGGGTGGTGGACGATGCAGCCTGTCACGCCCAACAACTTTTTTGACCAAATTGCCAAAGTCGCCAAAACCGGTATATACTCGAGGGCTTCGCTGCTCACACAGTGTCTTTGATGCCTCTGGCGCAAGACGGTGATTCGGGTGGCGAAGGGTCTTGCGGGCTGGTCGATGACTGGTTCGGTGGATCAGAAAAATTTTCGGTTCTGCTGGAAATTGACTGAAAAACCGATGTATACTGCAAGGCTTCGCTGATCACAGCGGCCTGCAAAGCGGGCGGATGTAAAAAGCGGGTCAGACGAAAAAAAAGTTTGGCCGGCCGACAAAACAGCGTGTTTTTCGGTATAGAATACAAGGCTTCGCTGATCGCAGCGAGTCGCTTCTGAAAAGAAGCTGGATCGTTAACAAACTACAGCCGATAAGCGTGGGCGTTTGGAGCTAGCAGTCAAGGTTCTTCGGAACTGGCTGAATAAGCCACAAACGCTCATGAGAATAGAAGTGAAGTTCA
>JBEBDJ010000057.1:0-6640 GCA_041157045.1 Pseudomonadota bacterium
CCACCACAAACGATTGCTTGAGCTGGGTTTGCAACTGCTGCGCAATGATGCGGCCCAGGGTGTCGGACGAGCCGCCCGGGGCATAGGGCACCAGAATTTTCACGGTCTTCGAAGGCCAGTCAGCTGCGGGGGCCTGTGCCAGGGCCGTGCCCAAGGTCAGGCTGGCGCCCAGGGTGATCAGCCAAGCTTTCCAGTTCATGCATGTCTCCTAGCGGGTCGTTGCCCTTGCGTTGTGCTTATGTTAAGGTTGTTCCTTCCAAAGGAAAAGCGTTCCTCTATACGGAACATCATTTTCCGCTGTCATTCGTCACGTCAGAAGGAACGATTGTGCTGAGCAAGGAAAAAAACGATCTGGTCACGCAAACCAATGCCGGAACGCCCATGGGGGAAATGTTCCGGCGCTACTGGTTGCCGGCCCTGCTGTCCGAAGAATTGCCAGCGCCGGACTGCCCGCCGGTGCGCCTCAAGCTCCTGGGCGAGCGCTTGATTGCCTTTCGCGACAGCTCGGGCCGCCTGGGCGTGATGGACGAGTTCTGTGCGCACCGCGGCGTCTCGCTCTGGTTTGGCCGCAACGAAGAAAACGGCCTGCGCTGCCCCTACCACGGCTGGAAGTTCGACGTCACCGGCCAGTGCCTGGAGGTGCCCTCCGAGCCCGAGGGCAGCCGCTTTGCCGAGAAGATCAAGCTCAAGAGCTATCCCCTCATCGAGCGCGGCGGTGTGATCTGGATTTACATGGGCGCGCCCGAGCACCAGCCGGCCCCGCCCGAGTGGGAATTTGCCACCGTGCCGGCCGCGCACAGCTTCATGTCCAAGCGCCTGCAATCGTGCAACTGGCTGCAAGCCCTTGAGGGCGGCATCGACTCCAGCCATGTGTCGTTTTTGCACCGGGGTGGCTTGAGCCGCGACCCGCTCTTCAAGGGCGCCAAGGGCAATGACTACAACCTGCAGGACCTGCGCCCGCAGTTCGAGGTGGTGGACACCGACGGCGGCCTGCTGATTGGCGTGCGGCGCAAGGCCGAGCCGGGCCATCTGTACTGGCGCATCACGCCCTGGATCATGCCCTGCTTCACCATGGTGCCGCCGCGCGGCGACCACCCGGTGCATGGCCACTTCTGGGTCCCGATTGACGACGAGACCTGCTGGGCCTGGAGCTTTGACTACCACCCCTCGCGGCCGCTGACCGACGCCGAGCGCCAGGCCATGAAGGACGGGCACGGCATCCACTGCCAGTACGTGCCCGGCACCTTCATCCCGCGCGCCAACAAGGACAACGACTACCTGATGGACCGCGAGCGCCAGCGCAGCGGCGAGCTCTACAGCGGCGTCGAGGGCATTGCGGTGCAGGACTCGTCGCTGCAAGAGAGCATGGGCCCCATCCAGGACCGCACGCGCGAGCACCTGACCGGCACCGACCGTGGCATCGTCATGGCCCGGCGGCGCCTGATGGAGGCCGCGCTGGCGCTGGCCGAGCAAGGCACCCCGCCGCCCGCCATCGACCCGGCCACGCAGCGCGTGCGCTCGGCAGCGCTGGTGCTGCCCGAAGGCACCCCCTTTCATGTGGCCGCACGCGAGGCCCTGCGCGCCGTGCCCGGCCAGCCGCACAGCTCGGTATGAAGGCCGCTGTTGCCACCGCGCCTGGCGTGACGCAGATCCAGGATCTGCCGCTGCCCGCACCCGACCCCGCCGCCGGCCTGCTCAAGGTGGCTTGCACCGGCGTGTGCGGCAGCGACTGGGGCTATTACCAGAACCTGCCGGGCACCCGCGGGCCGCTCATCCTGGGCCATGAAACCGTGGGCCATGTGGAGGCCATCGGGGCACTGGCAGCGCGCCAGTGGAAGGTGCGGGAAGGCGATCTGGTGGCCCTGGAGGAGTACCTGCCCTGCGGCCATTGCGACGACTGCCGCAGCGGCGAGTTTCGCCTGTGCGCCGCCACCGACTGGCGCCTGGGCGGCCTGCGCTACGGCGCCACCGCGCTCTCGCTGGCGCCTGGTCTCTGGGGCGGCTACGCCGAGTTTCAGCACCTGCACCTGAACACCGTGTTCCACCGCGTGCCCGCCGGCGTTGCGCCGCGCCACGCCGCGCTGGCCCTGCCCCTGTCCAACGGCATCGAATGGACCTATCTGCAAGGCGGGGCGGGGCCGGGCCAGACGGTGCTCATCCAGGGCCCTGGTCAGCAAGGCCTGGCCTGCGTGGTGGCCGCGCGCGAGGCGGGGGCGGCCTGCATCATCCTGACCGGTATGGACACGCCCACCGATGCGCGCCGCATGGCCCTGGGCCGCCGCCTGGGCGCGCACCACACCATCAACATCGGGCAGGACGACCTGCTCGAGACCGTGGCCGACATCACCGGCGGCCACATGGCCGATCTGGTCATCGACTGCGCCAGTGGCGGTCCGGCCTCGGTGGTCAGCGCCATCGAGCTGGCGCGGCGGCGCGGCCGGGTCATTCTGGGCGGACAAAAGCGGCAGAAGGTACCCGCCTTTGACAGCGACCGCATCATCGCCAACTTCCTCACCGTCAAGGGCATGCGGGGCCACTCGTATGCGGCGGTCGAGCTGGCCCTGCAGCTGATTGCGGCCAACCGCCACCAGGTCACCGAGATGAGCACCCACGCCCTGGGCCTGCAAGACACCGACCTGGCCTTGCGCACCCTGGTGGGCGAGGGCCTGGAAGGCGCCATCCACATGGTCATCGACCCCGCCCTCTGATGCCGCCCAGCGACACCGCCGACGCCCCCCGCCTGTCCTCGGTGGCGGCGGCCATGCGCTTGCTCAAGTGCTTCACCGCCGAAGAGCCCGAGCTGGGCATCACCACGCTGGCGCAGCGCCTGGGGGTGGCCAAGAGCACGGCCCACCGCCTGGCCAGCACCCTGGTGGCCGAGGGCATGCTGGAGCAGAACCCGCACGACGGCCGCTACCGGCTGGGCCTGCTGCTCTTCTCATTGGGCACCCAGGTGCGCCGCCGCATGGACGTGGCCGAGCAGGCCACCGACCACCTGCACGCCCTGGGCGCGCAAACCGGCGAGACAGTGCACCTGGCGGTCTTGCACGGACACGAGATCCTGTACCTGCGCAACATCGACAGCCCGCACGCGGTGCGCACCCGCTCTTACCTGGGCGTGCGCATGCCCGCGCACTGCACCAGCGAAGGCCGCGTGCTGCTGGCCTTCAGCCCGCCGATGGTGGTGGCGCAGGTGCTGCGGCAAAAGCTGGTGGCGCGCACCGCGCACACCGTGACCGACAAAACGCGCCTGACCGAGATCCTGGCGCAAACCCGTCACAGCGGCATCGGCATCGATGACGAAGAGTCCGAACAGGGCATGCGCAGCGTGGCCGCCCCCATTCTGGATGCGCAAGGCCAGGTGGTGGCAGCTGTCGGCCTGGCCGGCCCCACGCAGCGCGTGACCAAGGCGGGCCTGCGCAAATTTGCCCAGGCCGTGGAGCAGACCGCTGCCGCCATCTCGACGCGGCTGGGCCACCCCGGAGGCCGCCCATGAAGCGCGCGCCGGTGCCGATCTGGCTGGTCACCGGTCACCTGGGCAGCGGCAAAACCACCCTGCTCTCGCGCTGGCTGCGCGAGCCGTCCCTGGCCGATGCGGTGCTGGTGATCAACGAAATCGGCGAGGTCGGGTTTGACGACCAGCTGCTGGCGCAGGCGGTCGACAGCGCCCAGCTGGTGGCGGGCCAGTGCGTGTGCTGCACCGGCTTGCCCGATTTGCAAGAGACGCTGGCCCAGCTGTGGTGGGACCGCCTGCACCGCCGGCGCCCCCACTTTGCCTGCGTGGTGATCGAGACCACTGGCCTGGCCGATCCGTGGCCCCTGATCGAGGCCTTGCACCAGCACGAGCTGCTGCGCGAGCGCTTTGTGCTGGCGGGCGTGCTGACCTGCGTGAGCGCCACCGGCGGGCCAGCGGTGCTGGCGGCACACCCCGAAGCCCGCGCACAAGTGGCCGCCGCCGATGTGCTGGTGCTGACCAAGGCTGACCGTGCCGACCCGGCCGCGTTGGCCGCCACGGTGCAAGCGCTGCAGCCGCGCGCGCGCCTGCAGACCTCGGCGCAAGCCAGCCTGGGCTGGGCCCAGGCCTGGGGCGCTGGCCATGCAGCGCAGCACGGCGATGAACGCTTGCGGGGGGCACCTGTGCACGCCCCCCACGCGGCGCACGACCACGACCACGACCACGACCACGCGCCAGGTGATGGATCCACGCACGCGCATGGCGTGCAGGCCCGTTTTGTGCCGATGCCGGGGGAGTGGGGCGATGCCGCGCTGGCGCAGGCCCTCGAGGCCCTGGGCCCGCGCACGCATTGGCTGCGCCTCAAGGGCGTGCTGCAGCGCCCAGGCATGGGCTGGTGCTCGCTGCAGTGGGCACCCGGCGACGAGGTGCCACTGTGCCAGCCCTGGCAGGGGCCCTGCCCACCACCGGGCCTGACCCTCATCACGCGCGAGGCGGTGCGCGCCTGAAGGGGTTTACAGCCCCCAGCTGGCGCCCAGGCCCAGCAAGGTGGCCAGGCCCAAGAGGGCAAAGAGCGCGGCGGCGATGCCGTGCACCAGCTTCATCGGGATGCGGGCCGAGAGCTTGTCGCCCACAAACACCGCCGGCACATCGGCAATGAGCATGCCCAGCGTGGTGCCCACCACCACCATCACCGGCGCCGCGTAGTGCACCGCCATGGCCACGGTGGCAATCTGCGTCTTGTCGCCCATCTCGGCCAGGAAGAAGGTGATTAGCGTGGCGCCAAACACGCCCCATTTTTGCGCCACCCGCGTCTCTTCTTCCTCGATCTTGTCGGGGATGAGGGTCCAGACCGCCATGGCCAGAAAGGACAGGCCCAGGCCCCAGCGCAGCACCGAGGGGCTGACGCTGGCGGAAATCCAGGCGCCCAGCGCACCGGCCAGGCCGTGGTTGACCACGGTGGCCAGCAAAATGCCCAGGATGATGGGCACGGGTTTCTTGAAACGCGCCGCCAGCAAAAAGGCCAGCAGCTGGGTTTTGTCGCCAATTTCGGCGAGCGCGACCACACCGGTCGAGACCAATAAAGCTTCCATATTCCCATCGCACGCCCATCCACATGCGGGCGCGTTCAGTCAAAACAACACGTCGATCCTAGCACCTGGTGGCTTTGGGGACTGCCCCCCTGATCGGCACCTGTAAGATGGCCCATGTGCGCTCGTGGGTGATGCATGAACGCCGATGATCAACGACCCGCGCCCGGGTCTGAACAGGAGAGACGATGCGACGACCCTGGATGCTTGGATGGCTGCTGGCCTGCTGCGTGTCGGCCTGGGCCCAGGACACGGCACAGCCCACGGGACCCACCCCTACCGCCCCCGCCCTCACCTGCGCGCCTGAGGCACGCGGCCAGATGACGCTGCAAGACCTACGGCCTGGCTTTCACACCGTCCAGGGACGCCTGGGCGGCTTTGACCCCTGCGAGCCCCTGGTGCGCTACCGGGTACCCCAGGGCCCGCGCAAGCCGGCGCTGATGATCAGCGTGCACGGCGGCGGCGGCCATGCCGATGTGCTCAACAGCGACGAGGCCTTTTACCGCCAGGGCATGGCCACCCTGATGTTTGACGCCTACGCGATGCAAGGCTTGCCTGGGCGCGATTCGCTGTTCTGGGCCCGCTCGGTCACCAACGAAGCGCGCCAGCGCATGATCTGGGCCACCGCCATGGCGGCCTACCGCTGGGCCCTCACCCGCACCGACATCGATTCCTCGCGCATTTACCTGTTTGGCATCTCCAACGGCGCAGCGGTGGTGGCGAATATGGCCGGCGTGGTCGATCCGGCGCATGTGCGCGGCGTGATCTCTGAAGGCGTCACGCCCATCGGCCTGGGCCTGCCCGATCAGATCAAGGTGCCGGTGCTGCTGGTCTTTGGCCAGTTGGATGACTTTGGCAATGCCGACCCGAACGGCAAGCGCTGGACCCTGAGCGATGACTGCAGCTTGAATGTGCTGGTGGACGGTTTGCCCGCGGGCAGCGCGCGCACCTGCAACCGCCAGCATGCGGGCCAGCGCATCCCGACCCCGCAGCAGTGGGCCGATCAGGTTCTCAAGCGTGGCGGAGCGCTCGAGGTGCTGTACATCGACGACATGGCGCACAGCGCGTTCTGGGGACCGCTCAGCCAGCGGCGCGCCACCTGGGGCAATGGCCAGACGCTGGGCGCGTCCCTGGGCGCCACCCCTGCGGCCCGCGAGCGCTTTTTCAAGGCCATGTTGGACTTCATTGCCCGCACCGACCGTTGAGGTCAACGCCGCCGCTCAATCGGGCAGGGGCTGCGTGAGGTAGACGCCCTCGCGCCCCACCATGGGCTCGCGCGTGGGCATGAAGACGGTGCAGTCATCGCAAGGGGCCACAATGGGCTGGCCGCCCTCGTGTGCGATCACCTCGCCACGCGCAAAGGTCTCAAAGCCCACCAGTGGCCGCACAAAGGCAAAGTCCGGCTGCTGCACCACGTGCGTGCGCAAGAGCGCAAATCGGCGCGGCGGCGCGAGGGGGCGCACGGGGGCCTGCGCGATCACCCCCAGGTGGCCCAGCCAGTCCAGCGTGATGCGCACCGCCCGGTCGGCACTGGCCTGCAAAAAGTGCTGACCGCATTCGGCCACCAGGGCCGAGCCCTGCGCGCGCACGTCCTGCC
>JBEBDJ010000058.1:0-3861 GCA_041157045.1 Pseudomonadota bacterium
AAAATCATCACCGGATACACCAGCAACACCACATAAATCATCCGCCGGGTCCAGCGCCACACCTGACGCACGCTCAGCGTGAAGGTTTTGTCCAAGATCCGGTTCATGGCCGCCTCCAATGGGTGCTTGTCGGATCAATCCAGGGTGTATGGGTCATGGCATCGTCCTCCGCTGTGCAGCGCGTCGGTCTTGCGCGGTCCTTGCGAATCAATGCTAGGGAAACTCCGGCCAAAAAGAGAAAAGCCGGTATGGGCTGCACGCAAATTCCCTGTTCATGACGTGGCGAGTTGCGCCCTGCGACGGTCGCACCGTCATTCAAGCGCCCAGCCAGCAGCCAATGCCCAACGCCACGCCGCTCCAGCGAACGTCCCTAGGCACGGTGCCCACCCACATCACACACCGCCCAAGTCCGGTGATATGATGACCGTCATATGACGACCCTCATCTCCAAAGCCCAGCAGCGCAAGGCCGACAGCCATGCGCGCATCGTCGACGTGGCGGCCAAGGCCATTCGGCGGGCGGGCTATCGTGGGGTGGGGGTGGCCGACATCATGCTGGAAGCGGGCCTCACGCATGGCGGCTTTTATGCGCACTTTGCGTCGCGCAAGGACATGCTGATCGAGGCAATGCAGCACGCGGGCCAGCAAAACTTGGCGGCCCTCGAGCGCGGCATCGCGCTGCGCCAGCGAAAGGGGCGCACCCGCTTTGCGGCCCTGGTCGAGACCTATCTGCACGACGAGCACCTGGACCGGGTTGAAGACGGCTGCATCGTGGCCGCCCTGGTCTGCGAGATGCCGCGCGAAGACGACGCGGTGCGCGCGCAAGCCCAGCAGCGCGTGGCAGCCATGGTGGCACTGGTGGCCACCACCTTGCCACCGTCGCAACAGGATCAGGCCCCGCAGCTGACCGCCAGCCTGGTCGGCGCCCTGCAGCTGGCGCGCGCGCTGGGCGGCGAGGCGGGTCGGGCCCTGCTGGCGCAAACCCGCCGGGCCTTGATCGCGCGCCATGCGCCCTCGTCCCGCCAAACCCAAACTGGGCGCGCTGCAAGCGCCGCCAAACACAGCGCCCCATGAGCCCAAGCGCCAACACCCCAGTCGCCGCCCCATCGCCCTGGCCCGCCTTCTGGATCGCGTGCAGTGCCACCTTTTTGGTGGCGCTGGATTCGACCATGCTGTTTGCCGCCTTCGACGCCTTGCGCCACAGCTTTGCCGGCACCTCGGCCGCCGAGCTGTCCTGGGTCATCAATGCCTACACCGTGGTCTACGCGGCCATGTTGATTCCGGCAGGGGGACTGGCCGATGCGCACGGTCGGCGGCGCGTGTTTCGGCTGGGGCTGGCCGTCTTCATTGGCGCCTCGGTGGCCTGCGGCGCGGCCCCCACGGTCGAGGCGCTGGTGGCTGCGCGCATTGTCCAGGCCCTGGGCGCGGCCCTGCTGACCCCGGCGTCCATGTCCATCGTGCTGGCCGCTTTTCCGCAAGACAAGCGGGCGGTGGCGGTCAGCCTCTGGGGCGCGGTGGGGGGCCTGGCCGCGGCGGTCGGCCCCAGCCTGGGCAGTTGGGTGACCGATCAGGCGGGCTGGTCGTGGGCGTTTTACATCAACGTGCCGGTGGGCCTGTGGGCGCTGTGGCGCAGTGCCCAGCGGGTTCAAGAGGCCGTCAAACCCAGCCAGCCCCGGCGCATCGACGGCGTGGGCCTGGCCCTTTTGCTGATCGCCGTGGGCGCCATCACCCTGGCCATTGTGGAAAGCGGCGAGGCACACTGGTCGGCGGCCACCCTGGCAGCGGTGGCCGGCCTGGGGGCCTTGTCAGGCCTGGCCTTTGTGGCCTGGGCCCGGCGCCGGCCCGATGCGCTGATCGACCTGCGGCTGTTCCAGAACCACACCTACCGCTCGGTGAACGCGGCCACGCTGGTGTTTGGCACCGCGTTCTCGATGATGTTTCTGGGCTTCTTTTTCTTCATGCTGGGCGTGTGGCACTACCCGCTGCCGCAAGCGGGCTTGGCGGTCACACCGGGCCCGCTCATGGTCATGCCCACCGCCATCATCACCGGCCGACTGGCCGCACGCCTGGGCCATCGGCGTTTTCTGGTGGGTGGGTCGCTGCTGTACGCGGCCAGCAGCCTGTGGTTTTTGCTGGTGCCCGGCACCGAGCCGCAGTACCTGCGGCACTGGTTGCCCGGCCTGATCATGAGCGGCGTGGCCGTGGGCCTGGTGCTGCCCTCGCTGTCGGCCGCGGCCGTCAGCCGACTGCCCATGGCGCACTATGCGGTGGGCAGCGCCGTCAACCAGGCCACGCGGCAGATCGGCTCGGCGCTGGGCGTGGCGATCACGGTGGCGCTGCTGGGGCATGCCGCCCTCACACGGGCGGACTTCAACACCCTGTACCTGCTCCATGCCACACTGGCGCTGGTCACCGGCCTGCTGTGCTGGCCGGTGGACACCAAGCCCCGGCCCGCCAGCGCATGAACCCCGCCCACCCCCACGGACTGCTAGCCCTCTTCATCGATGCACGAGACCGCCATGAGCCTTGATCCCAACGTTGCCGCCACCCTGTCCGCCTGGCAAGCGCAAGTGGACGACCTGCACCAGCGCCGCCGCGCCAACGGCGGGGGCCAGGCGGGCGTGGTCCACCCCCAGCAGATGGTGGGCAAGACCGGCCTGGAGGTGATGACCGGCATGCTGCTGGGCCAGCTGCCGCACCCGCACATGGCCGAGACCCTGGCCTGCGACATGGTGGAGCTGGGCGACGGCCTGGTCGTGTTCCAGGCCACCCCCCAATTGGCCCACCTGAACCCGATGGGCTCGGTGCACGGGGGATGGTTTGCGACCTTGCTGGACTTTGCGCTGGGCTGCGCGGTGCACACCAAGCTGCCGGCGGGTGTGGCCTACACCACCAGCCAGATCAACCTGAACATTGTGCGCGCGGCCCACATCAAGACCGGGCCCCTGCGCTGCATCGGCACCGCCATCCATGTGGGCCGCCAGGTGGGCACCTCGGAGGCGCGCGTGGTGGGCCCCGATGGCAAGCTCTACGCCCACGCCAGCACCACGTGCGCGATTTTCCCGGCCAGACCGGCGGCTTGATCGGCTTGCAACCGTGCGGGCAGCGACCCGCCACGCCCAGAGCGCGTCAGCGGGTCAGGCGGTAGACCCACTGGCCCAGCCACTCGTGCAGGGCGATTTGCCAGCGCATCAGGCTGTCCGCCACAGCGTAGTCCAGCAGCGGCGTGGCATGGCCCGTGCGGTAGTCCACCGGGTAGGCCGTAACCGTGCAGCCCACCGCTTCAAACTCGGCCATGCTGCGCGGCATGTGCCAAGCCGAGGTCACCAGCAGCCACGGCTGCCGACAACGATCCCCCAGCAAACGGGCCACCTGCTGGGCGTTTTCGCGGGTGGTGCGTGAGCCCTCTTCCACACGCAAGCGGGCCATGTCCAGGCCCTGCTGCTGGTAGAAGACCTTGACCATGGCCGATTCGGTCAACCCGGTGGTCAGCAGACGCCCCTCCCCGCCCGAAAACAGCAACAGCAGCTTGGGGTGCTGTCGCATCAAGCCAAGGGGAACGGTCAAACGCTCGGCCGAGAAGCCCAGCGGCACCTGGCCATGGGCAACAAAGCTGTCGGGATGCTCCAGGGCCCCGCCCAGCACGATGATGCCCACATGCCGATCGACCTCGGTGGCCAAGGGCACGGGGTAACGGTTTTCAAGCGGGCGCAGCAAGGCATCGGGCAGGGCACGAAAGCCCAACAAGCCCAGCAGCAGCAGCCCCGTCCAAAGCATGCCGACCGCCAGGCGCCGCCATCGCGACAGCACCAGCAAGGCCAGGCCCCACCAGACGGCCACCCAGAACAGGGGCTGGGTGATG
>JBEBDJ010000059.1:0-5255 GCA_041157045.1 Pseudomonadota bacterium
AGCAGCACGGTGCTTTGCAGGGCAATGCTCTCCAGCGCGGCGCGCGCAATGTGCGCCACCGTGCTGCCACGGGTCAGGCCCTGGATGCTGCCGCGCACATGCGGCAGCCAGTAGGGGGCCCCCAGGCCGGCAAAGGCCGGCACCAGCACCACCCCATCGCTGTCGGGCACGCTGGCTGCCAGGGCTTCAACCTGGTGGCTGTGTTCGATGGCGCGCAGCCCATCGCGCAGCCATTGCACCACCGCGCCGCCCATGAACACACTGCCCTCCAGGGCATAGACCGGGGCGGCCCCCGGCACCGGTTGCGCGGCGCAGGTGGTGATCAGGCCGTTGGTGCTTTGCGCCGCAAAGCCGCCGGTGTGCATGAGCATGAAGCAGCCGGTGCCGTAGGTGTTCTTCACATCGCCCGGCTGCAGACAGGCTTGGCCCAGCAAGGCCGATTGCTGGTCGCCCGCCACGCCGCCAATCGTGGGCGTGGCCGCATCGTCGCCCAGCAGGCCGGCCTGCACCTGGCCAAAGTCGGCCACCGAGGGCAGCACCTCGGGCAGCACGCTGCGCGGAATGTTCAGCAGCGCCAGCAGTTCGTCGTCCCACTGGCCGCTGTGGATGTTCAACAGCAGGGTGCGGCTGGCGTTGCTGATGTCGGTCACATGCCGGCGCCCACCGGTCAACTGCCAGATCAGCCAGCTGTCGACCGTGCCAAAGGCCAGCTCGCCAGCCTCGGCCATGGCGCGTGCGCCCGGCACCTGGTCCAGCAGCCAGCGCAGCTTGGTCCCCGAGAAGTACGGGTCCAGGCGCAGACCCGTGCGCGCCTGCACCATGGCCTCGGCGCCCTGGGCCTGCAAGGTTTGGCACAGGGCCTCGGTGCGCCGGTCTTGCCAGACGATTGCCGGGTGCAGGGGCGCGCCGGTGCGGCGGTGCCACAGCAAGGTGGTCTCGCGCTGGTTGGTGATGCCCACGCCGCGCACATCCGCCGGTCGCAGGCCGCCCTGGCGCAAGGCCTCGCGCGCGGTGTGCAACTGGCTCTGCCAGATGGCCATGGGGTCGTGCTCGACCCAGCCCGGCTGCGGGTAGTGCTGCGCAAACTCCTGTTGCGCCATGCTGTGCACGCGGCCGTCTTCGCGAAAGACAATGGCGCGCGAACTGGTGGTGCCCTGGTCCAGGGCCAGCAAATAGGTGCTCATGCAAGACTCCAAAAAAAAGATCGGCCCTCAGGCGTTGGCCACCACGCAGCGCACATCCAGGTCGCGCAACAGGCGTTCGTAGGCCGGCTCGGGGGGCAGGTCGGTGTAGAGGGTGTGGACCGCGCGCAAGGAGGCCATCTCGATCATGGCCGGGCGGCCAAACTTGCTGGCGTCGGCGGCCAGCCAGACCTGGCGCGACTGCGCCACGATGGCGCGGGCGACCATCACCTCGCGCATGTCAAAGTCGCGCAGGGTGCCGTCGGCGTCGATGCCGCTGATGCCAATCAGGCCAATGTCCACCTTGAACTGCTCGATAAAGCCCAGCGCCGCCTCGCCCACCACGCCCAGGTCCTCGTGCCGCACGGTGCCGCCGGCGATCACCACCTCGCACTGCGGGTTGGCGCTCAGGGTTTGGGCCACATGCAGGTTGTTGGTCACCACCCGCAGGCCCTGGTGGTGCAGCAGCTCGCGCGCCACCGCCTCGACGGTGGTGCCAATGTTCATGAACAGGCTGCTGCCGGGTGGAATGGCCGCGGCCACGGTGCGCGCGATGCGCTGCTTGGCCTGCGCATGGCTGCGCTGGCGTTCGGTGTAGGCGGTGTTGCGGCTGTGGCTGTCGATGGCCCGCACGCCGCCATGAAAGCGCTCGAGCACGCCCGCCTCGGTCAGGCGCGCCACATCGCGGCGCACCGTTTGCAAGGTGGTGTCAAAGCGCTCGGCCAGGGCTTCGGTGCGCAGGCTGCCGTGCTCGCGCACAGCGGCCAGCATGGCCAGCTGGCGTGGGTTCAGGGACATGGACATGGGTGCTGTTTGTAAGCGCAGCGGGCGGACTTGGCCCTAGGTGTTTCCCACAAGCGCGAATCCTTGGTTTCTTCGATATAAACGCACATTCGAAAATAAACGAACATAAAACAACATTGTTTTTTTGATCATTCATGATTCGTTCCGAGCTCTCTGACTGGGTGGCGGCTGCGTTTGCACCGCCCCTGGACCTGCTGGTGATCGGTGGCGGCGCCACCGGCCTGGGGGTGGCCGTGCAGGCCGCACTGGAGGGCCATCGGGTGGCGCTGGTGGAGGCGCGCGACTTTGCCAGCGGCACCTCGTCGCGCTCGACCAAGCTGGTGCACGGTGGGGTGCGCTACCTGGCCCAGGGCCGGGTGCGCATGGTGCGCGAGGCGCTGCGCGAGCGCGCCCACGTCTTGGCGCTGGCGCCGCACCTGGCGCAGCCGCTGCCCTTTGTGGTGGCCGCGCGCCACCGCTGGGACCAGGGCCTGACCTGGCTGGGCTTGCGCCTGTACGAGGCGCTGGCCGGCCAGCGCAGCCTGGGCCGCACCGCGACCCTGGGGGCCGCCCAGCTGCAGCGCCTGCTGCCCGGTCTGCGCCAGGCCTGTGCCGGCGTGCGCTACTGGGACGGTCAATTCGAGGACGCCCGACTGGCGCTGGCGCTGGCGCGCACCGCCGAACACGCGGGGGCCTTGCTGCGCAACCACACCGAGGTGGTGGGCCTGCAGCCCGAGCAAGGCGGCTGGCGGGTGCAGCTGCGCGACCGGCTGCTGGGCCACACGCACAGTGTCTGGGCGCGCAGCGTGGTCAACGCCACGGGCGTGTGGGTCGATGCGCTGCGCCGGCTGGCCTTGCCGCCTGACAAGGCGAGCACGCTGGCGCCGCTGGTGCGACCAAGCCAGGGCGTGCACCTGGTGGTGGCGCGCGAGACCTTGCCACTGACCGAGGCGGTGCTGGTGCCGCGCACCAGCGATGGCCGGGTGCTGTTTGCGGTGCCCTGGCTGGGCGCCACCGTGATTGGCACCACCGATACCCCGCGCGAGGACGCCCCTCTGGAGCCGCGCCCCCTGCCCGAGGAGCTGGCGTTTTTGCTGGGCGAGACCGAGCGCGCCCTGGGCGTGCGCCTGCCGCCCGAGGCGGTGCGCAGCGTGTGGGTGGGCTTGCGGCCCCTGGTGGGGGGTGCGGGCGCGCACACCCGCGAGCTCTCGCGCGAGCACCTGATCCGGCGCGAGGCGCCGGGCCTGCTCACGGTCACCGGTGGCAAGTGGACGACCTACCGGGCCATGGCCGAGCAGGTGCTGCAGGCCCTGCGCGCCCAGGCCGACCTGCCGCCCGCGCCCCGCGCGGTGGACACCGCCCAGACCCCGCTGTGGGGCACCCCCGATGCGCGCTTGCCCCACGTGAGCCTGCAGGCCCCGCCGGGGCCGCACCTGCTGGGCACGGCCGCCGATGCGCTGGCGGACCTGCCAGGCCACGCGGTGGCGCTGGGCCTGGGCCTGACCGAGGCCATCGTGCGCTACAGTGCGCGCCATGAATGGGCGGTGACGGTGGAGGACATGCTGGCGCGGCGCTGGCGCGTGCTCTTTCTGGACGCCCGCCTGGCCGAGCAACTGGCCCCACGTGTGGCCGCGCTGCTGCAGCAGGAAACCGGCCTGGACCCACAACTCGAACCCTTTTTGGCCCTGTGCCGTCAATACCGCCTGCCCGGCGCCGACGGCTCAGGCGCCTCACCGACTTTGGAGAACGCATCGTGACATCCCCCCAGGCGCAAGCTGTGCGCTACGGCCTGATTGGCTGCGGCATGATGGGCCAGGAGCATTTGCGCAACATCGCCCTCTTGCCCGGCGCATCGGTCACGCGGATTTTTGAGCCCGACGAGGCCATGGCCCAAGCCAGCCTGGCGCTGGCGGGCCCCACGGCGCAGCGCGCCGCCTCGCTGGCCGAGGTGGTGCTGGCGCCGGATGTGGACGCGCTGCTGATTGCCAGCCCCAACTTCCGCCACGCCGAGCAGCTGCGCGAGATTGCGGCCCTGCGCCCATTGCCCCTGCTGCTGGAAAAACCCGCCTGCACCCGGCTCGAGGATGTGCGCGCCCTGGCCACCCTGGGCCGGCACTACCCGGCACCGATCTGGGTGGCGATGGAGTACCGCTACATGCCGCCCGTGGCCCGCCTGGTCGAGGAGGTGCACCACGCCCAGCACACCGGCCCGGTGACCCTGCTCTCGATCCGCGAGCACCGCTTCCCCTTCCTGGTCAAGGTGGGCGACTGGAACCGCTTCAACCGCTACACCGGCGGCACCCTGGTCGAGAAGTGCTGCCACTTTTTTGACCTGATGCGCCACATGACGCGCAGCGAGCCGGTGCGCATCTACGCCTCGGCCTCGGTGGCGCACAACCACCTTGACGAGCACTACCCCGATGGCACGCCCGACATCCTGGACAACGCCTATGTGGTGGTCGACTTTGCCAGCGGCCAGCGCGCCTTGCTCGAGCTGTGCATGTTTGCCGAGGGCGCGCGCTACCAGGAGGAGATTTCGGTGGTGGGCCCGCAGGGCAAGGCCGAGTGCTTTGTGCCCGGCCCTGGCCGCTTCTGGCCCGCACACCTGGGCGCCCCGCCCGTGCCGCGCGTGGTGCTGAGCCCGCGCCACCCCAAGGGCCCACGCGAGCTGGAAGTGCCGGTCGATCCGGTGGCCCTGGCCGCGGGCGACCACAACGGCTCGACGCTGTACCAGCACCAGCGCTTCAACGCGGTGGTGCGCGGGGCCGGTGCGGTCGAGGTGGGTTTGCGCGATGGCCTGGCGGCCGTGCTCATGGGCCTGGCGGCGCAGGCCTCGGCGTCCAGCGGGCAGGCAATCGATCTGACGCAGGGCGACTACGCCCTCTCGGGGCTGGACGCATGATGCGCGTTGGCGCGGGTCAGCGCCTGGCGCACCAAGCATGCGGCGGCTTGCCAGTCGGCGGCCGTCATCGCATGCCCGCCGGCGCGCTCGCGCAGGACCAGTCGCTCAGGGGCGGCCGACCAGTGCGGGGCCAGCCGTGCCAGCAGGGCGCGGGTGCCCGCGGGGTTGGCCCAGGCGTCGTCCTGCGCCTGCTGCACCAACAGGCCGCGTGGGGCGATGCGCGCCCACAGCTGCGCCGGCGCCTCGGCCTCGATCAGCTGGGCCTGCACATGGGCCGACTGCGCGCCGGGGGCGAGCCAGTGGGCAAAGCGCTGGGCCAGCTCGGCCAGGGACTCGCTGCCAGCCCCTGCCACGCCCAGGCAGCTGGCGCCACCGGTGCCGCTGTTGTG
>JBEBDJ010000060.1:0-12517 GCA_041157045.1 Pseudomonadota bacterium
CCGAATCAGGGGCATGGGGCCCCTTGTTGTAGATGAAACATCAAGACCTCTATGCCGCCCTGGACCTCGGCTCCAACAGCTTTCGCCTGGAAATCGGGCACCTGAGCGCCGGGCAGCTGCGGCGGGTGGAGTACCTCAAGGAGACGGTTCGGCAAGGCGCCGGCCTCGACAGCGAGCGCATGCTCAGCCAGGAGGCCATGCAACGCGGCTGGGACTGCCTGGCCCGCTTTGCCGAGCGTCTGGCCGGTTTTCGCAGCGGCCAGGTGCGCGCGGTGGCCACGCAAACCCTGCGCGAGGCGCGCAACCGCGAAGTGTTTTTGCAGCGTGCCCAAGAGATTCTGGGGCACCCCATCGAGGTGATCAGCGGCATCGAGGAGGCGCGCCTCATTTACCTGGGCGTGGCGCATTTGCTGCCGCAAAGCGCCGAGCGGCGGCTGGTGGTGGACATTGGTGGCCGCTCGACCGAGATGATCATCGGCCAGGGCCTGCAGGCCCAGCGCATGGACTCGCATCGGGTGGGCAGTGTGGCCTGGTCGATGAAGTATTTTCCGCAGGGGCAGTGGACCGCGCAGGCCTTTGACACGGCCGAGACCGCGGCACGCGCCTTGCTGGACGACGCCATGGATGACTTTCCGCGCCAAGCCTGGGACAGCGCCTATGGCGCCTCGGGCACCGTGGGGGCTGTGGCCGATGCCCTGGCCGCCAATGGCTGGGATGCCGGTGTGGTCACGCAAGCAGGCCTGGACTGGCTGCGCGAGCGGCTGATCAAGGCCGGACGCCATGAGAACCTGCGCCTGGAGGGCATTCGCGAGGACCGTCGACCGGTCATTGGCGGCGGTCTGTCGGTGCTGCGCGCGGTCTTTGGCCTGCTGGGCATCGAGCGCATGCAGGTGGCCCAGGGGGCCCTGCGCCACGGCGCCCTGTTCGATCTGCTGGACCGGGAAAGCCCAACGGCCGATGTGCGCAGCACCATGGTGGCCTGGCTTGCCCGGCGGATGGGCTGCGATGCTGCACAAGGCGAGCGCGTGGCACGCACTGCACAAGCCCTGCTGGCGCCGCTGCTGGACGACCAGGACGAGGGGGTTCGCACGCGGCTGTTGCGCAAGCTGCGCTGGACGGCGCAGCTGCACGAGGTGGGCCGCTGCATTGCCCACAGCGACCACCACAAACACGGGGCCTACCTGGTGGCCAACAGCGACATGGCGGGCTTCACGGTCAACGAGCTGGCGCGCATGGCGCAGCTGGTGCTGGGTCATCGGGGCAAGCTGCGCAAGATGGAGCTGGGGCTGCAGGATCCGCTGTTCGTGCGCCAGCTGCTGGCCCTGCGCCTGGCCGTGTTGCTGTGCCACGCCCGGCGCGATCCCGATCTGCATGGGTTTGAATTGACCCGCAGCCCGGATCAGCGCGGCTTTGATCTGCACACCGATCCGGCCTGGTCGCAGCAGTGGCCCCAGTCGGCACAGCTGCTCAGTGAAGAGGTACAGGCTTGGCAGAAAACCGAGTGGCGCCTGCGCTGGCACCGCGCCTGAAGGGCCGCAGCCGCTTCACAGGCGCTCGGGGGTCATGACGGCCATGACCGTGGCCCGCACATCGCCCTCGCGCACCTTGTGGCGCAGCCACCAGACCCCGCCCTTGCGCACCGGCACACTGGCGGCCGGAATGCCAAGCAGCTGCGCCAGCACCGCGCCCAGCACAGGTTGATGCCCCACCAACAGCACCGGAAAGCGTGCGTTGGGCCACTGCGCGGTCTCCAGCACGTCTTGCACGGTGGCACCTGGCGACAAGGCATCGCGCACCTTGTGCCGACGCGGCAAGGCCTGGGCGGTCTGCACGGTGCGCAGCGCGGGGCTGCACAGGATGCGCGTGCCTTCGGGCAATTGCTGATCCAGCCAATGGGCCATGCGCTGCGCGTGCTTGACGCCGCGCGCGGTCAGGGGGCGCTGCAGATCGTCCTCACCCACGACCGCGTCCACCGCTTCCGCATGTCGCCACAGAATCAAATCCATGTCGCCCCACTCCTTAGCCGGCCACGGCGACCTGGCTGGGCGCTGCGCCAAAGTGGCGGCGGTAGCGCGAAGGCAGATCCTGCAGACGCATCATCATGGGCAGGTCGGCCGTGTTGAAGTCGGGGTCCCAGGCGGGCGCCCCCAGCACACGTGCGCCCAGGCGCAAATAACCCTTGATCAGCGCTGGGGGTTCGACCGCCAGGTCGCTGCGCAAATGCGCCACCGGCAGGGGCACACGGGGCAAGACCTGGTACTCGATGGGGGCCAGATGGGTCTGGCGCACCTGGGCCCAGATGCTGGCCGCCACATCCCCACTCACGACCCCCTGGTGCAGCAGCGGAATGCTGGCGCAGCCGACCATGATGTCGAGCTGGTTGCCTTGCATAAAGCCCGCCAGCGCGCCCCACAAGGCCATGATCACGCCGCCATGGCGGTGCGCCGGGTGCACGCAGCTGCGGCCCAACTCCACCATGCGTGGGCGCAAGGCGCGCAGTCGCGTCAGGTCAAATTCGGTGTCGCTGTAGGTGCTGCCCACCCGCTTGGCCTGGGCGGGGGTGAGCACCCGGTAGGTGCCAATCACCTCGCGCGTGGCACTGTCGCGAATCAGCAGGTGCTCGCAGAAATCGTCAAAGAGATCGATGTCGTGCCCCGCCTCTGGGGTGGACAGGCGCGCGCCCATCTCGGTCACAAAGACCTGGTAGCGCAGACGCTGCGCCGCCCGGATGTCGTCCAGGTGCTGTGCCCAGACCACCTCCATGCCGTTCAGCGTTTGGCCCAAGGGCGCAGGCGACAACGGCGCAGCAGGCGCTGGATGAAGTGACCCCCTGGGCCATTGCACCGGTGACAAGGCAAAGGTGGGATTGGGCAACTCTTTCATGGGGCATCTCCTGGTGGATACGCCCATGATGGGACGATCAGATGACGCGATCAAGACGGCTTCATGACGGCACCGTGTCACCACGCCCACCGCATTTTGGCTGCCTCATCAGCGTTTACCCTGATGAATTATTGTGCATAAATCTAGGCGACTTCCGTATACTTCATCTCCGGCCCAACAGGTGTGTTGGGTGTTGAACCACCTGCTGTTCTGTGGAGTGTTGATGCCCCATTTGTTTGATCCGTCCCCCGTGGTGAGTGTGCCTGTGCAAGGCGAGACCGCCACCTTCCCGGTGCACCGCATTTATTGCGTGGGCCGCAATTACGAAGAACACGCCAAAGAGATGGGCTTCACCGGCCGCGAGCCGCCCTTCTTCTTTCTCAAGCCCGCCGACGCGCTGGTGGTGGTGCCCGAGGGCCAGACCGGCCCGATGCCCTACCCCAGCCTGACGCAGAACCTGCACCACGAGATCGAGTTGGTGGTGGCCATCGGCAAGGGCGGCCGCAACATCCGCGCCGCCGATGCCATGCAGCACGTCTACGGCTACGCCGTGGGCCTGGATATGACGCGTCGCGATCTGCAGAACGACATGAAAAAGCAAGGACGCCCCTGGTGCATCGGCAAGGCGTTTGATCACTCGGCCCCCATTGGGCCCATCGTGCCTGTCGCGAAAGCGGGCGATGTGCTCAACGCCGAGATCAGCCTGCAGGTCAACGGCAGCGACCGCCAGCGCTCCACGGTCTCTAAGTTGATCTGGAACGTGGCCGAGACGATTGAACACCTGTCGGCCGCCTGGACCCTGCAGCCGGGCGACCTGATCTACACCGGCACCCCCGAAGGTGTGGCCGCGGTGGTGGCGGGCGACCTGATGGTCGGTCGCATTGCCGGGCTGCCCGATTTGCAGGTCAGGGTCGGGTGAACACTGAATTAACCGACCGATTGGTTGGTTTATGATCTTTTTTCTTTTAACTCAAGGAGACTTCATGAAAATTCAAGTCAAGGCGCTCGCGATCGCCGCTGCACTGGGCCTGGCCGCCTTTGGCGCCCAAGCCGCCGATCCCATTGTGCTGAAAGTTCAGCACTTCCTGGGCCCGCAGTCGGTTCAGCACACCACCATGATGGGGGACTGGTGCAAGGCCATCGATCGCGATTCCAAGGGTCGCCTCAAGTGCGAGATCTACCCGGCCATGCAGCTGGGCGGCACCCCGGTGCAGCTCTGGGACCAGGCCCGTGACGGCGTGATCGATGTGGCTTGGACGCTGCAGGCCTACACCGCCAAGCTGGCCAAGCTGGAAGTGTTTGAACTGCCTTTCATGATGACCAATGCCGAGGCCACCAGCCGCGCCGCATGGGATTACGCCCAGAAGTTCATGCAGGACGACGTCAAGGACGTCAAGCTGCTGGCGGTGCATGTGCACGGCCCGGGCAATATCTACACCAAGGCCAAGCCGGTCAAGACCATGGCCGATCTGCGCGGTCTGAAGGTGCGCGCGCCCACGCGCCAAGTGAACAAGATGGTGGCCGCCATGGGCGCGACCCCGGTCTCCATGCCGGTGCCCCAGGTGCCCGATGCGCTCTCGAAGGGCGTGATCGACGGCGCGGTGATTCCCTACGAAGTGGCGCCCGGCCTGAAGGTGCATGAGCTGACCAACTTCACCGCCGAAACCGACCGCAGCTTCAACGCGCTGTACACCACCGTGTTTGTCGTGCCGATGAACAAGGCCAAGTACGACGGTCTGCCGGCCGATCTGAAGGCCGTCATCGACAAGAACTCGGGCCGCGAGTTCTCGGCCTTCCTGGGCAAGACCCAAGCCGGTCAGGACACCCCCAGCAAGAAGGTCTTCACGGAAACCAAGAACCAGACCATTTCGGTGATCCCGGTCGCCGAGCTGCAGAACTGGAAGAAGGCCACCGATGCCCTGGACGATGCCTGGGTCAAGGAAATGAGCGGCAAGGGCCTGAACGGCAAGGAATTGCTCGACACCGCCACCGCCCTGATCAAGCAATACACCAAGTAAGTCCCCAAGCCTGGGGCCCCCACGGGCCCCAGGCTTTTTTTGAAGGACGGGGCCGCTCGCCGGATGCCCGCGCCCAACATGAAACTCCTCGAACCCATTGCCAAAACCCTGAGCATTCTGGGTGGCCTGCTGATGGTGGGCGTCATGCTGATGACCTGCTACAGCCTGATTGGTCGCAATTTTTTGCAATCGCCCTTGATTGGCGACTTTGAGCTCACCGCCATCGGCTGCGGCATGGCCATGGCCCTGTTCATGCCCTATTGCCAGCTCAAGCGCGAAAACATCATGGTTGATTTCTTCACGGCGCGCATGCCGGCCAGCACCAACGCCAAGCTGGACCGCATGGGCAGCCTGCTCATGACGGCGCTGTACGGCGTCCTGGGCTGGCGCGCGGGCTTTGGTGCGGTGCGGGCCTATGAGGGCGAAGGCGCGTCGATGCTGATTGGTTTTCCGGACTGGATCGTCTACGCCTGCATGTGCGTGGGCCTGAGCGTGGCCGCGCTGATGGCGCTGGCCCAGGTGCTGGGCATGGTCGCGGAACAAGAGGAGCATGCCGCATGAGCCCTATGAGTCTTGCCCTGTTGATTTTTGGCGTCATGCTCGTCCTGATGGTCGTGCGGGTGCCCATTGCCGGTGCGATGTTTGTCGCCGGCACGGTCGGCATGATCCTGCAGGCCGACCTCAAAACCTTTTTGAGCTTCACCAACAACGTGGCCTACACCCGCCTGGCCAGTTACGACCTGTCGGTGATCCCCCTGTTCATCCTGATGGGGCACTTTGCCACCCAGGGCGGCATCAGCAAGGCCCTGTTCGGTTTTGCCGCTGCGGTCATGGGCCGCTTCAAGGGCGGCCTGGCCATGGGGGCGGTGCTGGCCTGCGCGGCCTTTGGCGCCATCTGCGGCTCGTCGGTGGCCACCGCCGCCACCATCACCGGCGTGGCCCTGCCCGAGATGCGCCGCCACGGCTACTCGGGTCGCCTGTCGACGGGTACACTGGCCGCTGGCGGCACGTTGGGCATTCTGATTCCGCCGTCGGTGCCGCTGGTGATTTACGCCATCCTGACCGAGCAGAACATTGCCAAGCTGTTTGCCGCGGCCATGCTGCCCGGCGTCATTGCCATGGTGGGCTACATGATCGCGATTGCGATCTATGTGCGCCTGGTGCCGGGCCAAGCCCCCGAGCACGACGAGGCCCCGCGCCTGACGGCCGAGGCCCTCAAGGGCGTGGTGCCGATCGCCATCATCTTCATCGTGGTCTTTGGTGGCATTTACGAGGGCTTCTTCACCCCGACCGAAGGGGCAGCGGTGGGTGCTGCTGCCACCTTTATCGCAGCGTTGATGAAGGGTGAACTTACCCGCGACAAGCTGCTGCACTGCTTCTATGCCACGGCCCTGAGCTCGGCCATGATCTTCATGATCTTCATTGGCGCCGATGTGATGAACGCCGCCCTGGCGCGCACGCAGGTGCCGGCACAGCTGGCCGAGATGGTGGGTGGCCTGAGCATCCCGCCGCTGGCGATCGTGGGCGGCATCTTGCTGCTGTACGTGCTGCTGGGCGCGGTCATGGACGAGCTCAGCATGCTGCTGCTGACCATTCCGATCTTCTTCCCCATCATCATGAAGCTGGACTTTGGCATGTCGGCCGAACACACCGCCATCTGGTTTGGCATCATGGTGCTGATGACGGTGGGCTTTGGCATGCTGGCGCCGCCCGTGGGGCTGAATGTGTACGTGGTCAACGGCATGGCCAAGGATGTGCCGCTGGCCGAGAGCTATCGGGGCATCACCCCCTTCCTGATCAGCGACACGCTGCGCACCCTGCTGCTGCTGTTCTTCCCGGGCATCTCCCTGTACCTGGTGGGTGTGCTGACCTGAAGCAGGCCAGGCGGGCTGGGCGTGCAGGCACAATGGGGCCCACGCCACGCTTGCCAACGCCCTTCCCCATGTTTGACAAGACCATTCGCCATTGCCGCCAGTGCGGCCAAGCCGTCGAGCGCCGCGTGCCCGACGATGGCGACACCCGCGTGCGGGCCGTTTGCCCGGCCTGCAGCACCATCCACTATGAAAACCCGCTGAACGTGGTGGGCACTGTGCCGGTGCTGGGCAGCCGCGTGCTGCTGTGCAAGCGCAACATCGAGCCGCGCTGGGGCAAGTGGACCTTGCCGGCGGGCTTTATGGAGCTGGGCGAGACCACCGCGCAGGGCGCTGCCCGCGAAACGGTGGAAGAGGCCGGTGCGCAGTTCGAGATCGAAGACCTGTTCACCGTGATGAGCGTGCCGCGCGTGGGCCAGGTGCACCTGTTCTACCGCGCCCGCCTGACCAGCGATGTGTTCGACCCCGGTCACGAAACGCTGCAGGCACAGCTTTTTGAAGAGCACGAGATCCCCTGGGACGAGCTGGCGTTTCGCACTGTGCGCGAGACCCTGCTGCGCTTTTACGCCGATCGCCGCGCTGGGCGCTTTGGCGTGCACAGCTTCGACATCGAATAAGCCCCGGGCTTGCCGCCCGCCTGAGCGACAATTGGCCCATGGCCATTCCCCAGTCCTTTTTGCAGGAACTGCTTGCCCGCGTCGACATTGTCGAGGTGGTGGGCCAGTACGTGCAGCTCAAAAAGGGCGGCGCCAATTTCAGCGGCCTGTGCCCCTTCCATAGCGAAAAATCCCCCAGCTTCAGCGTCAGCCCCAGCAAGCAGTTTTTCCACTGCTTTGGCTGTGGCAAGAACGGCAATGCCATCGGCTTTCTGATGGAGCATGCCGGGCTGAACTTCATCGAGGCCGTCAAGGACCTGGCCCAGCGCACCGGCATGACCGTGCCCGAGGAGCCGCAGGACCCGGCCCAGCGCGCCCGCCAGAAGGCGCTCAAGGCGCAGCAGCAAAGCCTGGGCGATGTGCTGGACAAGGCCGGGGCCGCCTGGCGGCAAAAGCTGCGCGAGTCGCCGCGCGCCATCGAGTACCTGCGCCAGCGCGGCCTGTCGGGCCAGATCGCCAAGCGCTTTGGCCTGGGCTATGCGCCCGCGGGTTGGCGCGGCCTGGCCAGTGTCTTTGCGCGCTACGACGATCCGCTGCTGGTCGAGGCCGGCCTGGTCATCGCCAGCGACGCGCAGGCCGAGGCCGAGCATGTGCCCCCGGATCCGCAGCAAGCGGGCGCCACCCAAGAAGGGGGCAAGCGCTACGACCGCTTTCGCGACCGCATCATGTTCCCGATCCGCAATGTGCGCGGCGACTGCATCGGCTTTGGCGGTCGGGTGATCGGCGACGGCAAGCCCAAATACCTCAACTCGCCCGAGACCCCGCTGTTTCACAAGGGCCGCGAGCTGTACGGCCTGTATGAGGCGCGCGAGGCCTTGCACAGCGCCGGCTATGTGCTCGTCACCGAGGGCTATATGGACGTGGTGGCGCTGGCTCAGCACGGCTTTGCCAACGCCGTGGCCACCCTGGGCACGGCCTGCACGCCCGAGCATGTGCACAAGCTGTTTCGCTTTACCGATGCGGTGGTCTTCAGCTTTGATGGCGACGCCGCCGGCCGGCGCGCTGCGCGCAAGGCCCTGGAAGGCGCCCTGCCCTACGCCACCGACACCCGCAGCATCCGCTTTCTGTTTTTGCCTGCCGAGCACGACCCCGACAGCTTTATTCGCGAGCATGGCCAGGAGGCCTTTGCCGAACAGGTGCGCCAGGCCATGCCACTGTCGCGCTTTCTGGTGGAGGCGGCCAGCAGCGATTGCGACCTGGGCACCGCCGAAGGCCGCGCCCGCATGGCCAGCCAGGCGCGTCCGCTCTGGGCCTTGCTGCCCGAGGGCGCCTTGCAGCAGCAGTTGCTGGTGGAGCTGTCGCAGCCCATCGGCCTGGCCCCCGAGGCCTTGCAGCGCCTGTGGCGCCCCGACACCGCCAGCGCCGCAGCAGCGGGCGCGGCCGCACGGCCCGAGGCGCGCAGCGCCGAACCCGCGTGGGAGAGCGCCGGCATGCCCGAGGCCATGTGGGCCGATGCCGCCCCGGCCCCGACCCCCACGGCCCGACGCCCATGGCGCGACGGCCCGCGCCGCGAATGGCGCGATCGACAGGCCCCGCGCGGCCCGGCCGTGGCCACCGGCCCCCGCACGCGACCGGCCAGCCGGGCCGACCATGCCGCTCGCCTCTTGCTGGGCAATATGGCCTTGTGGGAGCACCTGGGTGGTGAAGACCAGGCCATGCTGTGCGAGCTGCCGGCGCCGCATGGCCCGCTCCTGGCCTGGCTCGATGCCCTGTACCACGAGCACGGCCCGCTGGGCCCCAGCGCCATCACGCAAGAGCTGCAAGGCCAGGCCTTTGCCGAGCTGGCCCGCCGCTGGCTGGCCGACGCCGCGCTGGTGCAAGGCGGCCCCGATGACAGCGCGCCCAGCGCAGAGGGCATGCAGGAGGCGCGCCAGGAGCTGCGCACGCTGCTGGACCTGATGCTGATCGACCGCCTGAAGGCGCAAGAGACCGAGGCGCTGGCGCAGCTGCAAAGCGGCCAGGACCCCGACGCCATGGCGCGCTACCGCAGCCTGCAGGACCGGCGCGCCGAGCTGATGGCGCGCCAGCTCAAGGGCTGAGACCCGGCCTGGGGCGGCTTACTTGCCGATCAATTGGTTGAGGCGCTCGGCCTCGAAGTGCTCGTTGCAGGCCGCATCGCCGGGCACCACGCCCTGCTGACGCGCCCCCAGTTTTTCGAGGGCCTGCCACAAGAGCGCAATCTGGTGCTCGTGGCCCGCGGCACTGTCGACCAGACCGCGCAAGGCCTGGCTGACCGGATCGTCTTCTTGGGTGATGCCGTAGGCATTGAACTTGGGTTGCGCCCCCGAGACGTCGGCACTTTCCCCTTGCTTGCTGGGGATGATGCGCGCGGGGATGCCCACCGCCGTGGCGCCAGGGGGCACCGGCTTGATGACCACCGCATTGCTGCCAATCTTGGCGTTGTCGCCCACCTCAAAGCCGCCCAGCACCTTGGCCCCAGCGCTGACCACCACGTTGCGCCCCAGCGTGGGGTGCCGCTTGGTGCCCTTGTAGAGCGAGGTGCCGCCCAGGGTCACCCCGTGGTAGATGGTGCAGCCGTCGCCCACTTCGGCGGTCTCGCCAATCACCACCCCCATGCCATGGTCGATGAAGACGCGCTCGCCAATGCGGGCGCCCGGATGGATCTCGATGCCGGTGAGCATGCGCGAGAGGTGCGAGATGAAGCGGCCCAGCCATTGGAGCCCATGCGTCCAGCACCAGTGGGCGCGGCGGTGCAGCACCAGGGCATGCAGACCGGGGTAGCAGGTCAGCACCTCGAAGCCGCTGCGCGCGGCCGGGTCGCGCTCAAGAATGCACTGGATGTCGGATCGGAGACGGGCGAACATGGGGATGAGTCTACCTGTTCCCTCGAACGACCCCGATCATGGCGCGCGCGACCCCCCGCAGGATATGGACTTCCTCGTCCTGCAACTGGCTGCGGTTGAAGAGCTGGTTCAGGCGCGGCATCAGCTTCTTGGGCGAGGCCGGGTCCAGAAAACCGATCGCGGTCAAGGCCTCTTCCCAGTGCGTGAGCAGGCCCGCCACCTGGCGCGCATCGGCGTGCTGCGGCACCGGCGTGGCCGAGCCCACGGCGTAGCCGCCCAGGGCCTGGCGCCACTCGTAGGCCAGCACCTGCACCGCGGCCCCCAGGTTGAGCGAACCAAAGTCAGGGGCCGTGGGAATCTGCAGGCAGACATGGCTGCGCCAGACGTCTTCGTTCTTCATGCCGTAGCGCTCGGAGCCAAACAAAAAGGCCACCGACTGGCCTTGCGGCGCCAACTCGGCCAGGTGAGTGCGCGGGGCGCGGGTGGGCGGGCCAAAGTCACGCGGCGTCATGGCCGTGGCGCACACATGGACCATGCCCTCCAGGGCCTCGTCCAGGGTGTCGACCACGCGGGCCTTGGCCAGCACGTCCAGGGCCCCACTGGCCCGCTGGATGGTTTCTTCCTTGCGCAGCACATTGGCCCAACGCGGGCGCACCAGCACCAGGTCGTCAAAGCCCATGACCCGCATGGCCCGGGCCGCGGCGCCCACATTGCCAGCGTGGCTGGTCTCGATCAGGATGAATCGGGTCTGCATGCGCCGATTGTCCCACCGCGGCGTGGGTGCGACACCGCCAAGGGCCTCAGAACAGCGAAGCCGGGGTGTAGCGAAGGCCCAGCGACCACCAGCCGGGCCCGCGCGAAGCGCCGCCACGGGTCAGGTCCACCTGGAGCAGATCGGGCAGGATCACGAAGCGAAATCCGGCTTGCACTTGCGGCCGCAGGGTCTGGCTGCCAAAGGCCTCGGTCATCAACATCCAGCGCGGGGCCAACCACCACTCGGTCCCAGCGCCCCAGGTTCCGCCGGTCTGGCGCGTGGCCGACGACCGCGCCATGCCAAGATTGGTGTGCAGAACCAGCCGGTCCTCGCGCAGGGCCACCGACAGCGGCAGGTAGGCGTAATCGGTCTGGCTGCGAAGTTGTGGCGAATTCGAGCCGTGGCGCTGCACGCCCACCGCCAAGCCCCAGGCCCAGCCATCGCGCGCCAGATCACCCCACACGGTCTTGCCCTGCACCACCGCGTCCTGCTCATGTGGGGCGGCGGGGTCGCTCAGGTGATGCTGGGCCCCGCCGAGCGTGAGCTCCAGATGGCCGGTGGGGTTGCACGCGGGCAAGGCCCAAAACTCCACCCGGCCGGTCGAGGCGCGGCGCCAGCTCTCGAGCTGGCAGCTGCCCGCGGTCGTCAGCCGGGCATCGTCGGTGATGAAGGGGCGTGCGGCATGCGCTGGCGCATGCAAGGCCGCCGCCAGTCCCACGCACAGGCTCAAAGTCCGAATGTTCATGCGATCATCTTGACACAAATTCATGACCGATCAATGGCTGCGCCAGCGCGAGTGGTGCCGATGTGAGAAAATCCCAGGATCAGCGGGTGCGATCGTGCCCCGTTCTCAACGGTTCTTAACAATCCATGTCGTCCACACTCCACCCCATGCTCAACGTGGCCATCAAGGCCGCCCGTGCTGCTGGCAGCATCATCAACCGCGCGGCCCTCGATGTCGAGGCGGTTCGGATCTCGCAAAAGTCGATCAATGACTTTGTGACCGAGGTCGATCACGCCAGCGAAAACATCATCATCGAGACCCTCTCGACCGCCTACCCTGAGCATGGCTTTCTGGCCGAGGAATCGGGCAGCCAGCACGGCAAGCCCGACTCGGACCACATCTGGATCATCGATCCGCTGGACGGCACCACCAACTTCATCCACGGCTTTCCGGTGTACTGCGTGAGCATCGCCTTGCAGGTGCGCGGGCGCATCGAGCAGGCCGTGATCTATGACCCCTCGCGCAACGACCTGTTCACCGCCACCCGTGGCCGCGGTGCCTTCATGAACGACCGCCGCATCCGCGTGAGCAAGCGTCACCGCCTGGGCGAGTGCCTGATCTCGACCGGCTTTCCCTTCCGCAAGGGCGACGATTTCAATGGCTACCTGCGCATGATGGGCGACGTCATGCAGCGCACCGCCGGCCTGCGCCGCCCGGGTGCTGCGGCGCTCGACCTGGCCTATGTGGCCGCCGGCTTTACCGACGGCTTTTTCGAAACCGGCCTGTCCCCCTGGGACGTGGCCGCCG
>JBEBDJ010000061.1:0-4691 GCA_041157045.1 Pseudomonadota bacterium
GCATCAGGCTGATGGCGGTGTGCTCCCACAAGGTGGAGCCGGCAAAGCCCTCGGTCGAGACCGAGATGAACTTGCCGATCACCGCTTGCGGCGTGGGCAAAAACAAAGGCTTGACCAGGCCTGAGTTGCTGACCACGGTCCACAACAGCAGCAAGACCACCACGGTCACCGAGGCGATGGCGGCGGCACTGCCCTGACCCGGCGCACCGAAGTGCTCGCCCGGGCGGACCGATCGTTTGGCAAAGACAGAAGATTTCATGGCGGCTCCGGCAGGGGCAGCAGAACGCGCCTGGGATGCGGTGGTCCAGGCGGGGGAGGTGGAGAGTTCAGGCATGGGCCAGCTGCTCCTGTTGACCGGCGCGCTCGTCGCCATAAATGATGCCGAGCACGATCTCGCGCATGCGGATGAACTCGGGGCTCGATTTGATGGCGCGAGCGTCACGCGTCTTGAGGAACTGGCGGTTGAAGTCCAGCTCGTAATGATGCGTGATGCGGCCAGGACGCGGCGACATCACGATCAGGTGCGAGGCCAGAAACAAGGCCTCTTCCACGCTGTGCGTGATGAAGAAGAACATCTTCTGCGTGCGCTGCCAGACTTCGAGCAACAGCTCCTGGATGGTCTCGCGGGTGAGCGCATCCAGCGCTGCCATCGGCTCATCCATGAGCAGCATGGCGGGGTCGCAGGTGAGCGCTCGCGCAATGCCCACGCGCTGCTGCATCCCGCCCGAGAGCTGGTAAATCATGTGCTGGTGAAAGTCCTGCAAGCCCACCAGCTCCAGGTTGCGCGCGGCAATCTCGCGCCGCTGCGCTTTGGGAACCCCTTGCAGCTTGAGGCCAAACTCGGTGTTCTCCATCACGTTCAGCCAGGGCAGCAGCGCGTGTTTTTGAAACACCACCCCGCGGTCCATGCCCGGGCCTTCAATGGGCTGACCGCCCAGCAGCATCTGGCCGCTGCTGGGGGCAATGAAACCGGCCATCAGGCTCAGCAGCGTGGTCTTGCCGCAACCCGATGCGCCCAGCGCAACCACAAAGTCGCCGCGCTCGATGGTGAGGTTGATGTGATCCAGCGCATGCACCTGCTCGGTGGGCGTGCGCCCGGGGTAGATCACGCTGACCCCGCGAATTTCCAAAGACTCTGACGTGCTCATCATGGCTCCAGACCGGGCCCCGCGCATGGGCGGGGCCACAAGGGTTTACTTGAGTTTCATGGCCGCTTCAACATAGCGCGGCGTGACGAAAACGCTGTAGTCGGGCGCTGCCGCGTCGATGCGCTTTTGCTCTTTCAGAAAGGCCGCTGTCGAGGTCAAGGCCTTCGTGGCGCCACCATTTTTGCCACCCCCGAGCCAAGCCTCGGACGCTTGCTGGGCCATGGTGGGATACGCGTAGAGCTTGATGGCGT
Organism: Pseudomonadota bacterium; assembly: GCA_041157045.1. Taxonomy (GTDB): domain Bacteria; phylum Pseudomonadota; class Gammaproteobacteria; order Burkholderiales; family Burkholderiaceae_C; genus Limnohabitans_A. Next base: position 1,400 of record JBEBDJ010000061.1, read on the forward strand.
CGGCCGAGTCCTTGGGCTCGCCACCAATCTTGCCGGCGATCGCTTTGGCATTGGCCGAGGTCGGGCCCCACTGCGCAGGGTTGCTGCGCAGCGATTCGTCGGCGTCGGCAATGGCCTTGACGAACTTGGCCATGAAGTCGGCGTTCTTCTCGCCCCAGCCCTTTTGCACGGCCACGCCGTCGAACGTGGCCTTGCCTTTTTTGCTGAGCTCGCCCGAGGTCACGAGCACCTTGCCGTTTTGCTTGATGCGCGCCAGCGCCGGGTCCCACACAAAGGCGGCGTCAATGTCGCCGCGCTCCCAAGCCGCCGCAATCTGGTTGGGCTGCATGTTCAGCAACTGCACATCCGAGGCCTTCAGGCCCCACAACTCCAGCGCGAACATGGTGTGAAAGTGCGTGGTCGACACAAAGGGCACACCGATTTTCTTGCCCTTGAGGTCGGCAGGCTTGTTGACGCCCGAGCCATTGCGGACCACCATGGCCTCGGCCTCGTTGATGTCGTCCAGAATCCAGAACAGCTGCAGGTCCACACCACGGCTGACGGCGGCGGCCAGCGGGCTCGAACCGATCACGCCGATGTGGACATCGCCCGAGGTCATGGCGGTGGCCACCTTGGCGCCCGATTCAAACTGGCGCCAATTGATTTTGTAGCCGGTGGCTTTTTCCACCGTGCCATTGGCCATGGCCACGATCAGCGGACCGGCGATCTGCTGGTATGCGATGGTGACTTCCCGGGTTTGCGCCTGGGTGGCACCGGTGAACAGCCCGGCGGCGAGCAGGCCCGCAGCCAAGGCGCTGCGGCGGGTGATGGATGCATGAATCGTCATGGTTGTCTCCTCTTGTTGATGGTCGGTGCTTTGCGTGGGTGAGGCGCCATCGCAGCCTGCGACGGCGGCCACTTCCGCTTGGCCAATTCATTGTGGGCGCGTCGTGCAAGCCAGGTGTAGCGCCAGTTCTCGAGATTCGCTAGAACCACTCCAACGTGGGGTCACCCGTGCGCACACGCGCGTTGTCATCGGGCATTCAGGCCTTGGCCGGCAGCGGCGGGCGGTCTTTGCGGAACGCGTTCTTGATGGCGATCTTGCCGTTGCGAAAGGTGAACACATCGACCATGCGTGCCTCGATGCGGGTGCCGTCGGCACGGGTGCCCTTGAAGGTCGACTCCGACACGCCGCGGTCCCCGCACACAAAGTGCACGCCATCGAGCCAGGCCGCATCGGGACAGGTTTGCCAGGCCAGGGCAAAGCCCTCGCGCACGGCGTCGCGGCCGACAAAGCTGCGGCCCAGCAGGTCCGGGCCGGCCACGGCGTGGAATTCGCAGTCCTCGGCCATGAAGCCCATCAGCGCTTCCAGGTCATGCCGGTTCCAGGCGGCGGCAAAGGCTTCGAGCATCTGGGTGCTCACCTCGGGGGATGTGGGGGTCATGGGGTCTCCTGTTGACGCGGCGCACCCCTTGCGGGCGCCGCACGGTGTGCATGCTAGGGGGCCCCTGCACGGGCCCTTAGCACCACGGCCCGTCTATCGATAGGTCCAGCGGGCCGGCGGATCGTTTTGCCGACACAACTGGACCTATGGAATGGCGGCGATTGGCGCTAACGGGGCGCCGCATGGCCTCGCTAACCTTGCATCCATGCGCACTGCCAAGCGCGGCCCCTGGCCGTTGCGTGGCGCGACCGACCACGGAGACCCTGCATGAAAGACAACGTCAAGCCCCGCCCGGGGGTGCTCAATCCTTACGATCCGCAGTACGACCCCCTGGTCGACCGGACCCCGGGCCATGGGCGTGATTACGCCCCCACCTATTGGGTCGGCACCGCCGGCACCCCACCCGCCGACGATGGCCCCATCCGCAGCGATGTGGATGCCGATGTGGTGGTGGTGGGCTCGGGCTTTACCGGCCTGTCGACCGCGCTGCACCTGGCCCGCGAACACGGCATCCGCGCCACCGTCCTCGAGGCCAACCAGACCGTGTGGGGGTGCACCAGCCGCAACGGGGGCCAAGGCCAGAACGCCAGCGGTCGCCTGTACCGCTCGCAATGGATCGAGCGCTGGGGCAAGCCCACCGCGCTGCGCCTGGACGCCGAGATCCGCGAAGGCTTTGAGACCTTCAAATCGCTGGTGCAGGAGTTCCCCGAGTGCGAGCCTCAGCCGGGCGGTCACCTCTACATCGCGCACCGCGAAAAAAAGATGGCCTTCCTGCACCACGAGGCCAAGGTCATGCGCGATGTGTTTGGCTACGACACCCGCATGCTGAGCGCGCAAGAGGTGCGCGAGCAATACGTCAACGACGCCGAGACCTACGGCGCCCTGCACGAGCCCGACGGCATTGGCGTGCACCCGCTCAAGCTGGCTTTTGGGTATTTGCGCAAGGCGCGTGAGCTGGGCGTGAAGGTCCACCCCAGCAGCCCGGTGCTGGGCATGCAAACCATCAACGGGGTGCACCACCTGCAAACGCCAGGCGGCACCGTGCGGGCACGGGCGGTGGCCTTTGCGACCGGCGGCTACACCAGCAACGGCCTGCACCCGCGGCTGGACAGCAAGATCATGCCGATCCTCTCGAATTCGCTGGTCACGCGCGTGCTGACCGAAGAAGAGCTGGCGGCCACCAATTTCAAGACCACCGAGGTGATCACCGACACCCGCACGCTGCGCTTTTATTACCGCCGCCTGCCCGACAACCGGGTGCAAATCGGCAGCCGCAGCTCGGTCACCGGCGCCGACGCGCCCAATCCGGTGCACATGGCCAAGCTGGTCGATGGCCTGCACCGCAAGTTCCCCGCGCTCACCGGCATCGACATCGATTACTCCTGGTGGGGCTGGGTGGACGTGAGCCACGACATGATGCCGCGCATCGTGCAACCCGACCCCGGCGCGCTCGTCTTCTATGCGGTGGGCTACGGTGGCAACGGCGTGTCCTTCTCGGCGCACGCCGGGCGCCGCATGGCGCAGCGCGTGGCCGGTCAGTCGCTGCCGGTGTTTGACCTGCCCATCTACAACTCGGAGCTGGAGTACCCCAATGTGCTGAACCTGGTGCGCTCGCGCGCCTTCGCGCCCTTTCGCCGCCTGGGCCAGCATGCGCTGTACCAGTGGTACCACCTGCGCGATGAGGTGCTTTGAGGCGCAGCACGGCATGACCCCATCACGGGGGGCGCCACCGCTGCGCGTGGTTCCGACAGGCGGAACCAAGGTGGCCGCCGGTCCGCGCCTACGGTCAACACCGATTGACAGGTCACCGCGCCTTTGTCACTGTGGCAAGAAGCGGTCACCGGCGTGACAAGAAGTGTCGACTGGAT
>JBEBDJ010000062.1:0-8976 GCA_041157045.1 Pseudomonadota bacterium
TTGCAGCAGTTGCGGGCACGGACCTTGCTCGACCACCCGCCCCTGCTGCAAGACCAGCACCTGGTGCGCCATGGCCCGCACCACCGACAAATCGTGCGTGATCAGCAGGTAGGCCAGGCCCCGCTCGCGCTGCAGGCGCTGCAGCAAGGCCAGCACCTGGTGCTGCACCACCACATCCAGCGCGCTGGTGGGCTCGTCCAGGACCAGCAGGTCGGGCTCGACCACCAGGGCCCGCGCCAGCGCCAGGCGTTGGCGCTGCCCGCCCGAGAATTCATGCGGATAGCGCCCCAGCAAGCCGGGCATGGCCTGCGGGTCCAGGCCGACCTCGGCCAGCACCTGCAGCACCCGCTGGCGCACCGCCTCATCGTCCAGCTGGGGCTGGTGCAGGCGCAGGCCCTCGGCCACCAACTCCTGCACGCGAAGGCGCGGCGACAGCGACGAGAACGGGTCCTGAAACAGCACCTGCACCCGCCGCCGCAGCGCGCGGGCGGCGGCCGCATCGCTGGGCCAAGCCTGGCCGGCCACGCGCATTTGCCCGCCAAACGGCAACAGGTTCAGCACCGCCTGGGCCAAGGTGCTCTTGCCCGAGCCCGATTCGCCCACCACGGCCAGGGTCTGGCCGCTTGCCAGCTGGGCATCGACGGCGTGCAAGACCTCGCGCGGCACGCGTCGCCACAGCTGGCGCCAGCCGCCCGAGGGGCCGGGGTAGGCCACGGTGATGCCTTGCGCTTGCAGCATGGGCGCATCGCCCGCTTGCGGCGCACGCAAATCGCGCGGGGGCACGCTGTTCAACAGCCAGCGGGTGGCCTCGTGCTGCGGGGCGGCCAGCAAGGGGGCGGCCTCGCCCTCCTCCACCAGCTGGCCCTGGTCCATGACGGCCACGCGCTGGGCAAAGCGGCGCACCAGCGGCAGGTCGTGGGTGATCATCAACACCGCCATGCCGTGCTCCTGCTGCAGGTCTTGCAGCAGATCCAGGATCTGCCCGCGCAAGGCCGCATCCAGCGCGGTGGTCGGCTCGTCGGCCAACAGCAATCGGGGGCGACCGGCCAGGGCCATGGCGATCATGGCGCGCTGGCGCTGCCCGCCCGAGAGCTGGTGCGGGTACTGCAGCAGGCGCCGGCCCACCTCGTCCAGCCCGGTGCGCGCGAGCAGGTCGCCGGCCTGCTGCCAGGCCTGGCGCCGGGTCTGCCCCAGCTTGAGCTGCAAGACCTCTGAAATCTGGTCACCCACGGTAAAGAGCGGGTTGAGGGCCGTCATCGGCTCCTGGAAAATCATGGCGATCTCGCCGCCGCGCAACTCGCGCAGGCGCGGCATGTCCACCCGCAGCAGATCTTCCTGGCGGTACAGCACCCGGCCCGAGAGCTGGGCATCGGGCAGCAGGCGCAGCAGGCTTTGCGCGCTCACGCTTTTGCCCGAGCCCGAGGCGCCCACCAGGGCCAGGCGCTCGCCCTCCCGGATCGTCAGGTCCAGCCCGTGCACCACCTCGCGCCCACCCAGGCGCACCCGCAATCCCTGAACCTGGAGCAAGGCCGTCATGCGCGCACCTCGCTGTTCTGGCGGCGCGGGTCGAGCGCATCGCGCAAGCCGTTGCCCACAAAGGTCAGGAGCAGCAAGGTCAGCACCAGCAGCACAAAGGTCGAGACCGAAATCCACCAGGCATCGATGTTGTCCTTGCCCTGGGCCAGCATCTCGCCCAGGCTGGGGGTGCCCGGCGGCACGCCCAGGCCCAGAAAATCCAGGCTGGTCAGCGCCAGGATGGCCGCCGACATGCGAAAGGGCAAGAAGGTGATCACCGGGGTCATGCTGTTGGGCAGCACATGGCGCCAGATGATGGTCCAAGGGCCCAGGCCCAGGGCGCGTGCGGCGCGCACATGGTCCATTTGCCGCTGGCGCAGAAACTCGGCGCGCACATAGTCCGACAGCCCCATCCAGCCAAACAGCGACAGCAGCACCAGCAGCAGGCCCACCCCCGGACTGAACACCGCCGAGAAGATGATCAGCAGGTACAGCTCGGGCATGGCGCTCCAGATCTCGATGGCGCGCTGCATGAACAGGTCGGTGCGCCCGCCAAAAAAGCCTTGCACCGCCCCCGTGAGCACCCCCAGCAAGGTGCCGGTGATGGTCAGGGCCAGGGCAAACAGAATCGACACCCGAAAGCCGTACAAGAGTCGCGCCAGCACATCGCGCCCTCGGTCGTCGGTGCCCAGCCAGTTCTCGGCAGACGGGGCCGCGGGATTGGGGCTGCTGGCAAAGTAGTTGATGGTGTTGGGGCCGTAATGGTTGGGCGCCTCGATGGCCCACTGACCGGGCGCGCGCAGCTGGGCCCGGATGAAGGGATCGTGGAAATCGGCCGGGGTCTCGAAGTCGCCCCCAAAGGCGGTCTCGGGCATGGTCTTGAGCCAGGGCGCGGACCACTGGCCCTGGTAGCGCACCAACAGGGGTTTGTCGTTCGACCAGAACTCGGCACTCAGGCTGACCAGCACCATCACACTCAGCAGCACCAGGCTCCACAGGGCCAGGCGCTGGCGCGCAAACCGTTGCCAGGCCAGGCGGCGGGGGCTCAGCGGGGCCTCAGTCATACTTCACCCGCGGGTCCACCCAGACGTAGCACAGGTCGCTGATCAGGCGCGTGACCAGGCCAATCAGGGTGAACAGAAACAGCGTGCCCATCACCACCGGATAGTCGCGCCGCATGACGCTTTCGTAGCTGAGCAGGCCCAAACCATTGAGCGAAAACAGCGTCTCGATGAGCAGCGAGCCGCTGAAAAAGGCGCCGATAAAGGCGGCCGGAAAACCCGTGACCAGCGGGATCAGGGCATTGCGCAGCACATGCCGGTACAGCACCCGACGCTCGGACAGGCCCTTGGCACGCGCGGTCATCACATACTGCTTGCGGATCTCTTCCAGGAATGAGTTGCGCGTGAGCATGGTGGTCACCGCAAACGCGCCCAGCACGCTGGCCGTCACCGGCAGCGCGATGTGCCAGAGGTAGTCCGTGACCTTGGCCATGAACGACAGCTGCTCCCAGTTGGACGAGGTCAGGCCGCGCAAGGGGAACCATTGCAGCTGGCCACCGAACACCACCAGCAGCACCACCCCCAACACAAAGCCGGGAATGGCGTAGCCCACCAGCACCGCCACGCTGGTCCAGGTGTCAAAGCGCGAGCCAGCCCGCACCGCCTTGGCAATGCCCAGCGGCACCGAGACCAGGTAGCTGATGAAAAAGGTCCACAGGCCCAGGCTGATCGACACCGGCAAGCGCTCGACGATCAGCTGGCCCACGTCCTTGGCGTAATAAAAGCTTTGCCCCAGATCGAACACCGCAAACTGCCCCAGCATCTGAAAAAAACGCTCGTGCGCGGGTTTGTCAAAGCCGTACAAGGCCTTGATCTGTTCGATTTGCGCCGGGTCCACCCCCTGTCGGCCGCGGTAACTGCCCGCTTGCAGCGCCGACTCGCCTCCGGCATCGCGCGCCTCCAGCCGCGCCACCATCTGCTCCACCGGCCCCCCGGGCACAAACTGGATCACGACAAAGGTCACCAGCAACACCCCCAGCAGGGTGGGCACCATCAGCAGCAGGCGTTTGAGGATGTAGCTGAACATGGTCAAGGACGGGGGACGGGTTGGGGCAAGGACCACCAGGTGCTCATGGCCCAGGCCTCTGCTTGGTAGTACAGCGGGGGGGTGGGCGGCTGGGCAAAGCGGCCAGCGCGGTAGGCCACGCGGTGCACCGGCGAGTACCAGTGGGGCACGTCCAGGTAAAGATGACGCAGCACCCGATCGAGGCTGCGCACCGTGAGCGTGAGCTCGTCCCGGTCGCGGGCACGCTGGACCCGCTCGATCAGGGCATCGACCACCGGATCGCGCACCCCGGTCAGGTTGGGCGATCCCGGCTCCATGGCGTGGCGCGAGGCGTAGCGCATCAGCTCCGAGCCCGGGGTCAGCTGGCCCAGGGTGCGCGAGCTGATCACATCAAACTCAAAGGACTTGACCCGTTTTTCATAGACCGAGGGATCGACCTGCCGGTACTGGGCGCGAATGCCCAGCTTGGCCAACTGCTGCAGCAAGGGCGCGACCACCCGGGCCCCCGAGGCCGAGGCATCCAGAAATTCCATGGCAAACACCTGGCCGCTGGCGTTGCGCAAGGCGCCGTCGCGGTACTGCCAGCCCGCTTGCGCCAGCAGGTCGCGCGCCTGGCGCAGGTTGTCGCGCAGGCTGCGATCGCCATCGGTGCGCGGCGGCACGGGCACGGGCTGGGTCAGCAGCGCCGGCGGCAGGGTCACCCCCAGGCTGCGCAGCAAGGCCTGCTCGGCCTCGTCGGGCAGGCCCTTGGCCTCAAAAGGGCTGTTGCTGAAATAGCCGCGCACCCGGGCATAAGCGCCGTAAAAAATCTGCCGGTTCATCCACTCGTAGTCCATGGCCAGGCCAATGGCTTGGCGCACGCGGGGGTCGGCCAGGTGGGGCCGACGGGTGTTGAAGTGGTAGCCCTGGAAACCGACCGCGTTGGCATGGGGCCATTCCTGCTTGATCAGCTCGCCCCGGTCAAAACCGCCGCCCTTGTACTTGCGCGCCCAGTCCTTGGCCACATACACCTGGATGAAATCGAACTCGTCGGCCTTGAAGGCCTCGAACGCGGCCACCGGGTCCTTGTAGGCCTCGAGCTCGATGCGCTCAAAATTGTTCTGCCCGCGCATCACATTGAGGTCCCGGGCCCAGTAATTGGGGTCGCGCTCAAAGCGGATGGATTGCCCGAGCTTGTGCGCGCCCAAGCGGTAAGGGCCCGAGCCGATCGGCGCCGACATCTGCAGCGTGTCCAGGGCTTGGTTTTGCCCCCAGCGGCGGCTGAAGACCGGCAGGTTGCCGGCAATCAAGGGGTACTCGCGATTGGCCTGCTTGAAATCAAAGCGCACGCGCCGCTCGCCCAGCACCTCCACAGCGCTGATCGGCGAGAAATAGATGCGGTAGACCGGCGAGGCCTCGCGGGTGAGTTTTAAAAAAGAGTGCCGCACGTCCTCGGCCAGCACCGGGTCGCCATTGTGAAAGCGCGCCAGGGGATGGAGGGTGAACACCGCCGAACGACCATCGGGGGCCACCTGCACGTCCTCGGCCAAGAGACCATAGGCGGTGGCGGGCTCATCGAGGCTGCGCACCAGCAAGGTGTCCATCAGCAGGCCCTCCAGGGCCGGCGGTTCGGTGCCCTTGAGGGTGAAAGGGTTGAGCTTGTCAAAGGCGCTTGCGCCGATCATGGGCAGGCGAAGCCGCCCGCCCTTGGGCGCATCGGGCGCCACATAGGCAAAGTGCGCAAAGCCGGCCGGGTACTTGACGTCGCCAAACTGCGCATAGGCGTGGGCGGCCCAGGCCGAGACCCAGGGCCCCAAGGCAAGACAGCAGCACAGGACGAGCAGGCGGTGGCGCATGCGACAATTCTGCCCAGATTTCTTTGGAGTTTCCGACATGAGCACGAAAACAGGTTTTCTCGCCGGTAAAAAGCTGTTGATCACCGGGGTGTTGTCCAACCGCTCGATCGCCTACGGCATTGCGCGCGCCTGCCATGCCCAGGGCGCCGAGCTGGCCTTCAGCTATGTGGGCGAGCGCTTTCGCGACCGCATCACCGAATTTGCCGCCGAGTTCGATTCCAAGCTGGTGTTTGACTGCGATGTGGGCGACGACGCGCAAATCGAGCGCCTGTTTACCGACCTGTCGGCGCATTGGCCCAAGCTGGACGGTTTTGTCCATGCGATTGGCTACGCCCCGCGCGAGGCGATCGCGGGTGACTTCCTCGATGGCCTCTCGCGCGAGGCCTACAAGATCGCGCACGACATCAGCGCCTACAGCTTCCCCGCCATGGCCAAGGCCGCCCTGCCCTATCTGAACGATCGCGCCAGCCTGTTGACCCTGACCTATCTGGGCGCCATCCGCACCGTGCCCAACTACAACACCATGGGGCTGGCCAAGGCCAGCCTGGAGGCCTCGGTGCGATACCTGGCCGAATCGCTGGGCGCCAAGGGCCGTGGCATGCGGGTCAACGGCATCAGCGCCGGGCCGATCAAGACGCTGGCGGCCAGCGGCATCAAGGGCTTTGGCAAGATCCTGAACGTGGTGGCCGAGAACTCGCCCATCCGCCGCAACGTCACCATCGACGATGTCGGCAATGTGGCGGCCTTCCTGCTGTCGGATCTGGCGGCGGGCGTGAGCGCCGAGATCACCTATGTGGACGGCGGCTTCAGCCAGGTCGTGGGCGGCATTGCCGAACCGGCCGAACCGCAGGCCTGATCGGGGCGTGACAGCGGGGCCGCGCATGCGGCCCCGGCTGGGTCAGGCTCAGGCCTTCACGCAATCGGCAAAGTAGCGCTTCTTGCCGTCGGCCCCAACCACCTCCACCAGGCCGTGGATGTCGGTCTCAAAACCGGGGCACTGTTCGTTGAACTCGCGCGCAAACTTGAGGTAGTCCACGATCTTGCGGTTGAACACCTCGCCCGGGATCAGCAGCGGGATGCCCGGCGGGTACGGCGTGACCAGGCCCACGGTGATGCGGCCCTCGAGCTGATCGATCTCCACCCGCTCGGTGCGGTGCTGGGCAATGTGCGCATAGGCATCGGCCGGCGTGAGCGCGGGCTTGAGATCCGAGAGGTACATCTCGGTGGTCAGGCGGGCGATGTCGTAGCGGGCGTACATCTGGTGCACATGCTGGCACAGATCGCGCAGGCCCATGCGCTCGTACTGGCGGTGCTTGGCGCAGAACTCCGGCATGATCCGCCACATGGGCTGGTTCTTGGCGTAGTCGTCCTTGAACTGTTGCAGCGCCGTCAGCAAGGTGTTCCAGCGGCCCTTGGTGATGCCGATGGTGAACATGATGAAGAAGCTGTAGAGGCCCGTCTTCTCGACCACCACCCCGTGCTCGGCCAGGAACTTGCTCACAATGGCCGCTGGAATGCCCGTCTTGTCGAACTTGCCCTCGAGGTTCATGCCCGGCGTGACGATCGTTGCCTTGATCGGGTCGAGCATGTTGAAGCCGTCGGCCAGCTGCTGGCCAAAGCCGTGCCACTTGCCCGAGCGCTTGCGCGGGTCGTTGTGCAGGACCCAGTGGTCGGCACGGCCAATGCCCTCTTCGGGCAGCTTCTCGGGGCCCCAGACCTTGAACCACCAGTCCTGGCCGTATTCCTGGTCGACCTTGCGCATGGCGCGGCGGAAGTCCAGCGCCTCCTGGATGCTTTCCTCGACCAGCGCGGTGCCGCCGGGCGGCTCCATCATCGCCGCCGCCACATCGCAGCTGGCGATGATGCTGTACTGCGGGCTGGTGCTGGTGTGCATCAGGTAGGCCTCGTTGAAGAGGTAGGTATCGAGCTTGCGCTGCTGGCTGTCTTGCACCAGCACATGGCTGGCCTGGCTGATGCCCGCCAGCAGCTTGTGGATCGACTGCGTGGCGTAGACCAGGGTGTTTTGCGGGCGGCCGCGCTTTTTGCCCATCGCGTGGTAGGTGCCATAGAAGGGGTGGAAAGCCGCATGCGGCAACCAGGCCTCGTCAAAGTGCAGGTTCTCGACATAGCCGTCGAGCATCTGCTTGATGGTCTCGGTGTTGTAGAGCACCCCGTCGTAGGTCGACTGCGTGAGCGTCAGGATGCGCGGCTTGATCTTCTTCGGATCGGCGCCCTTGAGCAGCGGGTTGGCCTTGATCTTGGCCATGATCGAGGCGGGCTCGAACTCGCTCTTGGGGATCGGGCCAATGATGCCGAAGTGGTTGCGCGTGGGCTTGAGAAAGACCGGGATCGCACCGGTCATGATGATCGAGTGCAGGATGGACTTGTGGCAGTTGCGGTCCACCACCACCACATCGCCGGGCGCCACCGCATGGTGCCAGACCATTTTATTGGAGGTGCTGGTGCCGTTGGTCACAAAAAAGCAGTGGTCGGCATTGAAGATGCGCGCGGCGTTGCGCTCGCTCTCGCCGATGGCGCCGTCGTGATCCAGCAACTGGCCCAGTTCCTCGACCGCGTTGCAGACGTCGGCACGCAGCATGTTCTCGCCGTAGAACTGGTGGTACATCTGCCCGATGGGGCTCTTGAGGAAGGCCACGCCACCCGAGTGACCCGGGCAGTGCCAGGAGTACGAGCCGTCTTCGGCGTAGTCGAGCAAGGCCTTGAAGAACGGGGGCTGCAGGCCCTCCAGATAGCTTTTGGCCTCGCGGATGATGTGACGCGCCACAAACTCGGGCGTGTCCTCGAACATGTGGATGAAGCCGTGCAACTCGCGCAGGATGTCGTTGGGCAAGTGCTGGCTGGTCTTGGTCTCGCCGTAGATGTAGAGCGGCACATCGGCGTTCTTGCGCCGGACCTCGCCGATGAAGGCGCGCAGGTTCAGCACCGCCGGGTCCAGATCGGGGCCGGGGGTGAATTCTTCGTCGTCGATCGAGAGGATGAAGGCGCTGGCGCGCGACTGCTGCTGTGCAAACTGGCTCAGGTCGCCATAGCTGGTGACGCCCAGCACCTCAAAGCCTTCGGCCTCGATGGCTTGCGCCAGCGCCCGAATGCCCAGACCCGAGGAGTTGTCGGAGCGGTAGTCTTCGTCGATGATGACGATGGGGAAACGAAATTTCATGGGCGGCCGGCCGGGGGGCGGATGGGTTGGCGAAAGGGCGAAGTTTAAGGAAATTTTCTGCCTAGGCTTTGACAGAACGCCCGAATCTAGAAAAATGCCCATTTCGCGGCCCGATGTGTCGCAAGATCGCATCACCAGGCCTGCTACAATCGGCCCCGCTGGAGCGGTGGATGAGTGGTTTAAGTCGCACGCCTGGAAAGCGTGTGTGGGTTCATAGCCCACCGCGGGTTCGAATCCCGCCTGCTCCGCCAGTAATCCATACAAATCAAGTGCTTAGGCGCTTTTTTTGTGTATACATACCCAAAAGCTTACCCAAAGATCTCGCTCTGGGGTGGTAATGACCATATCTACATCGTGACCCAGATACAGGGCCTGGATCGT
>JBEBDJ010000063.1:0-7745 GCA_041157045.1 Pseudomonadota bacterium
CGCCAAGCAACTGGCCTACATCATGGGCATCGAGCTGCTGCGCTTTGACATGTCCGAGTACATGGAGCGCCATGCGGTCAGCCGCCTGATTGGCGCGCCGCCCGGCTATGTGGGCTTTGACCAGGGGGGGCTGCTGACCGAGGCCGTGACCAAGAAGCCGCATTGCGTGCTGCTGCTCGACGAGATCGAGAAAGCCCACCCGGACATCTTCAATGTGCTGTTGCAGGTGATGGACCATGGCACCTTGACGGACAACAACGGCCGCAAGGCGGACTTCCGCAACGTCATCATCGTCATGACGACCAATGCGGGGGCCGAGACCATGAACAAGGCCACCATTGGCTTTACCAACCCGCGCCAGGCGGGCGATGAAATGGGCGACATCAAGCGCCTGTTCACGCCCGAGTTCCGCAACCGCCTGGACGCCATCGTCAGCTTCAAGCCGCTCGACGAGCAGATCATCCTGCGCGTGGTCGACAAGTTCCTGCTCCAGCTCGAGCAGCAGCTGGCCGAAAAGCGCGTGGAAGTCACCTTCAGCGACAAGCTGCGTCAGCACCTGGCCAAGAAGGGCTTCGATCCGCTCATGGGCGCACGCCCGATGCAGCGCCTGATCCAGGACACCATCCGCAAGGCCCTGGCCGACGAGCTGCTGTTTGGCCGCCTGACCGAGGGTGGCCGCCTGAGCGTGGACCTGGACGACCAGGAGCAGGTCTTGCTCGATATCCAGCCCCTGCCGCGCAAGGACAGCAAAGGCTCGCGCTCAGAACCCCAAGAGGAAGCCGCTGCGGGTTGACCCCAGGCATTGGCCACGCCGGTTGCCCAACCGGCTCCCCCAGGGCGTCCCACAGGACGCCCTTTTTTTGCCCGACAACAGGCAGCCCGCTGGGGGCCAGCGCGGTGGCAGGACGGTGCACAGCCCAGCCGGCGCGCCACGCCAGCGATGCGCCGGTTTGACCGTTGGCGCGGCGTAGAATCGGCGCATTGTTTTCGAATCAAAAAGGACGAGCAGCATGGCCGGCCACAGCAAATGGGCGAACATTCAGCACCGCAAGGGACGACAGGACGAGAAGCGCGGCAAGGTCTGGACCCGGGTGATCCGCGAGATCATGGTCGCGGCCCGCACCGGCGGCGGTGACCTCAACGCCAACCCCCGCCTGCGCCTGGCGGTCGACAAGGCCAAGGCGGCCAACATGCCGGCCGACACCATCAAGCGCAACATCGACAAGGCCACCGGCAACCTCGAAGGCGTGAGCTACGAGGAAATCCGCTACGAGGGCTACGGCATTGGCGGCGCGGCCATCATTGTCGACACCATGACCGACAACCGGGTGCGCACCGTCGCCGAGGTACGGCATGTGTTCAGCAAGTACGGCGGCAACATGGGCACCGAGGGCTCGGTGGCCTTTCAGTTCAAACACTGTGGCCAGCTGCTGTTTGCCCCGGGCACCTCGGAAGACCGGGTCATGGAAGTGGCCCTGGAGTCGGGGGCCGAGGACGTGATCACCGACGACGAGGGTGGCATCGAGGTGCTGACCGCCCCGGCCGATTTCGAAGCCGTGCGCGACGCCCTGGTGGCCGCGGGCCTGATGGCCGAGATGGCCGAGGTGACGATGCGCGCCGAAAATGCCATCGGCCTGGCCGGGGAAGATGCCCAGCGCATGCAGAAACTGCTCGATGCGCTGGAAGACCTGGACGATGTCCAGGAGGTCTACCACAACGCCGAACTGGCCGACTAAAAGGGCAGGTCATGAAAGTTCTGGTGGTGGGCGGCGGCGGGCGCGAGCACGCGCTGGCCTGGAAACTGGCGCAGTCGCCGCGCGTTCAAAAAGTCTATGTGGCCCCAGGCAATGGCGGCACCGCGCGCGACAAGCGCCTGGTCAACGTGCCCTACACCGGCGTGCAGGCCCTGGCCGATTGGGCCCGCGCCGAGGGCATTGACCTGACGGTGGTGGGCCCCGAAGCGCCCTTGGCGGCCGGCCTTGTGGATACCTTCCGCGCCGCCTCGCTGCGGGTCTTTGGCCCCAGCCGTGCGGCCGCGCAGCTCGAGAGTTCCAAGGCCTTCTCGAAGGCCTTCATGCAGCGCCACGGCATTCCCACCGCGGCCTTTGCCACCTTCACCGACGCCGCACAGGCCCACGCCTATGTGGAGCGCATGGGCGCGCCCATTGTGATCAAGGCCGATGGCCTGGCCGCTGGCAAGGGCGTGGTGGTGGCCACCGACCTGGCGCAAGCCCATGAGGCCATTGACTTCATGCTGCTGGACAACCGCCTGGGCGTGACCCACAACGAGGGCGGCGCCCGGGTGGTGATCGAGGAGTTTTTGGCGGGCGAGGAAGCCAGCTTCATCGTCCTGTGTGATGGCCAGCATGTGCTGGCCCTGGCGACCAGCCAGGACCACAAGCGCCTGCTCGATGGCGACGAAGGCCCCAACACCGGCGGCATGGGCGCGTATTCCCCTGCGCCGGTGGTCACCGCCGAAGTCCATGCCCGCGCCATGCGCGAGGTCATCCTGCCCACGGTGCGGGGCATGGCCGCAGACGGCATCCCTTACACCGGCTTTTTGTACGCGGGCCTGATGATCAGCCCGCAGGGCCAGGTCCGCACGCTGGAATTCAATTGCCGCATGGGCGACCCCGAGACGCAGCCCATCATGATGCGCCTGAAGTCCGACCTGGCCACGGTGCTGTGGGCCGCCACCGATGGCCAGCTTGACCAGGTCGAGCTGGAATGGGACCGCCGCACCGCCCTGGGCGTGGTGATGGCTGCGGCCGGTTACCCCCTGTCGCCGCGTTCGGGCGACCCCATCACCGGACTGCCTGCCGACCAGGACGAGGTGATGGTGTTCCATGCCGGTACCCGGCCCGAAGGCGAGCGCACCCTCACCAGTGGCGGCCGCGTCCTGTGCGTGACCGCGCTGGCCGACTCGGTTCGCCAGGCGCAGCAGCGCGCCTATGCCGTGGCCGACCAGATTGTGTTTGACGGCCGCCAATTCCGTCGCGACATCGGCCACCGCGCCGTCAAGGCCCGCGATTGAGCGCCGCGCGTCACCCGGTGCAGTTCCAGGGCTCGGGCCTGGCACGTTGGATCCTGGCGCGGCTGGGCTGGCAGGTCCTGTTTGAGGGCCTGCCGGGCAAGCAGGGCGTCATCGTGGTCTATCCGCACACCAGCAATTGGGATTTCCCCATCGGGCTGTTGGCCAAATGGGCGATCGGCATCCCGGTGTATTTCTGGGGCAAGGACTCGCTGTTCACCTTGCCATTGTTGGGCCGCTGGATGCGGTGGGTTGGCGGTTTGCCTGTCGACCGCCGCTCGCCCCAAGGCGTGGTCGAGAGCACCGCGGCGCAGCTGTTGCAAGCGCGCGCCGAGGACCGGCTGATGTGGCTGGCGCTGGCCCCGGAAGGCACCCGATCGCTCACGTCTGGTTGGCGCAGCGGCTACTACCGGCTGTGTGTGCAGACGGGCTTGCCGCTGGGCCTGGCCGATCTGGATTGGGGTCGCCGCCAGGTGCGGGTGATGGATTTTGTGCAATTGAGCGGTGACCCGGCGCTGGACTATGCGATGTTGGCACGGCACTATGACGGTGTGCGGGGCTACCACCCCCACCAGGCTTCGCCGGTGCAGCCCATCGCGTCCCCCAACCGACCCCCCGCAGGAGACCCTTCCCATGGCCCAGGACTTTGACCTTCAGCAGGCGGGTGATTACCTGCGCGGACTGCAGCAGCGCATCACCAGCGCCATCAGCGCCCTTGATGGCCGCGCCTTTTTGACCGACGCCTGGGAAAAGGCGCCGGGCGAGCCCTTGCAAGGGCAGGGCGTGACCATGATTTTGGAAGACGGCGAGGTCTTTGAGCGGGCCGGTTGCGGCTTCTCGCATGTGCGCGGCCCGCGCCTGCCGGCGTCGGCGACCCAGCACCGGCCAGAGCTCTCTGGTGCGCCCTTTGAGGCCATGGGCGTGTCCTTGGTTTTTCACCCCCGCAATCCCCATGTGCCCACGGTCCACATGAATGTGCGGACCCTGGTGGCCCAGCCTGCGGGCGGCGCGCCGGTGGCCTGGTTTGGCGGCGGCATGGACCTCACGCCTTACTACCCCCTGGAAGAGGATGCGGTGCATTTCCACCGCACCTGCCGCGACGCCCTGGCGCCGTTTGGCGACACCCTGTATCCGCGTTTCAAGCGCTGGTGCGACGAGTATTTCCGCTTGCACCACCGCCAGGAGCAGCGCGGCATTGGCGGCGTTTTCTTTGACGATTTTGCCGAGCTGGGCATGGCCCGCAGCTTCGAGATGATGCAGGCCGTGGGCGATGCCTTGTTGCCCGCCTACCTGCCCATCGTCGAGCGACGCCATGCGCAGCCCTGGACCGAGCAGGAGCGTGATTTCCAGCTCTACCGGCGTGGTCGTTATGTGGAGTTCAACCTGGTCTGGGACCGTGGCACGCACTTTGGCCTGCAGTCGGGTGGTCGCACCGAATCCATTTTGTTGTCGATGCCGCGCGAGGTGCGCTGGTCCTACCAGCGCCAGGACCCGCCGGGCTCGCGCGAGGCGCGCCTGGTGAGCGACTTCCTGGTCCCGCGCGACTGGGTCTGACACCCCATGGCCGCTCCGCGCATCGGTCTGCTGGGCGGCGCCTTCGACCCGCCCCACCGGGCGCATGTGGCCCTGGCCGAGAGCGCGGTGCAAGCCCTGCACCTCG
Source organism: Pseudomonadota bacterium (assembly GCA_041157045.1). Taxonomy (GTDB): domain Bacteria; phylum Pseudomonadota; class Gammaproteobacteria; order Burkholderiales; family Burkholderiaceae_C; genus Limnohabitans_A. The sequence goes on from JBEBDJ010000063.1 coordinate 4,692, forward strand.
ATCACTTGCTGGTCTTGCCCACGGGCCAGTCCTGGCACCGCTCACGTGCGGGCAGCGCGGGCGACCATCGCCTGGCCATGGCGCGCCTGGCCTTTGCCGACGTGGCCCGAACGCAGGTGCTGGATCTGGAATTGAAGCGGCAGGGCCCGAGTTACACCATCGACACGGTGCGCGACTTGCAGGCACAACGGCCGGGCCATGACTGGTACCTGATCATGGGCGAGGACCAGTGGAAAACCTTGCCGGCCTGGCACCAGGCGGCCGAGCTGGTCGCACTGGTTACAATTGCGGTGGCTGTGCGCGATGCGTCGGTTCCTTTGTGGACGGACGCGGCGGCGTCTGGCGACGCCCTCACCACCCCTGTGCGCCTGCCCATGCCCCGTCTGGATGTGAGTGCCACCCTGGTTCGTTCCCGGGTCGCGCAGGGGCAGGCCATTGATGCGCTGGTGCCCGAGGGCGTCTGCCGCTATATTCACGAACACCACCTCTACGCCTGACCCCATGAGCGAAACCGCTGCCAAAAAAGATGTCCAACGCCTGCAACGCACCATTGTCGATGCGCTGGAGGATGTCAAAGCCATCGATATCCGTGTCTTCAACACCGAGCACCTCTCGCCCCTGTTCGAGCGCGTGATCATCGCCTCGGGTCAGTCCAACCGCCAGACCAAGGCCTTGGCCGCCAGCGTGCGCGACAAGGTGCGCGAGGCCGGCTTTGGCAAGCCCCGCATCGAGGGCGAGGACAACGGCGAATGGATCATTGCCGACTGCGGTGCTGCGGTGGTGCACATCATGCAGCCCAGCATCCGGATCTACTACAGCCTTGAAGAGATCTGGGGCGACAAGCCGGTGCGCCTGAAGTCGGCGGCCCCGTTGCACACGCGTGGCGCAGCCGGCAAGGCCAGCGATGCCAAGACCGCCGCCAAACCGGCAGGCAAGTCCGCTGGCAAGTCCGCTGGCAAGACTGCAGGCACAGCATCGGCCAAGTCCAGCGCCAAATCAGCCGGCAAGCCGGCCGCCAAGTCAGCAAGCAACGGCTCGGCCAAACCCGCCAAAGCCGGCACCACCGCCAAGGCCCCCGCCCGCAAGGCGCCGGCCAAGACGGCTGCCAGCGGTGCCCGCAGCAGCAGCGCCGCGGTCAAGGCCCCGGCCCGCAAAGCACCCGTGAATACGGCCGCCAAGACGGCCGCCAAGACGGCGGCCAAGGCACCGGCCAAAACGGCCAGCAAGGCCCCTGCCAAGGCGGCGGCCAAGGCCCCGCGCAAGACCGCACGCTAAGGCATGAAGCTGCTGATCGTGGCCGTCGGTCAGCGCATGCCCGATTGGGCACAGACCGCCTGGGACGATTACCTGCGGCGCTTCCCGCCCGATTGGCAGGTTCAGCTCAAGGCCGTGCGCACCGAGCCGCGCGGCTCGCGCACGGTGGCCACCCTGATGGCGGCCGAGCGCGAACGCATCGAGGCCGCCATTCCACGCGACACCTTTGTCGTGGCCCTCGATGAGCGCGGCACCACGCTGACCACCATGGGGCTGTCCGAGCGCTTGACGCAGTGGCAGTCGCAGGCCTCGCAGGTGGCGCTGGTCATCGGCGGCCCCGATGGCCTGGACCCCGCCTTCAAGGCCGCTGCCAACGCCCGCATGCGCCTGTCGGACATGACCTTGCCGCACGCCATGGTGCGCGTGCTGCTGATCGAGCAACTCTACCGGGCCTGGTCGATCCAGGCCGGACACCCCTACCACCGCGAGTAAGTCACCATGTTGTACCTGGCTTCCCAGAGTCCGCGCCGCCAGCAGTTGCTGACCCAAATCGGCGTGCGCTTTGCGTTGCTCGCCCCCGATCCCGCCGAAGACGCCGAGGCGCTGGAAGCGCGGCAAGGCCGCGAATCGCCGCAGCGCTATGTGCAGCGCGTGACGGGCCTGAAGCTGGACGCCGCGCTCTTGCGCCTGCGCGCGCGCGGGCTGCCAGCGGGGCCGGTGCTGTGCGCCGACACCACCGTGGCCCTTGGCCGCGATATTCTGGGCAAGCCGGCCGATGCGGCCCAAGCGGCCGAGATGCTGGCACAGCTGTCGGGTCGCACCCACCGCGTCCTGACCGCTGTGGCCCTGCAGTCGGGCCGTCGCCGCTGGGCGGCGCTGTCGGTGTCGCAGGTTGAGGTGGCGCCCCTCACGCGCGCCCAGATCCGCCAATACGTGGCCAGTGGTGAACCCATGGGCAAGGCGGGCGCCTATGCCATCCAGGGCCTGGCCGCCATGTGGGTCGCCCGCATCCGGGGCAGCCACTCGGGCATTGTGGGCCTGCCCCTGCATGAAACCGCCGACCTGCTGCGTCAGGCCGGCGTGCCCCTTGGGGAGACACTGGCATGAGCGTGCAACAGGACATTCTGATCAACTGGTCGCCGCAGGAAACGCGTGTGGCGGTGATCGAGCAGGGCGCGGTGCAGGAGCTGCATGTCGAGCGAACCCTGGAGCGGGGGCTGGTGGGCAATGTCTACCTGGGCAAGGTCTCGCGGGTCTTGCCGGGCATGCAGTCGGCCTTTGTCGACATCGGACTTGAGAAAGCCGCGTTCTTGCATGTGGCCGATGTCTGGCAGCCGCATGGCGAAGGCGAGGGCGGTCGCACGGGGCAGACGACCGTGCCCATCGAAAAGCTGGTGTTTGAAGGCCAGTCGCTCATGGTGCAGGTGATCAAGGACCCCATGGGCACCAAGGGCGCCCGTCTGTCCACGCAGATCAGCATTGCCGGCCGTCACCTGGTGTTCTTGCCGCAAGACGACCACATTGGCGTGTCGCAAAAAATCCCCTCGGAGCAGCGCGAGCGCCTGCGCCAGGCCTTGCAGGCCCTGGTGGGCGAGGCGGGCGGCGGGTTTATCTTGCGCACCAATGCCGAAGACTCCAGCGAGGACGAGCTGCGCGAGGACATTGCCTACCTGCGCAAGACCTGGGCACGCATCCGCGAGGCGGCGCTGCGCCTGCCGGCGCGCTCGCTGCTGCACCAGGACCTGACCCTGCTGCAGCGGGTGCTGCGTGACCTCGTCAGCGATGCCACGCAGAGCATTC
>JBEBDJ010000064.1:0-2778 GCA_041157045.1 Pseudomonadota bacterium
CCCAGGCGTGCCAGCGCGTTGATCATGGGCTGCTTGCGGCCCATCAGCTGCGCGGCGCCGGCGTCGGCACGGAACTCGCGCTGGCGGCTGAACCAGGCGACGATGATGGCGGCCACAAAGCCCAGCAGGATCTCCATCACGATCGAGGTCACAAAGTAGCCGATGCCGGGGCCGCTGCGCTCCTCGTCGTTGCGGCGCAAAAAGCTGTCGACGGCGTAGCCCACGATGCGCGAGATGAAGATCACAAAGGTGTTCATCACGCCCTGGATCAGGGTCATGGTGACCATGTCGCCGTTGGCAATGTGCGCCACCTCGTGGCCCAGCACCGCCTCGATTTCATCGTGGGTCATGTTCTGCAGCAGACCGGTGGAGACGGCCACCAGGGCCGAGTCGCGGAACGCACCGGTGGCAAAGGCGTTGGGGTCGCCTTCAAAAATTCCGACCTCGGGCATGCCAATGCCGGCCTTGTCGGCCAGGCGGCGCACGGTGTCGACAATCCAGGCCTCGTCGGCATTGCGCGGCTGCTCGATGATCTGCACGCCCGCGGTCCACTTGGCAATGGGTTTGCTCAGCAGCAGCGAGATGATGGCGCCGCCAAAGCCCATGAGCAGGGCAAAGCCCAGCAGCGCGCCCAGGTTCAGGCCGTTCGCGGTGAGAAAACGATCGACGCCCAGCAGCCGGGCGGTGATGCCCAGCACGAGCACGATCGCGAGGTTGGTCAGGACAAAAAGGGCGATCCGTTTCATGGTGATATGCAAAGGTGGTTACCCGAACAGTCGGGCGCTCAGGGACGAATGTTAGGGGGATGGGGGGCGATTTCAAGCCGGCGCGGCAATTCCTCAGGCCCGCAGGGACATGCCGACGCCCCAGTCATGCGGCGACTGCTCGGCTTCGCTGGGGCCGAAAGACCTGGTCATCGGCGTAGAAGGCCGGATCGGCATTGGCGGGCCACCAGCCCGGCACGCCCAGCACCGGCAGCGGGGCAAAGGGCTTGGCGGCCAGGCGCTCGGGCTGCCAGTCCTGCGCCAGCCAGGCGTCCAGCGCAGCCTCGGGCAGCTCGGGGGGCACGGCCCACAGGTGCACGGTGATGCTTTTGTAGGGCTGCACCAGTTTCTCCAGCGCCGCATGGCCAAAGACCCAGACCTTGGCCTGGTCCCACAGCGCACGGCGCTGCACCAGGGCCTCGTGCCAGCGGTGTTCGCGCAGCAACGGCCACAGCGGCTCGGGCGCCTGCAACAGGGCGCCGTTCTCATCGAGCACCGTGATGGCGTCGCGCACCGGCCCACGCCGCTGCCCCACGCCCTGGCGCGCAATCTCGGCGGCCTGCACCCGGTTGAGCTGGCGCTTGGCCAGCGGAAAGCGCTGCCAGCACCAGGCATTGAACACATCGTGCAGATTGGGCCGGGTGGGCACCTGGCCGGTGCGGTGCACAAAGGCCTCGTAGGCCTCGCCCGCGGGCAAGGCGTCCTGCGGCACAAACCGCACACCGGCATCCCCGGTCAGGGCGCTGTGCAAGCCCTGCCCGGCCGCCAGGCCCTGAAGACAGGCCCGGCCGGTCGCGGCCCAAGGCCGCAGCCAGGGCGCCTGCCAGTCCAGCGCCGCAAGCTGGGCTTGCAGCTCGGCCAGCGCCTGGCGGCTCAGGCCTGCAGGCGCCACGGCAGCGCCTCGCCAGCGCGCAGGGGCTTGAGCTCGGCCTCGCCAAAGGGATAGGCCTCGGGCGGGGTCCAGGCTTCGCGGCGCAGGGTGACGCGGCCGGTGTTGCGCGGCAGGCCGTAAAAGTCGGGGCCGTGGAAGCTGGCAAAGGCCTCCAGACGATCGAGCGCCCCCACCTGCTCGAAGGCCTCGGCATACATCTCGATGGCCGCGTGCGCGGTGTAGCAGCCGGCGCAGCCGCTGGCGTGCTCTTTCAGGTGCGCCGGGTGCGGCGCGCTGTCGGTGCCCAGGAAAAAGCGCGGGTTGCCACCGGTGGCCGCCTGCAGCAAGGCCTGGCGATGCACCTCGCGCTTGAGCACGGGCAGGCAGTAGTAATGCGGGCGGATGCCGCCGGTGAAGATGGCGTTGCGGTTGTAGAGCAGGTGGTGCGCGGTGATGGTGGCGCCCAGCAGGGCGTCGGCCTCGGCCACATACTGCGCCGCCTCGCGGGTCGTGATGTGCTCCATCACGATCTTCAGGCCCGGGAAGTCGCGCCGCAGCGGGATCAGCTGCTGCTCGATGAACACCGCCTCGCGGTCAAACAGGTCGATGTCGGCGCTGGTCACCTCGCCGTGCACCAGCAGCAGCAGGCCCTCGCGCTGCATGGCCTCGAGCACCGGGTAGATCTTGCGCAGATCGGTCACGCCCGCATCGCTGTTGGTGGTCGCGCCCGCTGGGTAGAGCTTGCAGGCCACCACGCCCGCCTCGCGCGCGCGGCGGATTTCCTCGGGCGGCAGCTTGTCGGTCAGGTACAGCGTCATCAGCGGCTCAAAACGCAGGCCGGCGGGCACCGCGTCCAGGATGCGCTGGCGATAGGCCATGGCTTGCGCCGCGGTGGTCACCGGCGGCTTGAGATTGGGCATGATGATGGCGCGCGCAAACTGCGCGGCGGTGTGCGGCACGACCGCCTGGAGGGCGGCGCCATCGCGCACATGCAAATGCCAGTCGTCGGGTTGGGTCAGGGTGATGTGATCGGCGCTCATGCCCCGATTGTCGCAAAACCGCCCCCGGCCCGACGCCGGGGGGCGGCGATGGCACTCAGTGGCCCAGGATCTTGGACAGGAAATCCTGCGCGCGGTCGGTTTG
>JBEBDJ010000065.1:0-11399 GCA_041157045.1 Pseudomonadota bacterium
AAGCTCAGCGTGTTCGAGAACCTGCGTTGCGCGGTGCTCTGGAGCCTGGGCTACCGCTACACCTTCCTGAAGTTCCTCTCGGGACTCAAGGATGCGAACGAGCGGGCGGAGCAGCTCATGGAGATGATCCGGCTGGACAAAAAGCGCGACACCCTGGCCATGAACCTGACCTATGCCGAACAACGCGCCCTGGAGATTGGCATCACGATTGCCGGCGGCGCGCAGGTGATCTTGCTGGACGAGCCCACGGCGGGCATGAGCAAGAGCGAGACGCAGCGCTTCATCCACCTCATCCGCGAGGTGACCGAGGGCCGCACCCTGCTCACCGTGGAGCACGACATGGGCGTGGTCTTTGGCCTGGCCGATCGGATTGCGGTGGTGGTGTATGGCGAGGTGATTGCCTTTGACACCCCCGAGGCCGTTCGGGCCAACCCCAAGGTGCAGGAAGCGTACCTGGGCTCGGTCATTGCCGAGAGCCAGGCGGGAGGACACTGACCATGCTCAAGATTGACAACCTGCACGCCTTTTACGGCAAGAGCCATGTGCTGCATGGCGTGAATTTTTCGGTGGGCGAGGGCGAGATCGTGGCCCTGCTGGGGCGCAACGGCTCGGGCCGGTCGACCACGGCCAAGGCCATCATGGGCCTGGTCGACAGCCAGGGCACCATCGACTGGAAGGGCGAGTCCCTGCAAGGCGCCAAGGCCTACGAGGTGGCGCACAAAGGCATTGGCTATGTGCCCGAGAACCGCGACATCTTTCCCAGCCTGACGGTTCATCAAAACCTGCAGCTGGGGCAAAAAGGCCAGGGCAAGGGCTCGCGCTGGTCCTTTGACGACATGTACCAGCTGTTTCCGCGCCTGAAGGAGCGCCAGCACACCGAGGCCGGCGTGCTCTCGGGCGGTGAGCAGCAGATGCTGACCCTGTGCCGCACGCTGATGGGCGACCCCGACCTGATCATCATCGACGAGCCGACCGAGGGCCTGGCGCCCAAGATCGTCGAGCTGGTGGGCCAGTACCTGCAGGCGCTCAAGGCGCGCGGCATTTCCGTGCTGCTGATCGAGCAAAAGCTCACCATCGCCATGAGCATCTCCGACCGCGCCCTGGTGATGGGGCACGGCAGCATCGTGTTCGAAGGCACCCCCGACGCCCTGCGCCAGGACGTCTACATCCGCAAGGAGTGGCTCGAGGTCTGAGCCCGCCCCACACGGCCTGCCGCGTCGTCTGGGTGACAGCGCGCAGGCCTCTCCCAACTCGTTCTGGCGCGCCCTTTGTGGTAAAACCGAACGAGCGTTCTTTTTTCTCTAGCATCGAGGACCCAAGGCATGAGTGCTGAATACCAAGTCCACGGCGACGTTGCCGTGATCTCCCTGGACAATCCGCCGGTCAACGGCCTGGGTCTGGCCACACGCCAGGCCATCACCGATGGCCTGCAGCGGGCCAACGACGATGCCGCCGTGCGCGCCATCGTGATCACCGGCAAGGGCAAGGCCTTCTCCGGCGGCGCCGACATCCGCGAGTTTGGCTCGCCCAAGTCGCTGCAAGAGCCCAATCTGCTGTCGGTCATCCGGGCCTGCGAAAACTCGGTCAAGCCGGTGGTGGCCGCGGTGCACAGCGTGGCCATGGGCGGCGGCCTGGAGCTGGCCTTGGGCTGCCACTACCGCATCGCGGCGCCGGGCGCCAAGATCTCGATGCCCGAGGTCAAGCTGGGCCTGATCCCGGGCGCAGGTGGCACGCAGCGCCTGCCGCGCGTGCTGGGCGTCGAGGCCGCCATGAACATGATCGTCAGCGGCGAGTCCGTCAACAGCGAGATGCTGGCCATGCTGCCCGGCCAGAAGCTGTTTGACGCCATGGCCCAGTCGCCCGCATCCCTGATGGACGAGGCGCTGGCACTGGCGCGCAAGGTGGCCGATCAGCATGCGGGCGGCGCTGCGCTGCCGCTGGTGCGCAACCTGCCCTGCAAGCACCCGCAAGGCGACGCCTACTTCCAGTTCGTGCGCAACATGGCGCGGGGCATGGCGAAAAACCTGCCGGCCCCGGTCAAGTGCGTGGACGCGGTCGAAGCGGCCACGAAAAAGAAATTCGAAGACGGGCTGTTGTTCGAGCGCGAGATCTTCATCAACCTGATGTGGACGCCCGAGTGCCGCGCCCTGCGCCACCTGTTCATGGCCGACCGCGCAGCCAGCAAGATCCCCGATGTGGCCGAGGACACCCCCAAGCGCGAGATCGCGCGGGTGGCCGTCATCGGTGCCGGCACCATGGGTGGCGGCATCAGCATGAACTTCCTGAACGCTGGCATTCCAGTCACGATCCTCGAGACCAAGCAAGAAGCGCTCGATCGTGGCGTGGCCACCATCCGCAAGAACTACGAGGCGCAGGTCAAGAAGGGCAAGCTCAAGCAGGACAAGTACGAGCAGCGCATGGCCTTGCTCAGCACCACGCTCAACTACGCCGACATCGGCAACGCCGACCTGGTGATCGAGGCGGTGTTTGAGGACATGGGCGTCAAGGAAAGCGTGTTCCGCCAGCTCGACCAGGTCATGAAGGCCGGGGCCATTCTGGCCTCCAACACCTCGACCCTGGACGTCAACCAGATCGCCAGCTTCACCGCCCGTCCGCAAGACGTGGTGGGCATGCACTTCTTCAGCCCCGCCAATGTGATGAAGCTCCTTGAGGTGGTGCGCGGCAAGGACACCGCCAAGGATGTGCTGGCCACCGTCATGGCGCTGGCCAAGAAGATCAAGAAGACCGCCGTGGTCTCGGGCGTGTGCGATGGCTTCATCGGCAACCGCATGATCGAGCAGTACAGCCGCCAGGCCGGTTTCCTGCTGGAGGAGGGCTGCACCCCGCAACAGATCGACAAGGCCATCGAGAAGTTTGGCTTTGCCATGGGCCCCTTCCGCATGGGCGACCTGGCAGGCAACGACATCGGCTGGGCCATCCGCAAGCGCCGCTACCAGGAAAAGCCGCACATGAAGTACAGCAAGACCGCCGATCTGCTGTGCGAGATGGGCCGCTACGGCCAGAAGACGGGCGCGGGCTGGTACGACTACCAGGCCGGCAAGCGCGACCCGATCGTGAACCAGGACGTGCTGGACATGATCGAGCGCCATCGCCAGAGCCTGGGCATCACCCCGCGCAAGATCTCGGACGACGAGATCGTCCAGCGCCTGGTGTTCTCGCTGGTCAACGAGGCCTGCCACATCCTGGAAGAGGGCATTGCGTCCAAGGCCAGCGACATCGACATGGTCTACATCACCGGCTACGGTTTCCCGTACTGGCGCGGCGGCCCGATGCTGTATGCCGACCAAATGGGTCTGTTCAATGTCCAAGAGGCGATGAAGCGCTTTGCCCGCAACCCGCTGGACGACGCCCAATTCTGGCAACCCGCGCCGCTGCTGCAGCGCCTGGTGGCCGAGGGCAAGACCTTCAACTGATCATCGAGAGAGTTTGCAATGACCAACGCCGTTATCGTTTCGACCGCCCGCACCCCCCTGGCCAAGAGCTGGAAGGGCGCGTTCAACATGACCCATGGCGCCACCCTGGGTGGCCACGCCGTCAGCCACGCGGTGGCCCGCGCCGGCATCGATGGTGCCGAGGTGGAGGACGTGATCATGGGCTGCGCCAACCCCGAAGGGGCCACCGGCGCCAACATTGCCCGCCAGATCGCTTTGCGCGCCGGTTTGCCGGTGTCGGTGTCGGGCCTGACCGTCAACCGCTTTTGTTCCTCGGGCCTGCAGACCATTGCCATGGCCGCCCAGCGCATCATTGCCGGTGAGGGCCAGATCTATGTGGCCGGTGGTGTCGAGAGCATCTCGTGCGTGCAGCAAGAGATGAACATGCACATGCTGACCGACCCGGCGCTGCAAAAGAGCAAGCCCGAGATTTACTGGAGCATGCTGCAGACCGCCGAGCAGGTGGCCAAGCGCTACAAGATCAGCCGCGAGGTGATGGACGAGTACGGCGCGGGCAGCCAGCAAAAGGCCTGTGCCGCCGCCGCAGCGGGCAAGTTCGACGACGAAATCGCCCCGATCACCGTGACCGCGGGCGTGGTCGACAAGACCCTGGGCCTGATCACCAAGCAGGTGACCGTCAGCCGTGACGAAGGCCTGCGCGAAGGCACCACCCTGGAAGCCGTGCGCGGCATCCGCTCGGCCATGCCCGGTGGCGTGGTGTCGGCCGGCAACGCCAGCCAGTTCTCCGATGGTGCGGGCGCCTGCGTGGTGATGGACGAGACCCTGGCCGAAAAGCGTGGCCTCAAGCCCCTGGGTCGTTTCCTGGGCTTTGCGGTGGCCGGTTGCGAGCCCGATGAGATGGGCATTGGCCCGGTCTTTGCGGTGCCCAAGGCGCTGGCGCGCCTGGGCCTGACGGTGGCCGACATCGACCTGTGGGAACTCAACGAGGCCTTTGCGGTGCAGGTGCTGTACTGCCGCGACAAGCTGGGCATTCCGGCCGATCGTCTGAACGTCAATGGCGGCGCGATTGCCCTGGGGCACCCCTATGGCGTGAGCGGCCAGCGCCTGACCGGCCACGCCCTGATCGAAGGCAAGCGCCGCGGCGCCAAGCGCGTGGCCGTGACCATGTGCATTGGCGGCGGCATGGGTGCTTGCGGCATTTTCGAAGTGCTCTGATCGACGACCCCATCGCCCAGGACTGCCGTGCGCTCCACTGTTGATTTTCTGCTCTACGACTGGTTGCAGGTGCCGCAGTTGGCGCAGCGTTCGCGCTACGCCGACCACTCGCGCGAGACCTTCGATGCGGTCCTTGACACCTGCGAGCGCATCGCGCGCGAGAAGTTCGCACCGTTCAACCGACTGGTCGACACCGAAGAGCCACGCTTTGACGGCGAGCGCGTGATCTTGCCGCAGGCCACGCACGAGGCCTGCCGCGCCTATGCCGAGTCGGGCATGCTGAGCGCCGCGCAGGACGAGGCGGTGGGTGGCATGCAGCTGCCCTATGTGGTGGAGGCGGCGGCCAACGCCTTTTTCTCCAAGGCCTCGGTGAGCATCAGCTCGGCGCTGCTGACCACCGGCAATGCCAATTTGCTGATGGTGCACGGCACGCCTGCGCAGCAGCAGGCCTTTGCGCTGCAGGAGTTTGCCGGGCGCTTCTCGGGCACCATGTGCCTGTCGGAGCCGCAAGCGGGCTCCTCGCTGTCGGACATCCTCACGCGCGCCGAGCCCGATGGCGCGGACCATGCGGACGATCCGCTCGGGCCGCGCTACCGGCTGCGTGGCAACAAGATGTGGATCTCGTCGGGCGAGCACGACCTGACCGAGAACATCGTGCACCTGGTGCTGGCCAAGATCCCGGACGCGCAAGGCCGCCTGGTGCCGGGCGTCAAGGGCATCTCGCTCTTTATCGTGCCCAAAAAGCTGGTCACGCCCGAGGGCGAACTGACGGGGGAGCGCAACGACGTGGCGCTGGCCGGTCTGAACCACAAATGCGGCTGGCGTGGCACCACCAACACCTTGCTGAACTTTGGCGAGGGCAAGTACCCGGTGCGCGGCCAGGCCGGGGCCATCGGCTATCTGGTGGGCCAGCCGGGCGATGGCCTGCGCTGCATGTTCCACATGATGAACGAGGCGCGCATCGCCATCGGCATGGCCGCCGCCATGCTGGGCATGGCCGGCTACGAGGCCAGCCTGGACTATGCCCGCCAACGCCCGCAGGGGCGCTTGCCCGGTGCGGCGGGCAAGGACCCGTCGACGCCGCAGGTGCGCCTGATCGAGCATGCCGACATCAAGCGCATGCTGCTGGCACAAAAAGCCTATTGCGAGGGGTCGCTGGCCCTGCTGTTGTACTGCGCGCGCCTGGTCGACGAGCAGCGCACCGGCAGCCCCGAATCGGTGGCCGACGCGCGCCTGTTGCTGGAGGTGCTGACCCCGGTGGCCAAAAGCTGGCCCAGCGAGTGGTGCCTGGAGGCCAACAGCCTGGCCATCCAGATCCATGGCGGCGCTGGCTACACGCGCGACTTCCCGGTCGAGCAGTACTGGCGCGACAACCGCCTGAACATGATCCACGAGGGCACGCACGGCATCCAGGCCGCTGACCTGCTGGGCCGCAAGGTGCTGATGGACAAGGGCCGTGGCATGGCCTTGCTGGGGCAACGCATGGCCCAGACCATGGCGCGCGCCGGGGCCCAATGGGCGCAGGAGGCGGCGCAACTGGGCGCGGCCTGGCAGCAGATCGAGGAGGCCACGCGCGAGGCCTGGGCCACCGGCCAGCCGGCGCAGGCCCTGGCCAATGCGGTGCCCTATATGCAGGCTTTTGGCCATGTGGTGATGGCCTGGATCTGGCTCGATCTGGCGCGCCAGACCGGTACCGACCCGCGCCCGGTGGGGCAGGGCCGGCGCACCGCCTGCCGCTACTTCTTCCGCTACGAGCTACCGCGCATCGGGGCCTGGCTGCAAGTCGTTCGCCAACGCGACATGACCTGCGCCACCCTGGCCGAGGACGCTTTCTGACGCCACCCGGCGCGGGTCGGATCGACCGGCGCCGGCGGGCTTTCCCAACCCTGAACCTTGCTCTGGACCATGGCACGCCACAACTCCCAACTCTTTGACCTGACGGGCCGTGTGGCCCTGATCACCGGCGGCTCGCGCGGCCTGGGCCTGCAAATGGCGCAGGCACTGGGCGAGGCGGGGGCCCGCCTGATGCTCAGCGCGCGCAAACAAGGCGAGCTGGACCAGGCGGTGGCCACCCTGACCGCCGCTGGCATCGAGGCGCATGCGGTGGCGGCCGACTGCTCGCAAGAGGCCGATATCCAGCGCCTGGTGCGCGAGACGGTGCAGCAGCTGGGCCCCATCGACATCCTGGTCAACAACGCCGGGGCCACCTGGGGCGCACCGGCCGAGGACTATCCGGTGTCGGGCTGGGACAAGGTCATGAACCTGAACATCCGCGGCTATTTCTTGCTGGCCAAGGAAGTGGCGCGCAGCGGCATGATCGCGCGCGGCAAGGGCCGCATCATCAACATTGCCTCGGTGGCAGGCCTGGGCGGCAACCCGCCCGAGATGCAGACCATTGCCTACAACACCTCCAAGGGCGCGGTGATCACCTTCACCCAGACCCTGGCCTGCGAATGGGGCCGCCACAACATCACCGTCAATGCCATCTGCCCGGGCTTTTTCCCGAGCAAGATGGCCAACGCCACCATCGAGCACCTGGGCTACGACCGCATGTGCGAGAGCGCGCCGCTGCGCCGCCTGGGCGACGACGAAGACCTCAAGGGCGTGGTGCTGCTGTTTGCCAGCGATGCGGGCAAGCACATCACCGGCCAGGCCCTGGCCGTGGACGGCGGCGTCAGCGTGCGCACGGGTGGTTAAGGCATGAGCCTGCCGTTCAAACGCAGCATCCCCTTTGTCGAGCACCTGGGGGTGACCCTGGAGGCCTTTGGCGATGGCAAGGCGCGGCTGCAGTTGCAGCCCCTGGACTGGCATGCCAACACCCTGGGCATGACCCATGGTGGGGTCTTGCTCTCGCTGATGGATGTGTGCATGGCGCACGCCGCGCGCAGCGTGCTGCCCGATTCCTTTGTGGTCACGGTGGAGCTCAAGACCTCGTTCATGCAAGCGGCCGAGGTGACCCCGGGCCGCCCGCTGCAGGCCGAGGGCGTGCTCTTGCACCGCACCAGCAGCATGGCCTTCACCGAAGGCCGCATCTTCAACGCCGATGGCCTGCTGTGCGCGCATGCCACCGGCACCTTCCGCTATGTGCGCCACAGCCCCAGCAAGGCTGGCGACGTGAGCGCCTGATTCCCCATCCCAACCGGAGACGTCCCATGCCCAGCAATCAGCAAATCGTTCTGCACAGCCGCCCGCAAGGCGAGGCCACCGTCGACAACTTCCGCCTGCAGGTCAGCCAGACGCCCGAGTTGGCCGAGGGCCAGGTGCTCGTGCGTCACCACTACCTGAGCCTCGACCCCTATATGCGTGGCCGCATGAACGAGAGCAAGAGCTACGCGCAGCCGCAGCCCCTGGGCGAGGTGATGATTGGCGGCACGGTGGGCGAGGTGGTCGACTCGCGCCACCCGCGCTTTGCCCCGGGCGACCAGGTGGTGGGCATGGGCGGCTGGCAGGAGTACAGCGTGGTCGATGGCCAGGTGCCTGGCATGCTGCGCAAGGTTGACACCACCCATGTGCCGCTCAGCCATTACCTGGGCGCGGTGGGCATGCCTGGCGTGACCGCCTGGCACGGCCTGGTGCGCATCATCGATCCCAAGCCGGGCGAGACCCTGACGGTGAGCGCGGCCAGCGGCGCGGTGGGCAGTGCCTTTGGCGCCCTGGCCAAGGCGCGCGGCTGCCGCGTGGTGGGCATTGCCGGCGGCCAGGCCAAGTGCGATTACGTGACCCAGGAGCTGGGCTTTGATGCCTGCATCGACTACCGCCAGCACCAGGACTACCTGAGCCTGTCCAAGGCCCTCAAGCAGGCCTGCCCGAATGGCATCGACGGGCATTTTGAAAACGTGGGCGGCATGGTCCTCGACGCCGTGATGCTGCGCAGCAACGCCTTCTCACGCATCGCGGTGTGCGGCATGATCGCCGGCTACGACGGCGCGCCCCTGCCCATGCACAACCCGGCGCTGATCCTGGTCAACCGCATGAAGGTGCAGGGCTTTATCGTGTCGGAACACATGCAGGACTGGCCCGAGGCGCTGCAGGAGCTGGGCACCCTGGTGGGCACCGGCAAGCTGCGCCCGCGCGAGACGGTGGCGCAGGGCCTGGCCTCGGCGCCCGAGGCGTTTCTGGGCCTGCTCAAGGGCCGCAACTTTGGCAAGCAGCTGGTCAAGCTGATCTAAGGGGCGCCCCATGATCCACGATTTCAAAGGCAAGACCGCGGTGCTCACCGGGGCCGGCTCGGGCTTTGGCCTGGAATGCGCGCGCATCGGCGCCCGCCTGGGCATGAACCTGGTGCTGGTGGACGTGCAGCAAGACGCGCTCGAGCGTGCCGAGGCCGAGCTGACGGCGGCGGGCGCCGCGGTGCTGGCGCGCCGGGTGGACGTGTCCGATGGCGCGGCCATGCAGGCCTTGGCCGACGCGGTGCAAGCGCGTTTTGGGGCACCGCACCTGGTGTTCAACAACGCCGGTGTGGCCAGTGGCGGTCTGCTGTGGGAGCACAGTCAGAGCGACTGGGAATGGGTCATGGGCGTGAACCTCTGGGGCGTGATCCACGGCATCCGGTGCTTTACCCCCATGATGCTGGCGGCGGCCCGCCAGGACCCGACATGGCAGGGCCACATCGTCAACACCGCCAGCATGGCTGGCCTGCTGACCCCGCCCAATATGGGCCTGTACAACACCACCAAGCACGCGGTGGTGGCCTTGACCGAGAGCCTGTACCAGGACCTCTCGCTGGTCAGCGATCAGGTCAGTGCCAGTGTGCTGTGTCCGTATTTCGTGCCCACCGGCATCAACCAGAGCGAGCGCAACCGCCCCGCCGGCTTGCCGGCACAAGCCCCCACGCAAAGCCAGCTGATCGCCCAGGCCATGAGCGACAAGGCAGTGGGCTCGGGCAAGGTGAGCGCTGCGCAGGTGGCGCAGTTTGTGTTTGACGCGGTCCAGCAGGGCCAGTTCTACATTTACAGCCATCCGACGGCGCTGGGCAATGTTCAGCAGCGCATGGAGGCCATCGTGGCCGGCACCAACCCCCCCGACCCCTTTGCCGCGCGGCCCGACGTGGGCCAAAAGCTGCGACAGGCGCTGCGCGCTGCGTGAACAGGGCCCAGGCCCTGGCGACCGAAGGCCATGCGCCGCACCATGATCTGAGGTGAGGGCGCAGGGCCTGTTGGGCCCTGGCGCTGTGGCACACTTGCCCGCTTTGCTTGCCCCGTGTTGTCCGCATGAATTCGATCCAGGCCCAGCTGGCCCAAGAAATCCGCATCCGTCCCGAACAAGTCGAGGCCGCCGTGGCCTTGCTCGATGGGGGCGCGACCGTCCCCTTCATTGCCCGCTACCGCAAAGAAGCCACCGGCGGGCTAGACGATGTGCAGCTGCGCGAGTTGCAACTGCGCCTGTCGTATCTGCGCGAGTTGCACGACCGCCGCGAGGTGGTGTTGCGCAGCATTGCCGAGCAGGGCAAGCTCACGCCCGAACTGGAGGCCGCTTTGTGGGCCGCGGCCACCAAGCAGGAGTTGGAAGACCTCTACCTGCCCTACAAACCCAAGCGCCGCACCAAGGGCATGATCGCCCGCGAAGCCGGCCTGGCGCCCCTGGCCGAGCAGCTCTGGGCCGACCCCAGCATCGACCCGCACGCCGCGGCCGCGGCCTATGTCTTGCCCGCCGACCGCATCGAAGGCGCCGATTTCTCGAGCGTGGCGGCGGTGCTCGACGGGGTGCGCGACCTGCTGTCGGAGCAATGGGCCGAAGACGCCGCCCTGGTGCAGTCGCTGCGCGAATGGTTGTGGGCCGAGGGCCTGTTTGCCAGCAGCAAAATCGCCAGCCGCAACGAGCAAGACCCCGAGGTGGCCCGCTTTCGCGATTACTTTGACTACAGCGAGCCCATCGGCCAGGTGCCCTCGCACCGGGCGCTGGCCGTGTTCCGTGGCCGCGCGCAAGAGGTGCTCGATGCCAAGCTGGTGCTGCCGGTGGCCGAGCTGCCGGCCGATGCCACCCCGACCCAGATCAATGCGGCCGCCACGGCCTTGGCCGAAGGGCGCATCGCCACGCACCTGGGCTGGTCGCACCAGCGGCGCCCCGCCGACGATTTGCTGCGCCGCTGCATGCAGTGGACCTGGCGCGTCAAGCTGAGCCTGAGCATCGAGCGCGACCTGTTCACCCGCTTGCGCGAAGCCGCCGAGCAGGTGGCGATCAAGGTGTTTGGCGACAACCTGCGCGACCTGCTGCTGGCCGCGCCGGCCGGCCCGCGCGTGGTGATGGGGCTGGACCCGGGCATTCGCACCGGCGTCAAGGTCGCGGTGGTGGACGCCACCGGCAAACTGGTCGACACCGCCACCGTCTACCCGCACGAACCGAGGCGCGACTGGGACGGCGCCTTGCACACCCTGGCCCGCTTGTGCCGCCAGCACGCGGTCAGCCTGATCGCCATCGGCAACGGCACCGCCAGCCGCGAGACCGATCGCCTGGCAGGCGACCTGATCGCCCAATTGAGCAAGCTCGATCCGGACCAGGCCATCACCAAGGTGGTGGTCAGCGAGGCCGGCGCCTCGGTCTACAGCGCCAGCGAATACGCCAGCCAGGAGTTGCCCGAGCTGGACGTGAGCTTGCGCGGCGCGGTCAGCATTGCGCGGCGCCTGCAAGACCCGCTGGCCGAGCTGGTCAAGATCGACCCCAAAGCCATCGGCGTCGGCCAGTACCAGCACGACCTGAATCAGAGCGAGCTGGCCCGCTCGCTGGATGCGGTAGTGGAAGACTGCGTGAACGCGGTGGGGGTGGATGTGAATA
>JBEBDJ010000066.1:0-15228 GCA_041157045.1 Pseudomonadota bacterium
CCGCCTGTCACGAACACTGTTTTAAGGATCGAACAAATGGCTAACACGCAAACCCAGGGCAAGATCGTCCAGTGCATCGGCGCCGTGGTCGACGTGGAGTTCCCGCGCAATGCCATGCCGAAGGTGTACGACGCGCTCAAGCTCGAAGGCACCGCGCTGACGCTGGAAGTGCAGCAGCAGCTGGGCGACGGCATCGTTCGCACCATTGCGCTGGGTTCGTCCGACGGCCTGCGCCGCGGGCTGATGGTCAGCAACACCGGCCATGCGATCACCGTGCCGGTGGGGCGCGCCACGCTGGGCCGCATCATGGACGTGCTCGGCAACCCGATCGACGAACGTGGTCCGGTGGGGCAGGAGCTGACGGCGTCGATCCACCGCAAGCCGCCGGCCTACGACGAGTTGAGCCCGTCGCAGGACCTGCTGGAAACCGGCATCAAGGTGATCGACCTGATGTGCCCCTTCGCCAAGGGCGGCAAGGTCGGCCTGTTCGGCGGCGCCGGCGTCGGCAAGACCGTGAACATGATGGAGCTGATCAACAACATCGCCAAGGCGCATAGCGGCCTGTCGGTGTTTGCAGGTGTCGGCGAGCGCACCCGCGAGGGCAACGACTTCTATCACGAGATGGCCGAGTCGGGCGTCGTCAACCTCGAGAGCTTGGGCGAGAGCAAGGTGTCGATGGTCTACGGCCAGATGAACGAGCCGCCGGGCAACCGCCTGCGTGTGGCGCTGACCGGCCTGACCATCGCCGAATCCTTCCGCGACGAAGGCCGCGACGTGCTGTTCTTCGTCGACAACATCTACCGCTACACGCTGGCCGGTACCGAAGTGTCTGCGCTGCTCGGCCGTATGCCTTCCGCTGTGGGCTATCAGCCGACGCTGGCCGAAGAAATGGGCCGCCTGCAGGAGCGCATCACCTCCACCAAGGTCGGCTCGATCACCTCGATCCAGGCCGTCTACGTGCCCGCGGACGACCTGACCGACCCGTCGCCTGCCACCACCTTCGCCCACCTGGACTCCACCGTGGTGCTCTCGCGTGACATCGCTGCGCTGGGTATCTACCCCGCTGTGGATCCGCTGGACTCCACCAGCCGCCAGCTGGACCCGCATGTGGTCGGTGAAGAGCACTACACCGTGGCCCGCAACGTGCAGGGCACGCTGCAGCGCTACAAGGAACTGCGCGACATCATCGCCATTCTGGGCATGGACGAACTGGCCCCCGAAGACAAGCTGACCGTGGCACGCGCTCGCAAGATCCAGCGTTTCCTGTCGCAGCCCTTCCACGTGGCCGAAGTGTTCACCGGCTCGCCCGGCAAGTACGTGCCGCTGTCGGAAACCATCCGTGGTTTCAAGATGATCGCCAACGGCGAGTGCGACCACCTGCCCGAGCAGGCCTTCTACATGGTCGGCACCATCGACGAGGCCTTCGAGAAGGCCAAGAAGGTCGCCTAAAACCCCTCTCCCTGGCAACAGGGAGATGGCGGGTGCGGCGCGCAAGCGCTGTGCTCGCCTCCTACAGGAGCTTGCATGAACACCATCCACGTCGATGTGGTCAGCGCCGAAGAGTCCATTTACACGGGCGAAGCACGCTTCGTCGCCTTGCCTGGTGAGTCCGGCGAGTTGGGCATCTATCCCCGGCATACCCCGCTGATCACCCGCATCAAGGCGGGCTCGGTGCGCATCGAGACGGCTGACGGCGGCGAAGAATTTGTCTTCGTGGCAGGCGGCATTCTCGAGGTGCAACCGGACCGCGTGACCGTTCTGTCCGACACCGCCATCCGCGGCAAGGATCTGGACGAAGAGAAGGCCAAGGAAGCCCGCCAGGCGGCCGAGGAAGCCATGCGCAACGCCAAGTCCGATGTGGACCTGGCCACCGCACAGGCCGAGCTGGCCACCCTGGCCGCGCAGCTCGCTGCGCTGCGCAAGTACCGCGCCAAGAAATAAGCCGGTCCGCTGGGCCTGCCCCCAACCCCGTGCGCCGCAAGGCCCACGGGGTTTTTTATCGGCCATGCCCTGCCCGTTGCGGGGTGGCTTTTGTCACAATGCGGGGATGCCACGCCCCAAACTGCATTCCCTGACCTTTGGCGGCAGCGTCGACGAGCTCGAAGCCGCTTTTTACGAGGCCCTGCAACAGGGCGATCTGGACCAACTCATGGCCTGCTGGGCCGATGAGGACCACATCAGCTGCGTGCACCCGGGCGGCCCCCGCCTGATCGGCCAGGCCGCCATTCGGCAGGCCTTTGCCGCCCTGTTTGAAGGCGGGGCCAAGCTGCAGATCGGGGTGCTCGATGTGCAGCGCATCGACGCCCTGAGCAGCGCCGTGCACAGCGTGGTCGAGCGGGTGCAGGTGCAAACCGAGCGCGGCCCGGCCTCGGTGGTCATCGTGGCCACCAATGTCTACCACCGCACCGCGCAGGGCTGGCGCATGCTGGCGCACCACGCCAGCCCGGGCAGCGCGCAAGACCTGCCCTTGGGCGAGGCCGGCAGCGGTCAGCTCTTGCATTGACGCGGAGCGCGGCGGTGCCAACGGCCCAGACCCTGCCCGAGCGCGCGCCCTGGTGGCTGCGCGGCGGTCATGCGCAAACCATCTGGGCCAGCCAGGGCGCCCAGGTGCGCAGCGCGCAGCCGCAAGCGGCCTGGCAGCGCGAGCGCTGGGCCACGCCCGATGGCGACTTTCTGGATGTGGACCGCTTGCCAGCCAGCGCGCTGTCGCGGCCGCTGGTGGTGCTTTTCCACGGCCTGGAGGGCTCGCGCCAGAGCCACTACGCCCGTGCGTTTGCGGCCTGGGCCAGCGCGCAAGACCTGAACCTGGCCCTGCCGCACTTTCGCGGCTGCAGCGGCGAATTGAACCTGGCACCCAGGGCCTACCACTCGGGCGACCACCAGGAAATCCACTGGATCCTGCAACGCTTGCGCGCCGCGCACCGCGCCGAGGGGGGCCAGCAGCTGGTGGCCGCCGGGGTGTCGCTGGGCGGCAATGCGCTGATGGTGTGGGCGGGCGAGCAAGGGGCATCGGCGGCGCAACTGGCCGACGCGGTGGCCAGCATCAGCTCGCCCCTGGACCTGACGGCCAGCGGGCATCAGATCGGCCGCGGCCTCAATCGCTGGATCTACACGCCCTACTTTCTGCGCTCGATGGTGCCCAAGGCGCTGGCCAAGCTGCGCCAGCATCCGGGCCTGTTTGACGAGCAGGCCTTGCGCCGTGCGCGCACCCTGGAGGACTTTGACAACGTCTTCACCGCGCCCCTGCATGGCTTTGCCGACACGGCCGATTACTGGCGCCGCGCCAGTGCCCTGCCACGCCTGGCCAGCCTGCGCATCCCGGCCTTGCTGCTCAACGCCCGCAACGATCCCTTCATCCCGGCCGACAGCCTGCCGGGCGCGCAGCAGGTGTCGTCGTCGGTGCGCCTGTGGCAGCCGGCAGAGGGCGGGCATGTGGGCTTTGTGGCGGGGGCTTTTCCGGGTGATCTGGGCATCCTGCCGCAAACGGTGGGGGCATGGCTGCTCAAGCCCAGCTAGGATGTCGCCAAGACCTTGGCCGAGCACCTGGAGAGGCATGACAGGGCCTCGCACATGGTCTCAACGCATTCGATGCGACCGCCTGGAAAGCGCGAGCGCATGAGATGGGCAAGTGCCTGCAAGCAAAGGGGATGATCCGCTATGACAAGAACACGTGACGGATCTTGCAAGGGCGGCAGCCCAGCCTTTGAAAAAAAGCGGCGGCTGCAAGCAGAAGTGGCGCGGCTGGCGGGGATCGAACCCACGACCCTTGGCTTCGGAGGCCAATACTCTATCCACTGAGCTACAGCCGCGCAAACCCTGATTATGGCACGCCACCTGGGGTGGACAGCCTTGCTGCAAGGTCTGCGAAGGCGAGCGGACTATAATGCTGGGCGGATTTCGGTCCGGCACCCGGCCATGCCGACGATGTGCGGGCCCACTCTCACCAGCATTTGAGGACCTCATGAGCGATCACAACCACCACGAGCCGCACACCGGCCCCGTCCGTACCCCCAAGCAGCTCGTCTGGAGCAGCATTGCCGCCTTCGTGGTGCCGGTGTTCATCATCATCGGCCTGGTCTACTACGTCACCTCGCAAAACAAAACCTCGCCGGGTGTGGCCGACGCCGAGAAGTCGGTGGCCATGCGCCTGCAAAAAGTGGGCAGCGTCGAAGTGCGCGACGCCAACCGCGAGCTCAAGAGCGGCGAAGAGGTCTACAAGGCCCAGTGCGTGGCCTGCCACGCCAGCGGCGCTGCGGGTGCCCCCAAGTTTGGCGACAACGGCGCCTGGGCCGCGCGCATCAAGACCGGCTACGACGCGCTGCTGACCTCCGCCCTCAAGGGCAAGGGCGCCATGGGCGCGCAAGGTGGCGGTGATTTCGACGACATCGAAATCGGTCGCGCGGTGGTCTACCTGGCCAACAATGCCGGCGCCAAGTTTGCAGAACCGCAAAAGCCCGAGGCTGCCGCCAAATAAAGGCGCGCAGGCCCCTTGCAGAACCCCGCTTCGGCGGGGTTTTTTGTGGGCGCATCAAGCGCAGGCGGGCTGCGCCTTGGGGCTGCTCACATAGCCAAAGCGCTCGGGCCATTGAGCCGCCGGCATCTCTTGCAGGTCCAGGCCCACGGCCTGCAACCAGTCGGGCAGCAGCACCACGTCCTGGCTGTGCACCCGTGCCGGCACCGGCCCGCGCGGGCCCGGTAGCAGCAAGGCCACATGGCCGTCCTCGTCGATCAAGGCGCCCTGCACCTGCTGCGCCGCAAACATCGGGCCGGTGTGGGCCTGCACCTGGCCATCGGCCTGCACACGGGCGATCCAGGGCGTGGCCTCGAGCTCCACATACACCCGCTGGGGCCCGTTTTGAAAATACCAGCGGCCGGCCTCGTCGGGTTCGTAGTTGCGCTCGATAAAGCCGATCAGCTTGTCGTGGCGCAAACGAGACCCACGGGCCTGCACGAAGGGGCCTTGGGCCTGCACCTGGTCGTCGCGCATGAACCAGTGACCGCGCGCGTCCAAACCCAGCCAGCCATAGCAGGCGGGCACATGCGGCCATTTGGCCATGGCTTGTCGAACCAGATCATCCATGGGACCGATTATGCGGCGGGGGCAAGGCCCCGACGGGGCTCAGGCCTTGGGCAGGCGCACCTCAAAGCAGGCCCCGCCGCCCTCGCGGTCGGTGCAGCGCACCGAGCCACCATGGCGCTGCGCGATCGAGCGCACCAGGGCCAGGCCCAGGCCCACGCCCCCCGATGACTCGCTGGCGCCGGGCAGGCGCAGAAAGGGCTCGAAAATACGCTCGCGCCAGGCCTCGGGCACGCCCGGCCCGCGGTCGCACACGGTCAGCGTCACATGCGTCCCGTCGGCGCGCAGGGCCAGCACGATCGCGTCGGGGGCGGCGGCCTGGCCATAGCGGCGTGCGTTCTCCAACAGATTGCGCACCAGGCGGCGCAACAGGCGCGCCACGCCAGGCACCTCGATCTGGGGCGGCGGCTCGGGCAGGGTCAGCAGGGCATCGACCCGTGCGCATTCTTCTGCGCACAGGCCGATCAGGTCGACGGGCTCGACCTGGCCAATATCGGCCTCTTGTGCGTCGAGCCGGCTGGCCAGCAGGATCTCGTCGATCAGCTGATCGAGCTCGGCCATGTTGCGCAGGATCTCGTCGCGGCTGCGCTGTCGCAGGGCCGCGTCTCCTGTTGGTGACTCCAGCAATTCCAGCCCCATGCGGATGCGGGCCAGCGGCGAGCGCAGCTCGTGCGAGGCGTTGGCCAACAGGGATTTTTGTGCCGCCATCAGGGCCTGCAGGCGCTGGGCCGCATCGTTGAAGCGGCGCGACAAATCGGCCACCTCGTCGTCGCCCTGCACCGGCACGCGCACCGACAGATCCCCCTGTCCCCAGCTTTGCACGCCCGTTTGCAAGGCCTCCAGGCGCTTGGTCAGGCGCCGCACCACCGGGTACAGCGCCAGGGCCGCCGCCACGCCCATGGTGGCCAGCAGGAGGGCAAATCCCCAGGTGGGCTGCAACCACCAGGGCATGGATTTGACCTTGGTAAAGCGGGCAGGGCCGCCTTGGGTCAGGCTGCTGCCGGCGTGCATGCCCGGCCCGCCCATCATGGGCCCCGCCCCGGGGCCAGGCGGGGGGGCCGGGCTGCGCTCGATCACCAGCTTGCGCACCCGTCCGTCGTCTTGCACCACCTCAAACTCGAGCCGGATACCGCCCGCCGTGCGCTCTGGCGGTGCCACATCCAGCACCTGGCCTTCATCGTTGCGCAGCACCCACTGGCGCATGGGGGGCGGCCGGTAGTGCTGCTCGGCGGTGCGCCAGGCCCAGCCCATGGCCAGCCAGACCACCAGCATCAAGACCGCCACGCCCAGCACCACCGCCAGCCAGATGCGCAGGTAAAGGTGTTGCGACCAGCGGCTCATGCGGGGGGATCAGTCTTGCTGGCGGGCCAGCACATAGCCCACGCCTCGCACGGTCAGGATGCGGCGCGGGTTTTTGGGGTCTTCTTCGATGGCGGCGCGGATGCGGCCCATGTGCACGTCGATGGAGCGGTCAAAGGCCTCGAGCTCGCGGCCGCGCACGGCCTCCATGATCTGGTCGCGCGTGAGGACGCGGCCGGCGCGCTCGGCCAGGGTGACCAGCAGGTCGAACTGGTACGAGGTCAGCTCGCAGGGCTGGCCCTGCACCGTGACTCGGCGCGCGTCGCGGTCGATCTCGAGCGAGCCAAAACGCATCACCCGCGCCGACGGCTCGGCCGGTGCGCCGCGGCGGCGCATCACGGCGCGAATACGCGCCAGCAACTCGCGGGGTTCGAAGGGTTTGGGCAGGTAGTCGTCGGCGCCCATTTCAAGGCCGATGATGCGGTCCATGGGGTCGCCCTTGGCGGTCAGCATCAGCACCGGCACCTGCGACAGCGGCGCGGGCAGGGCGCGGATGCGCTGGCAGACCTGCAGGCCGTCCATGTCGGGGAGCATCAGGTCGAGCAGCACCAGATCGGGGGCGTGCTGGGACAGCTGGTTCAAGCCCGCCTGGGCATGGGTTTCGTGCTGGACCTCGTAACCATTGGCTTGCAGGTAGTCGGCCACCATGCCCGCCAGACGGGTGTCGTCTTCGATCATCAGGATGTGCTGCATGGACCCATCTTCACGGCTGCGTGCCCACCCCGGCTTGTCGCCCATGTAAAGTTGGGTAAACCCATGGCCAGGCACCCCTTAGCGCCGCGAGGCCAGGGCCACCAGCAGCAACACCGGCAGGCCCAGCAAGGCGGTGCCAACAAAGAACCACTCGTAGCCCCAGGCGTTGACCGCCACCCCCGAAAATCCCGCCAGGAACTTGGGCAGCAGCAGCATCAGCGAGCTGAGCAAGGCGTATTGCGTGGCCGAGTACTGCACATTGGTCAGCGAGGACAGGTAGGCGATGAAGGCCGCCGAGGCGATGCCGCTGGCCAGGTTGTCGGCCGAGACCACCCAGATCAGCGCCGTCATGCTGTGCCCCACACCGGCAAGCCAGGCAAACAGCAGATTGGTCAGCGCGCTCAGCAGCGCGCCCAGCATCAGCACCCGCATCACGCCAAAGCGCGCGCTCAGCATGGCGCCCACAAAAGCGCCCACCAGCGTCATCAGCACCCCATAGAGCTTGCTCACGGTGGCGACCTCGTCCTTGGTGAAGCCCATGTCCACGTAAAAGGGATTGGCCATGATGCCCATCACCACATCGCTGATGCGGTAGACCGCCACCAGGGCCAGAAAGCGCACGGCATGCCAGCGGTAGCGGCGCCAGAAGTCCAGCAAGGGGGCCAGCACCGCCTCGCGCAGCCAGGCCGCCAGGTTGCGCGCGGGCGGCAAGGGCTGCGGTGCCGGCTCGGACGAGCGCAGCACCGTCAGCACGCCGGGCAGCAGGCTCAGCGCCATGACCGCGTAGGCCGCCTGCCAGGCCGCGTGCGAGTAGCCGCCTTGGGCGTCGCCCTGCACCGCGGCCGCGATCCACAGCACCCCGGCGCCGGCCCAAATCATGGCCAGGCGGTAGCCGCCCTGGTACATGGCCGCCAGCGTGGCCTGCGCCTCCACCGGGGCCGATTCGATGCGCCAGGCGTCCAGGGCAATGTCTTGGGTGGCCGAGGCAAAGGCCACCAGCACCGCGCACAGCACCAGGGGCATCAGCGCCTCGCGCGGGTCAAACCAGGCCATGCCGACCAGGCCCAGCAGGAGCAAGGCTTGCGAGAGCAGCAACCAGGCGCGGCGGCGCCCCAGGCGCCGTGTCAGGCCGGGCAGCGCCAGCCGGTCCACCAGCGGCGACCAGGCCCATTTGAAGCCGTAGGCCAGGCCCACCCAGCTCAGAAAACCGATGGTGCTGCGGTTGATGCCCGCCTCGCGCAGGCGAAAGCTGAGCGTGCCCAGCACCAGCAGCAGCGGCAGCCCGGCGGCAAAGCCCAGCACCGCCATGCGCCAGCTGGCGGGTTCGCGCAGCTGCTGCCAGGCGCGTCGCCAGCCCGCTTGGGCGGGCTCGTTGCTGGGGAGGTCGGGGGTGGGCGGTGTGGCGTTCATGCAAAGGTGGGGTGCGGCCAGAAGGCGTGCATGGGATTATCATCTGCAGCATGTGTTTTCTGTGCGATTTCAAGGCCCAAGCCCCCGCTTTGGCGCCGCACCGCTGGCAGGCGCGGCGGGGCTTTTTGCTGGCCGGCGCCGCCGCCGCCGCTGGCACGGCCTGGCCGGCCCTGGCCCAGGTGAACGTGGGCAAGGCCTCGGAGGTGCGCAAGCTGGTGCCGGCCGAGACCCTCGAGATGTCGGCACAGGACCAGTACCGCCAGGTGCTGGCGCAGGCACGCAGCCAACGGGCGCTGGCCCCCGACGGCTACCCGCAGCTCGAGCGCCTGCGCACGATTGCGCGCCGCCTGATCCCGCATGCCCAGCCCTGGAACCCGCGCGCGGCGCGCTGGCAGTGGGAGATCAACCTGATCGGCAGCAAGCAGATCAACGCCTGGTGCATGCCCGGCGGCAAGATCGCGTTCTATACCGGCATCCTGGACACCCTGAAGCTGAGCGACGACGAGGCTGCCATGATCATGGGCCACGAAATGGCGCATGCGCTGCGCGAGCACGCGCGCGAGCGCCTGGCCAAAACCCAGATGACCAACCTGGGGGTGTCGATTGCCACCCAACTCTTTGGCCTGGGCCAGGTCGGGCAGATGGTGGGCGACCTGGGCGCGCAGTTGCTGGTGCTCAAGTACAGCCGGGAAGACGAGTCCGAGGCCGATCTGGTGGGCCTTGAGATTGCGGCGCGCGGCGGCTATGCCCCCGAGGCCAGCGTCAGCCTGTGGCAGAAGATGAAGCAGGCGCAGGACGGCAGCAAGGGCGGGGGCGGTGGGCGCAATGCCGACTTTTTCTCGACCCACCCCAACAATGCCGACCGCATCCAGCAGCTTCAGGACAATGTGCCCAAGGTGCAGGGCCTGTACGAGCAGGCCCGCCAGCGCTGAGCGCGCGCAACGCGATCGGGCTCAGGTCCCGCCCACGTAGGGGTTTTGCCGCCGCTCGCGGCCGAAGCTGCTCTCCGGGCCATGGCCCGGAATGAAGACCGTGGCATCGCCCATGGGCCACAGCCGCGTGACGATGCTCTGGATCAGCTGGTCGTGGTCGCCTTGCGGGAAATCGGTGCGGCCAATGCTGCCGGCAAACAGCACATCGCCCACAAAGGCGCGCCCGATCTCGGGCGAATGGAACACCACATGGCCCGGCGTGTGGCCCGGGCAGTGGCGCACCTGCAGGGTGTGCGATCCCAGCGTCACGGTGTCGCCGTCCTGAAGCCAGCGGGTGGGCTCGAAGGCGCGCGCGGGCGGAAAGCCGTACATGGCCGCGGCCTGCGGCAGGCCGTCGATCCAGAAGCGGTCGCCCGGGTGGGGGCCGATGATGGGCAGGCCCAGCTGCTCGGCCAGATCGGCGGCGCCGCTGCAATGGTCCAAATGACCGTGCGTGACCCAGATCTGTTCAAGCCGCAGGCCCAGGCGCCGGACCTCTTGCAGGAGCAGGGGCAGATCGCCGCCCGGGTCGATCACGGCAGCTTGCAGGGTCTGGTCGTCCCAAACAAGCGAGCAGTTTTGCTGGAACGGGGTGACGGGGATGGTGTGGTAGGCGAGCATGGGTCGATTATCCAGGCGATCAGGCCAGCGACAGGGCGTAGCCGATGCTGATGGGGGCGTGGTCCGAGAACTTCTCGTCTTTGTAGATGGCCTCGGTGCGCGCGGTCTCGGCCAGGGCCGGCGTGGCCAGGTGGTAGTCCAGGCGCCAGCCCACGTTCTTGGCATAGGCCTGGCCCCGGTTGCTCCACCAGGTGTAGCAGGCGTCGGTGGTGTCGGGCTGCAGGCGGCGGTACACATCGATCAGGCCGCCCTCGGTGGTCAGGCGCGTCATCCAGGCGCGCTCCTCGGGCAAAAAGCCGCTGTTCTTGAGGTTGCCTTTCCAGTTCTTCAGATCGGCCTCGCGGTGCGCGATGTTGACGTCGCCGCACAGGATGAACTCGCGCTCGGCCTTGAGCGCCATCAGGTGCGGGTACAGCACATCCAGAAAGCGGTACTTGGCCGCTTGGCGCTCGGGGCCGGACGAGCCGCTCGGGAAATAACAGCTGATGATCGACAGGCGCCGCGCAGGGGTGTCAAAGCGCAGCTCCACATAGCGCCCTTCCTCGTCGAACTCGCCGCCGTCAAAGCCCACCCGCACATCGCTGGGCGTGTGCCGGGTGTAGACCCCCACGCCCGAATAGCCCTTTTTCTGCGCAAAGTGAAAGTGCCCCTGCAGGCCCGCGAGCTGCTCGAACTTGCCGGCCACGTCGGCCGCCTGGGCCTTGACCTCCTGCACGCAAATACAATCGGGCGCATGACGCGAGAGCCAGGTCTCGAGCCCCTTGGTGGTGGCCGAGCGGATGCCGTTGAGGTTGAGGCTGGTGAGCGTGAACAAGGATGATGTCATGACAGCTAGCAAAGTGGGGATGGGCGAACTGGCCCAGTCGTTCGTGCAATTCTCGCTCGATTGTGGCGTGTTGCGCTTTGGCCAGTTCAAGACCAAGGCCGGTCGCATGAGCCCGTACTTCTTCAACGCCGGGCTGTTCGACCACGGGGCAAGCCTGGGCCGCCTGGCCGGCTTTTATGCCGACGCCCTGCTGGCCAGTGGCATCGAGTTCGACATGATTTTTGGCCCGGCCTACAAGGGCATCCCCCTGGGCGCGGCGGTGGCCATCGAGTTGGCCCGCCGCGGCAAGGACGTGCCCTTTGCCTACAACCGCAAAGAGGCCAAGGACCATGGCGAGGGCGGCAGCCTGGTGGGCGCGCCGCTCAAGGGCCGGGTGTTGATCGTCGACGATGTGATGAGTGCCGGCACCGCCGCGCGCGAATCGATCGCCCTGATCGAGGCGGCCGGGGCCACGCCGCACGCGGTGGCCATCGCCCTCGATCGCCAGGAAATGGCCACCGAAAAGCAGGCCGACGGTTCGGTGCGCGATGTGCCCTACAGCGCGGTGCAGTATGTGCAGTCCACGCTGGGCCTGCAGGTGTGCGCCATTGCCAAGCTCGACGACCTGCTGGCCTACCTGGCCGGCCAGGGCGGCGGCGAGATGGGCCAGCACCTGCCGGCCGTGCAGGCCTACCGCGCGCGCTACGGCGTGTAAGGCCCCGGCGCGCGCCGCTGCTTAGGCCGCGGCGCCGACCAGGAAGTCGGCCTTGCCCAGCGCCACGCCGTTGTGGCGCAGGATGGCGTAGGCGGTCGTGACGTGGAAGAACATGTTCGGCAGCGCCCAGGTCATCAGGTAGTCCTGCCCGCTCAGGGTGCGGGTGCCGCTCTTGCCCACCGGAAACGTCACCTCCTTGGCTTCGCGGCCGTCCAGGGCATTGGCCGGCACGCTGGCAATCCAGGCCACCGTGTTGTCGATGCGCGTGATCAGCTCGGCCAGGGTGTTCTCGGTGTTCTCGTACTTGGGCGCGTCCAGCTCGCCGATGCGCGCCACGCACAGCTTGGCCGCATCGCAGGCGATGCAGATCTGGCTCTTGAAGGGCAGCATGTCGGGCGAGAGGCGGTATTGCACCAGCGCCTGCTCGTCGTAGCCGCGCGCGGCCACATCGGCTTGCGCCTTGACCAGCAGGTGCCGCAGATTGCCCAGAAAGCGCTGGAACACGGGCAGGCTGGCGTTGGACAGGGTGATGGACATGTGGGGTCTCCTTGGGTGGTTGGTCTGGGGAGCCTTAAGCCAGGCGGGCGCGCAGGCGCTCGTTGACCTGCTGCGGATTGGCCTTGCCCTTGCTGGCCTTCATGATCTGGCCGACCAGGGCGTTGAAGGCCTTGTCCTTGCCCGCTTTGAACTGGGCCACGTTGTCGGGGTTGGCGGCAATCACCTCGTCGATGATCTGGTCGAGCGCGCCCGTGTCGTTCATTTGCTTGAGGCCTTTGGCCTCGATGATGGCGTCGACCTCACCGCCCTCGGTCCACAGCACCTCAAAGACTTGCCGTGCGGCGTTGTTGCTGATGGTGTTGTCGCTGATGCGCACGATCAGGGCGCCCAGCTGTGCCGCGCTCACGGGGGATTGGTCGATGCCCAGCTCGCCCGCGTTCAGGCGGCGCGAGACCTCGCCCATGATCCAGTTGCTGGCCAGCTTGGGCTGGCCGCAGGCCTGGGCCGTGGCTTCAAAGTACGCCGCCATGGCCTTGCTTTGGGTCAGCGTGGTGGCATCGTACTCGGGCAGGGCGTAGTCCCGGATGAAGCGCTCGGCCATCACACGCGGCAGCTCGCCCATCTCGCGTTTGACGCGCTCGACCCACTCGGGCGCAATCACCAGCGGTGGCAGGTCCGGGTCGGGGAAGTAGCGGTAGTCGGCCGAGTCCTCTTTGGTGCGCATGGCGCGCGTCTCGCCCGTGTCGGGGTTGAAGAGCACCGTGGCCTGCTGGATGGCGTGGCCGTCCTCAAGCTGCTCGATCTGCCAGCGCACCTCGTAGTCGATGGCCTGCTGCATGAACTTGAAGCTGTTGAGGTTCTTGATCTCGCGCCGCGTGCCCAGCGGCTGGCCGGGCTTGCGCACCGAGACGTTGGCGTCGCAGCGGAACGACCCTTCCTGCATATTGCCGTCGCAAATGCCGATCCAGGTGACGATCTTGTGCAGCTCCTTGGCATAGGCCACCGCCTCTTCGCTGCTGCGCATATCGGGCTCGGTGACGATCTCCAGGAGCGGCGTGCCGGCGCGGTTGAGGTCGATGCCGCTCATGCCGACAAAGTCCTCGTGCAGGGATTTGCCCGCGTCTTCTTCCAGGTGGGCGCGCACCAGGCGCACGGTTTTTTTCTCATTGCCCAGGAAAAAGCGGACCTCGCCGCCCTGCACCACCGGGATCTCGAACTGGCTGATCTGGTAGCCCTTGGGCAGGTCGGGGTAGAAGTAGTTCTTGCGCGCAAAAATGCTGCGCGGCGCCACATGCGCGCCAATGGCCAGGCCAAAGCGGATGGCCCGCTCGACCGCCCCCAGGTTCATCACCGGCAGCGTGCCGGGCAGCGCCAGGTCGACCGCGCAGGCCTGCGTGTTGGGCTCGGCGCCAAAAGCGGTGGCCGCGCGCGAGAAGATTTTCGAGGCCGTGGTCAGCTGGGTGTGCGTTTCAAAACCAATGACGACTTCGTAACCGTGAATGAGTTGGCTCATGTGTGTCAGACCCCCTGCGGCTTGCGCAAGTGCGCATCCGTGACCTGTTGCAGGCGATGCGCGACATTGAGCAGGCGCGCCTCTGCAAAGTAGTTGCCAATGAGCTGCAGGCCCACCGGCATGCCGCCCTGTCCAAAGCCTGCGGGCACGCTCATGCCCGGCAGCCCCGCCAGCGAGGCCGGCAGGGTGAAGATGTCGGCCAGGTAGTCGGCCAGCGGGTCGCTGGCGTTTTGCCCCAGCGCCCAGGCCACGGTGGGCGCCACCGGCCCGGCGATCACATCGCACTGGGCAAAGGCCTTCTGGAAATCGTCGGCGATGCGGCGGCGGATCTTTTGCGCCTGCAGGTAGTAGGCGTCGTAGTAGCCGTGCGAGAGCACATAGGTGCCGGTCATGATGCGGCGCTTGACCTCGGGCCCGAAGCCCTCGGCGCGGCTGCGCTTGTACATGTCCAGCAAATCGGCCGGATTGGCCGCGCGGTGGCCAAACTTCACGCCGTCAAAGCGGCTGAGGTTGGAGCTGGCCTCGGCCGGCGCGATGATGTAGTAAGCGGGAATGGCCAGCTCGGTCAGCGGCAGCTCGATGGGCACGCGCCGCGCGCCCAGCTTCTCCAGCGCGGCCAGGGCCTCGTCCAGCGCGGCCCGCACATCGTCGGCCAGGCCCGGGCCAAAGAACTGCGCCGGCACGCCAATGCGCAGGCCGTCGAGCGACTCGTTCAGGCGGGCCGAGTAATCCTCGGCCGGCACGTCCAGCGAGGTCGAGTCGCGGTCCGGGTCCGGGCCGCACATGGCGCTCAGCAGCAGCGCGCAGTCCTCGGCGCTGCGCGCCATTGGGCCGGCCTGGTCCAGGCTGGAGGCATAGGCAATCATGCCGTAGCGGCTGGCGCGGCCATAGGTGGGCTTGATGCCGGTGATGCCGCAAAAGCCGGCGGGCTGGCGGATCGAGCCGCCGGTGTCGGTGCCGGTGGCCGCCGGCACCAGGCGGGCGGCCACGGCAGCGGCACTGCCGCCCGAGGAGCCGCCGGGCACGCGCTGCGCATCCCAGGGATTGCGCACCGGGCCAAACGCCGAGTTCTCGTTGCCCGAACCCATTGCAAACTCGTCGCAATTGAGCTTGCCCAGGCAGACCATGCCGGCACCGCCCGCGGCTTGCGCGTCGTCTTGCGCGCCCTCGGTGCCCAGGCGCCGAACCACGGTGGCGTCAAACGGCGAGCGATAGCCCGCCAGCATCTTCGAGCCGGCGGTGGTGGGGAAGTCGCGGGTGACAAAAATGTCCTTGTGCGCCATCGGCACCCCCTCCAGCGCGCCGGCCCGGCCGGCGGCGCGGCGGGCATCGGCGCGGCGGGCTTGCGCCAGCGCGGCCTCGGGATTGACGTGCAAAAAGCTGCCACTGGTGTCGGCCTGGGCACGGGCCAGAAAGTGCTGCGTGAGTTCGAGCGCCGAGAAGGCGCCCTGGTCCAGGCCACGGGCCAATTCGGCCACGCCCTGGTCGTGCAATGCGCGTTGCGTCATGCGCGGCTCCTTATTCGATGACCCGGGGAACCAGGAACAGACCGCGCTCGACGGCCGG
>JBEBDJ010000067.1:0-8260 GCA_041157045.1 Pseudomonadota bacterium
TCACGCCAGCCAGGCCTTGAGCGAGGCGGCCATTTTCTCGGCCGAGATGCCGTAGCGATCGTGCAGGGTTGGCAGGGCGCCCGCGTCCAGAAAGGCGTCGGGCAGGGCCAGCATCCGAAAGCGCGTGGGCTGCACGCCCTCGCGCAGCAGCAGGCTGGCCACCGCCTCGCCCAGGCCGCCCACCACCGAGTGGTTTTCGGCCACCACCACCAGGCGACCGGGCTGGCGCACCTGCGCCAGGATGCTGGCATGGTCCAGCGGCTTGATGGTCGGGCAGTGCAGCACCGCCACATCCACCCGGTCGGCCGCCAGCTGCTGCGCCACCTCCAGCGAGCGCATGGTCATGAAGCCGCTCGAGATCACCAGCACATCGGCGCCGCCGCGCAGCAGCTTGGCCTTGCCCAGCTCGAACTGGTAGTCGTATTCGTCCAGCACCAAGGGCACATTGCCGCGCAGCAGGCGCATGTAGACCGGGCCCGCATGCGCCGCAATTTGCGGCACCGCCTGCGCGATATCGAGCGCGTCGCACGGGTCCACCACCGTCAGGCCAGGGATGGCGCGCATCATGGCCAGGTCCTCGGTGGCCTGGTGGCTGGGGCCGTAGCCGGTGGTCAGGCCGGGCAGCGCGCAGCAGATCTTCACGTTCAGGTGGTCTTCGGCAATCACCTGGTGGATGAAGTCGTAGGCGCGGCGCGTGCCGAACACCGCATAGGTGGTGGCAAAAGGCACCAGGCCGGTCTTGGCCATGCCGCCGGCCGCGCCCATGAGCAGCTGCTCGGCCATGCCCATCTGGAAAAAGCGCTCGGGGTAGGCCTGTGCAAACAGGTGCAGGTCGGTGTACTTGGCCAGGTCGGCGGTCATGCCCACCACCTCGGGGTGCTCGGCCGCGTAGGCCACCAGGGCCTTGCCAAAAGGGGCGGCCTGCACCCGCTGGTCGTCGCCCGCAATCGAGGCGATCATGGCCGAGGTGGTCAGGCGGGGTTTTGCTTGGCTTGCCGTGTTCATGCGGGGCTCCAGAAAGGGGTGGCGCCGGGGCGCCAGGGCGGGCTCATGCGCCGGGGCGGTGCGCGTCCAGCACCGCCAGCGCCTGCTGCCACTCGGGCGGGTCCACGCGGATGAAGTGGTTCTTCTCGCGCGTCTCCAGAAAGGGCACGCCCTTGCCCATCAAGGTGTCGCACAGGATCACGCGCGGCCGTGCCTCGGGCAGCGCGCGCGCGGTGTCAAAGGCCTGCAGCACCGCCGCCAGGTCGTTGCCGTCCACGCGCTGCACATGCCAGCCAAAGGCCGCCCATTTGTCGGCCAGCGGCTCAAAGCCCATCACCTGGGTCGAGGGGCCATCGGCCTGCTGGTTGTTGATGTCGACCAGGCAGATCAGCTGGCCCAGGCGGTGGTGCGCCGCCGCCATGGCCGCCTCCCACACCGAGCCCTCGTCGAGCTCGCCGTCGGACATCGAGTTGTAGACAAAGGCCGGGTTGCCCTGGTGGCGCAGGCCCAGCGCCATGCCCACCGCAATCGGCAGGCCCTGGCCCAGCGAGCCGCCCGAGATTTCCATGCCAGGGGTGTAGCTGGCCATGCCCGACATAGGCAGGCGGCTGTCGTCGCTGCCATAGGTCTCGAGCTCTGACTCGGGCAGGATGCCGGCCTCGATCATGGCCGCGTAATGCGCGATCGCGTAGTGCCCGTGCGAGAGCAAAAAGCGGTCGCGCCCCGGCCACTCGGGGTCGTCGGCCCGAAAGTTCATGGCATGGCCATAGGCCACGGCCAGCACATCGGCGTAGCCCAGGGCCTGGCCCACATAGCCCTGGCCTTGCACCTCGCCCATGCGCACGGCCAGGCGGCGGATGCGCCAGGCCACCTGGGCCAGGTGGGACAGCGCTTGGTCTTGCGTCATGCGGGTCTTCCTCAGTGGATCAGCATGCCGCCGTTGACATCGAGGGTGATGCCGGTGCAGTACTTGGACAGGTCGCTGGCCAGAAACACCACGCAGCCGGCCACATCGTTGGGCTCGCCGATGCGCGCCAGCGGGATGCCGTCCAGAATGCCCTGGCGCTTGTCCTCGGGGATCTTGCCCTTGTTGATGTCGGTGGCGATCAGGCCCGGGGTGACGCAGTTGACGCGGATGTTGCTGCCGCCGTATTCGCGCGCCATGGCCCGCGCCAGTCCCAGCACGCCGGCCTTGGCCGCCGAGTAGTGCGGCCCCCCCAAAATGCCGCCGCCGCGCTGCGCCGACACCGACGAGATGCAGACGATCGAGCCGCTTTGCTGCGCCAGCATGGTCGGCAGCACCGCCTGCGAGGCGTAGAGCGTGCCCCGCAGGCTCACGTCCAGGATGCGGTCGTAGTCGGCGCCGCTGATGTCCAGAAACTTGGCCGGCTGCGTGATGCCGGCGTTGTTGACCAGGATGTCGATGCGGCCCATGTGCGCCACGATCTGCGCGACCGCCGCCTCGCACGAGGCCTTGTCGGTCACATCGGCCACCAGGCCCAGATGCCCCGCGCCCAGCGATGCCGCCGCGGCTTGCGGCTGGGCCGCCGCCAGGTCCAGGATGACCACCCGGGCCCCTTGCGCCACCATCATGCGGGCGGTGGCAAATCCCAAACCATTGGGGCCGGCGCCGCCGGTGATGACGGCGACTTTGTCCTTGAGCAGCATGCGGGTCTCCTGATGGGCAGTGCGTGAATGGCCTGCGATTGTTGGCCGCAGGGGCATGGGCGGCAAACGATATAAACTCAAGCGTGGTTTAAATCCGTTCATGTGCTCGCTCGTCGATCCAAATTCATTCACGCCATGATCCCGCCGCTCAGCGCCCTGCAGGCCTTTGAAACCATTGCCCGGCGCAAGAGCTTTTCGCTGGCGGCCGAGGAACTGCACCTGACCCCGTCGGCCGTGAGCCACCAGGTGGCCAAGCTCGAGGCCATGCTGCATGTGCGCCTGTTCGAGCGCTCGGCGCGCGGGGTGGCCCTGACCCCTGCCGGCCAGCAGTACCTGCAGCGCGTGGCCAGCGCCCTGGGCGCCATCAACGCCGCCACCGACGACCTGCGCCACGGCGTGCAGGACACGCTGTACGTGCACAGCAGCCCCAGCCTGGCCAGCCTCTGGCTGATGCCGCGCCTGGCGCGCTTTACCGCGCAGCATCCGCACATCTCGCTGGTCCTGTCGGCCTCGCATGTGCACTCGGACTTTCAGCTGGGGCAGATGGACGTGGACATCCGCTACGGCCTGCCCAACTGGCCGCACCTCGAGGTCGAGCCCATCTTCACCGAGCCCATCCTGCCGCTGGCCAGCCCCGAGTGGGTGCGCCAGCACGGCCTGCGCGAGCCCGCCGATTTGCTGCGCGTGCCGCTGATCCAGTCAAGCGTGAGCGTGGTCCAGTGGCGCGACTGGTTTGCCCGCTTTGGCCAGGGCCTGGCGCCCGAGCGCATGGGCCTGCGCTTTGACCGCGCCATGATGAGCCTGGACGCCGCGGTGCAGCAGCTGGGCGTGGCCCTGGAGAGCGCCACCATTGGCCAGGGCCTGATCGACAGCGGCAAGCTGCAGCCGGTGTTCGACCCGGCGCTGTGCATCGACGTGCAGGCGCACCACCTGGTCTACCCGGCACGCCACGCGCAGCGCCCCGAGGTGCAATGCTTTCTGGATTGGGTGCGCCAGGAGGCGCGCGCGCCCGGGGCGTGAGCGGTTTTCATCCAAGCCTGAATAAACGTCGCTTGCCTTGACGGGGGGTGCCCGCAAGAATGCAGGCCAGCCCAGAGACCGATCGCGGCGCGCACGGCCTGCGCGGCGCCTCCCGCCCATGCCCGCACACCCCTCACAAGCCCTGGCCCACGCCATCCGTTTCTTGTCGATCGACGCCATCGTGCGGGCCCAGGAAGGCCACCAGGGTGTGCCCCTGGGCATGGCCGAGATCGCCACCGCGCTCTACACCCGGCACCTGCGTCATCACCCCCAAGACCCGGGCTGGTGGGACCGCGACCGCGTGGTGCTCTCCAACGGCCACGGCTCCATGCTGCTGTACGCGCTGCTGCACCTGACGGGCTACCCCGCCTTTGACCTGCAGGCCCTGAAAGACTTTCGGGTGCTGGGCTCGGTGTGCGAGGGCCACCCCGAGCGGCCGCACGGCCCGGCCAATGGGATCGAGGTGACCACCGGGCCGCTGGGCCAGGGCATTGCCAACGCCCTGGGCATGGCCGTGGCCGAGGCGCATCTGCGCGCGCGCTTTGGCCCCGAGCTGGTCGATCACCACACCTATGCCTTTGTGGGCGACGGCTGCCTGCAAGAGGGCGTGGGCCAAGAGATGATTTCGCTGGCGGGCCACCTGCGGCTGGGCCGCCTGACCCTGCTGTGGGACGACAACCAGATCACCGACGACGGCAGCACCGCGCTGTCGATCAGCGAGGACGTGGCCGAGCGCTTTCGCGTGGCCGGCTGGCATGTGCAGTCGCTTGACGGCCACGACATCGAGGCGGTGTCGCGGGCGCTGGATGCGGCGCGTGCCGACCCGCGCCCTTCGCTGCTGGCCTGCCGCACCGTCATCGCCAAAGGCATTGCCCGCCTGCAGGGCCAGCGCGGCGGCCACAGCGCCCGCCTGTACGACGAGGACGCCGCCGCCGCACGCGCCGATCTGGGCTGGGCGCACGGCCCGTTTGAGGTCCCACCCGAGGTGCTGGCCGCCTGGCGCACCGCCGGCCAGCGCAGCCAGGGCGCGTACAGCGCCTGGCAGCAGCGCCTGGCCGCCCTGGCGCCTGCCGAGCGCGCCGAATTCGAGCGCGTGATGCAGGGTCGCCTGCCAGCGGGCGTGGCGCAGGTGCTGGCCGACTACCAGCAACGCGCGCTGACGGCAGCGCCCGCGCCCAGCGGCATCTTCATCTCGGCCGAGATCAACGAGCTGCTGACCCCGCTGCTGCCCGAGCGCATGGTGGGCTGCGCCGACCTGGAGGCGCCCACCAGCCACAAGCGCGGCCTGGGCGCCTTCACCGACGCCACGCCCGAAGGCGCCTATGTGCACTGCGGCGTGCGCGAGCATGTGATGGGTGCCATGGCCAATGGCATGGCCGCGCACGGCGGCATCCTCCCGCTGGCCGTGACCTACCTGGCCTTTGCCGACTACGAGCGACCGGCCATGCGCATGGCCGCCATGATGGGCTTGCCGGTCAAGTTTGTGTTCAGCCACGACTCGATTGGCATTGGCCGCAACGGCCCGACCCACCAGCCCGTGGAGATCCTGGCGTCGCTGCGGGCCATGCCCCAGATGTGGGTGATGCGCCCGGCCGATGCCATCGAGGCGGCCGAGTGCTGGGCCCTGGCCTTGGCCCACCCCCACGGCCCGGTGAGCCTGGTGTTTGCGCGCCAGGCCTTGCCCCGGGTGCGCGAGCACCCGAGCGCCGACAACCTGTGCGCGCGCGGCGCGTATGTGCTGCACGAGGCCAGTGTGGGCGCGCGCCAGGTCACCTTGCTGGCGACTGGCTCCGAGGTGCTGCTGGCGGTGCAGGCGCGCGAGCGCTTGCAGGCGCAGGGCATTGGCACGGCGGTCGTGTCCATGCCCTGCTGGGAGCTCTTTGATGCGCAGGACGAGGCCTACCGCGCGCAGGTGCTGGGCCAGGGCGTGCGCATCGGCATCGAGGCCGCGGTGCGCCAGGGCTGGGACGCCTACCTGGGCCCCCGGGGTGGCTTTGTGGGCATGCGCGGCTTTGGCGCCAGCGGCAGCGCCGAGGCGCTGTACCGCCTGTTTGACATCACCCCCGAGGCGGTGCAGGCGCTGGCGCAGCGCCTGCTGGCGGCCTGAGCCGCCGCGCGCTCAGCCCAGGTTCCGAAAGCGGTCCTTGACCGCGCGAATGCCGGGCCACTGCCGCTGCGGATAGGGCAGCATCTGCGCCGCCCAGTCGGCATAGGCTGCCTGCAGCTGGGCAAAGCGCTCGGGCTCACGCTGCTTCAGATTGGCCTGCTCGCGCGGGTCGTCCAGCACATGGAACAAAAAGCGCAGCTCGCCATCGCACAGCAGCTTCCAGGGGCCCATGCGCACCGCGCCCTGATCGCGGGTGCGCCAGAACAGCGCGCGCTCGGGCCCAGCGTCCGCGCCCTGCAGCATCGGCAACAGATCGCAGCCGTCCAGGGCCAGCTGTGGCGCGGGCGTCACGCCGGCCGCGCGCAGCAAGGTGGGCAGCCAGTCCATGCTCATGCACGGCGTCTGGCGCTCCTGACCGGCGGGCAGCTGAGCGGGCCAGCGCACCAGGGCCGGCACGCGCAGACCGCCCTCGTTGAGGTCGCCCTTCTCGCCCACAAAGGGCCACATGTACGAGAAACGCTCGCCGCCGTTGTCGCTGGTGAACACCACCAGCGTGTTGTCGGCCTTGCCGCGCTGTTCGATCGCTTGCAGCACCCGGCCGATGCAGCGGTCAAGGTGCTGGACCATCTCGGCAAACACCGCCAGCGAGCCGCCGTCGTAATGCACCAGGTTGCGCAGGCGGCGCGATTCCGCCTGGTCGTTGGGCCCTTCCCAGGGCCAGTGCGGCGCGGTGTAGTGCAGGCTCATGAACAGCGGCTTGTCGGCCGGTCGCTGCAGGATCTCGATGGCGCGATCGGTGAACAGATCGGTGGTGTAGCCGGTGCGCTGCACAATCGCCTCGCCCTCGAACAGGCCCTCGGTTTCGCCGCTGGCCAGGCCCGTGGTGGCGGTGTGCCGAAAGTAATCGAGCTCGCCGCCCATGGCGCCAAAGAACTCGTCATACCCACTCTTGAG
This sequence comes from Pseudomonadota bacterium, assembly GCA_041157045.1. Classification (GTDB taxonomy): domain Bacteria; phylum Pseudomonadota; class Gammaproteobacteria; order Burkholderiales; family Burkholderiaceae_C; genus Limnohabitans_A. The sequence continues at coordinate 6,734 of JBEBDJ010000067.1, forward strand.
CGGGCCGTAATGGGGCTGCCAGCCCAGGTGCCACTTGCCCACCAGCGCGGTGGCATAGCCCTGCTCGCGCAGCAGGCTGGGCAAGGTGGCGTGCTCGGGCGGCAGGCCATGCGGGCAGCCCGGCAAGATCGGCTCTTCCAGCCCCACCGGCAAGCGGTGCTGGTAGCGCCCGGTCATCAGCGCCACCCGGGTGGGCGAGCAGGTCGATGAGTTGGCGTAGGCATGGGTCAGGCGAACGCCCTGCTGGGCCAGTCCATCGAGCACCGGGGTGCGGTAGTCGGGCCGGCCGTAGCAGGACAGGTCACCCCAGCCCAGGTCGTCGGCCAGGATGAACACGATATCGGGCAAGGTCTGCATGGTGCGCACGCGCCCTTATTGAAGGGTGATGCCCGCTTGGGCAATGAAGCGCTCCCACTTGCTGATCTCGCGATCGATCAGCGCCCCCAGCTCGCCGCCGTTGGCATACGCCGCGTCCATGCCCACCGTCTCCAGGCGCTCACGGAAGGTGGGGCTGCTCACGATCTTGCGGATCTCCTCGCCCAGGCGGGCCACCACCTCGGGCGGCATCTTGGCCGGGCCGAGCAGGCCCATCCAGTCCAGCACCGCAAAGTCGGCATAACCGGCCTGCATCATGGTCGGCACCTTGGGCAGGGCGGGCGCGCTGCGGTTGCTGGTCACGGCCAGCGGCACGATCTTGTCGGCCTTGATCATGGGCATGGCCACCGGCAGCGACAGGAACATGTAGTCCACCCGCTCGCCCACCAGGTTGCTCAGGGCATCGACCGGGCCCTTGAAGGGCACGTGCTGCGACTGCGTGCCCGCCACGCGGTTGAACAGCTCGCCGGCCAGGTGCGCGGGCGAGCCGGTGCTGCCCGATGCAAACGCCATTTGGCCGGGGCGGGCCTTCATCAGCTGCGCCAGCTCTTGCGGCTGGCGCGCGGGCGAGGCCTTGGGCACCACCAGCACATTGAACAGATCGGCCATCTTGGCAATGGGCGTGAAGTCAGAGCGCAGCTGGTAGGGCGTGCCCTTGAACAAGGTCTGGCTCACGGTGTGCGGCATGAACACAATGCCCAGCGTGTGGCCATCGGGCTTGGCCTGCGCCACCGCGCGCAGCCCCAGGGTGCCAAAGGCGCCGGGTCGGTTGTCCACCACCACCGATTGCTTGAGGCTGGCCGACAGCTGCTGGCCCAGGGCGCGGGCCACGATGTCGCCCGGCCCACCGGCCTGGTCGCTCACCACGATGGTGATGGGTTTGTCGGGCCAGTCGGCCATGGCGGCGCTGCTGGTCAGCAGGCTGCTGCCAAGCAACAGCGTGCCAAGAAGGGTGCGAAGGGGTCGAATGGGCATGCTTGTCTCCTGTTGTGAATGGGAATGGGTGGATGGGGGTCAGAGCTGGACCAGGTCGCGGCCCTTGAGGCCCAGCATGGCGCGCGCCTCGGCGGGCGTTGCGATCTCCATGCCCAGGCGCGTGAGCACCTCGCGGATGAGCGAGACCTGCTCGGCGTTGGAGGTGGCCAGTCGGCC
>JBEBDJ010000068.1:0-27320 GCA_041157045.1 Pseudomonadota bacterium
AGCTCAAACAACGCCTGCTGGGCGCAACGGAGGCTTCCGCATGAACACCTCGACCCTCAATGCAATGAATTTCAAGGCCTCGCGCCGATCCTGGCTTGACTGGCTGTTTGCGGCGGCGGCGCTGGCCGGCACGGTGTTCGCCTACGCGCGCTACGCGCACGCCATGGATGTGTATGAGCTGGCCATCCTGGGCGGCACGCTGCCGGTGGTGATCTGGCTCGGCTGGTTCTGGGCGCCGCTGCGCAACCTGATGCTGGGGGTGGCGGCGGTCTCGCTGCTGGCCATCAACAGCTATGGCGGCGACCTGGCGCGGGCCGAGCAAGTGTTCTGGCTCAAGTACTTCATCTCGAGCCAGTCGGCCATTTTGTGGATGTGCATGCTCTTTTTCATGAGCACGCTGTTTTACTGGGGCGGCATGTTCATCCGCTCGCAAGCCGATACCCTGGAGCAGCTGGGCGCGCGCCTGGCCTGGGCCGCGGTGGTGATGGCCCTGGTGGGCACCATGGTCCGTTGGTACGAGAGCCACCAGATTGGCCCCGACATCGGCCACATCCCGGTCAGCAACCTCTACGAGGTCTTTGTGCTGTTTTGCTGGATGACGGCCTTGTTCTACCTGTACTACGAAGCGCGCTACCGGACCCGTGCGTTGGGCGCCTTTGTGATGCTGGTGGTCAGCGCTGCGGTGGGCTTTTTGCTGTGGTACACGCTGGTGCGCGAGGCGCATCAGATCCAACCGCTGGTGCCGGCCCTCAAGAGCTGGTGGATGAAGCTGCATGTGCCGGCCAATTTCGTGGGCTATGGCACCTTCGCCCTGGCGGCCATGGTGGCCTTTGCCTACCTGATCAAGCAGCAGGCCGGTGAGGTGCGCTGGGTGCGCCTCTTGCCCCTGTGGTTGCTGGGCATTGTCCTGTGCTTTGAGCCCCTGGTGTTCCGCCGCAGCGCCACCGGCGGCATGAGCGACTGGTGGGCGGTGTACTTTGGCGTGTCGGCGCTGATCGTGGGCGGTATTTTGCTGGGCCGTCGCCGCATTGCCGAACGCCTGCCCTCGTTCGAGGTGCTGGACGACGTGATGTACAAGGCCATTGCCGTGGGCTTTGCCTTCTTCACCATCGCCACGGTGCTGGGCGCGCTGTGGGCCGCCGAGGCCTGGGGTGGCTACTGGAGCTGGGACCCCAAGGAAACCTGGGCCCTGATCGTCTGGCTCAACTATGCGTCGTGGTTGCACATGCGCCTCATCAAGGGCCTGCGCGGCACGGTGGCCGCCTGGTGGGCCCTGGTGGGCCTGGCCATCACCACCTTCGCCTTCCTGGGCGTGAACATGTTCCTGAGCGGCCTGCACAGCTACGGTTCGCTGTAAAGGCCGACTGCAGGACAAGGGCGGCAAAAGCCCTTGGCCTGCCGGCCGTGCAAGGCGCAGGCATTTGGCATAGAGTGCGGGTTTGCTGCAACGGGAGCCCATGCCATGCTGATTCGCACCCATAACGACGGATTCATCCATCCGCATTCCAGTGAGATCACACCGCCTGCGGTGTGGCAGCAGCGCCGCCAGTGGCTGCGCGCGGTGGGGGCCACAGGCCTGATGGCCAGCGGCCTGGCCGCGGCCGCGACGGGACCTGGGCAGAACCGTCCCTTGCCTGGTGTGCCCTCCAAGGTGCCTGGCGCGATGGTGATGGACAAGCTCACGGGCTACGACGACGTCACCAGCTACAACAACTTCTACGAGTTCGGCACCGACAAGGCCGACCCCAAGCAGCGTGCGCACACCTTGCGCACCGAGCCCTGGAGCGTGGTGGTCGAGGGCCTGGCGGGCAAGCCCGGGCGTTTTGGCCTGGAGGACCTGTTGCGCCTGGCCCCAATGGAGGAGCGCATCTACCGCTTGCGCTGTGTCGAGGGCTGGTCGATGGTGATCCCCTGGGTGGGCTATTCGCTGTCGGAACTGCTGCGCCGGGTGCAGCCGCAGGGCAGCGCCAAATTCGTCGCCTTTGACACCCTGGCCGATCCGCAGCAGATGCCGGGGGTGCGCGGCGGCATCCTGGATTGGCCCTATGTCGAGGGCCTGCGCATGGACGAGGCCATGCATCCGCTGACCATGCTCGCCTTTGGCCTGTATGGCGAGGTCATGCCCAAGCAAAACGGCGCGCCGCTGCGCCTGGTGGTGCCCTGGAAGTACGGCTTCAAGAGCATCAAGAGCGTGGTGCGCATCCGATTGCTCGACAAGCAACCCGTCTCGAGCTGGGAAAAAGCCGCGCCCCAAGAGTACGGCTTCTACTCCAACGTCAATCCCAAGGTTGACCACCCGCGCTGGAGCCAGGCGACCGAGCGGCGCATTGGCGAGGACGGCGTCTTCACCCGCAAACGCCCCACGCTGATGTTCAACGGCTACGAGGCACAGGTCGGCTCGCTCTACGCCGGCATGGACTTGCGGCGCAATTTCTGAGGCGGCGCGCGTGCGACATTGGCTGGCGCAGCGCTGGCTCTGGTGGGCCTTGCTGGGCTTGCTGGCGTGGCCCGCCCTGTCCCTCTTGCAAGGCGCCCTGGCCAATACCCTGGGGGCCAATCCGGCCGAGGTGCTGATCCGCAGCACCGGCGACTGGACCTTGCGGGCGCTGTGCCTGGTGCTGGCGGTCACGCCGGCACGCATCTGGCTGGGTCAGCCGCTGCTGGCGCGCTACCGGCGCCTGCTGGGTCTGACGGTGTTTGTGTACGCCTTCTTGCACCTGCTTGGCTATGCCTGGCTCGACATGGGCCTGGACCTGGCCGAGATTGGGCGTGACATCGCCAAACGCAATTTCATCTTGGTGGGCTTTGCGGCCTTTGTGCTGTTGCTGGCCATGGCCCTGACCTCGTTCAACCGCGCCATCCGCGCCCTTGGCGCGCGCCGCTGGCAGGCCCTGCACCGCAGCGTGTACGCCGTGGCCGGGCTGGGGCTTTTGCATTTTTTCTGGATGCGCAGCGGCAAGCAGGACTTTGCCGAAGTGGCGGTCTACGCGGCCCTCTTGGCCGCGCTGCTGGGCTGGCGCCTGTGGCGCGCGCTGCGCCAGCGCATGGGCCGGGCCTGAGCGTCTGCGCTCAGACCAGGCGTTCCTGGGCCATGGTGTCGGCGGCCGATTCGCGCGCGCGAATCAGGTGCACCTGGGTGCCATCGACAAGCAATTCGGCCGCACGGCCGCGCGTGTTGTAGTTGCTGGCCATGCTCATGCAGTAGGCGCCCGCCGACAACACCGCCAGCAGATCGCCCGACTGCACGGCCAGCGTGCGGTCGCGGCCCAGCCAGTCGCCGCTCTCGCACACCGGTCCGACCACGTCGTAGACCACGCCCGGCTCGTCGCGCGGCTGCAGGGGCACGATCTGGTGGAAGGCCTGGTACATGGCCGGCCGCGGCAAGTCGTTCATGGCCGCGTCGACGATGCAGAAGTTCTTGCTCGACCCCGGCTTGGTGTAGAGGACCTCGGTCAGGCAGACGCCCGCGTTGCCGACCAGCGAACGGCCGGGTTCGACCATCAGCATGCGGTGGCCGTGGCCGCGTGCATCGAGCTTGGCCAGCAGCTGGGCCCACAGCGCATCGGCGGCGGGCGGCTGGTCGCCCTGGTAATCAATGCCCAGGCCGCCGCCAAAGTCCAGGTGCGCGATCGGCACGCCGGCGGCCTCGATGGCCTCGACCAGATCGAGCATGCGGTCCATGGCGTCCAGATAGGGCGTGACCTCGGTGATTTGCGAGCCGATGTGGCAATCGATGCCCACCACCTGCAGGCCTGGCGCCTGCGCCGCCTGTTGGTAGACCGCCACCGCGCGCTCGTGCGCGATGCCAAATTTGTTGCCCTTGAGACCCGTCGAGATGTAGGGATGGGTGCGCGCGTCCACATCGGGGTTCACGCGCAGGCTGACCGGCGCGCGCACGCCCAGCGACAGGGCGACCTCGTTGAGCACCTGCAGCTCGGCCTCGCTCTCGACATTGAAGCACCCCACGCCGGCTTGCAGGGCCTGGCGCATCTCGGCGCGGGTCTTGCCCACCCCCGAGAAAATCACCTTGGCCGGGTCGCCGCCGGCGGCCAGCACGCGCGCGAGCTCGCCGCCCGAGACGATGTCAAACCCGCACCCCGCTTGCGCGAACAGCTGCAGGATGGCCAGCGAGCTGTTGGCCTTCATGGCGTAGTGGATGCGCGCGCGTCGGCCCGCAAAGCCGCGTTGATAGGCGGCCAGCGCGGCCAGCATCGAGGCGCGCGAGTAGACAAACAAAGGCGTGCCGTGCTGCGCGGCCAGATCGGCCAGGCGCGCGCCCTCCACCTGCAGCTGGTCGTCGTGGTAGGCAATGTGGGGGTGTCCGGGCAGGGCAGGGCGCATGGTGGTGACTGAAAAAATCAGCGCGCGGGCGCCATTGGGGCGGCGGGCGCGGGGGAGGCGGGCGTGACAGCGCCAGGGCGCAGCGATTCGGGCAAGGTGGCGCGATCACGCGCCTCGGGCTGGGTGGGCAGGGCCAGCGGCCCCTTGAGGCCGCAGGCGCTGAGCAGGCTCAGCACGACCGCAAGGCCGGCAGGGACAAGCCACCTGACTAGAATCGCATTCCTTGTGCACATGGACCGATTGTAATGACCGACCTTGAATTCCTGGACCAGGCCGAACGATTGCTGGCGGCCATCGAGGCTTGCTGCGACCGCCTCAACGAGACCACCGAGGCCGATCTGGACAACCAGCGCGTGGGCGGCATGATCACCATCACCTTGCCCAACCGCAGCCAGCTGGTGATCAATTTGCAAAAGCCCCTGCACGAGGTCTGGCTGGCCGCGCGCCGTGGCGGCTTTCACTACCGCTTTGACGGTCAGCAGTGGCGCGACACCAAGGGGCAGGGCGAGTTCTGGCAACACCTGTCGGACTGTGCCAGCGAGCAAGCGGGCATGCCCTTGCGCTTCGCCCCCTGAGGCGGTCCCAGCGCCGCCCGCATGCCGCGCTGGGGCGGGCTTCAGTTGCTGCGGAAAAGGTCGAGGATGCGGTTGCGCTCTTCGGAGGCCGGCGGCTTGGCATTTTTGCCCAGCACCGTGATGCCCCCGCCTGCGGCGTACTCGCTGTAGGCCCAGTCGCCACCGCTTTGCACCACGCCTTCGGGCACGGCCGGCTCGGCCACCGGCAGGCTGCGCATGGCGGTCTCCATGAACTGGATCCACACCGGCAGGCTCAGGCCACCACCGGTTTCGCGCTCCCCCAGTTTGCGGGGGGTGTCGTAGCCGATCCAGGCCACGCCCACCAGTTGCTGGTGATAGCCGGCAAACCAGGCGTCCATGGCGTCGTTGGTGGTGCCGGTCTTGCCGTAGATGTCGCTGCGCTTCAAGGCACCCGGGGCGCGTGCGGCGGTGCCCGAGCGCGTCACCTCTTGCAGCAGACTGGTCATGACAAAGGCATTGCGCGCGGGGATGGCGCGCTGCGCCTCGTCGGGCTGCTCGGGCAGCGGGCGCTCGACCAGCACCTTGCCGCGCGAGTCGGTGATGCGGGTGATCAGGTGCGGCTGCACGCGGTAGCCACCGTTGGCAAACACGCTGTAGCCCACCGCCATTTGCATGGGCGTGACCGAACCGGCGCCCAGCGCCATGGTCAGGTACGGCGGGTGCTTCTCGGCGTCAAATCCAAAGCGCTCGACCCATTCCTGCGCGTAGCGCGGCCCAATCGCCTGCAAGACCTGGATCGACACCATGTTCTTGGATTTGGCCAGTGCGCGGCGCATGCTCATCATGCCCTCGAAGGTGCCGTCGTAGTTTTTCGGCTCCCACGCCTGGCTGCCGGTCACGTCGGCGCTGAAGAACAGAGGCGCGTCGTTGATCTGGGTGGCGGGCGTGAAGCCTTTTTCGAGCGCGGCCGAGTAGATGAAGGGCTTGAAGCTCGAGCCCGGCTGGCGCCAGGCCTGGGTCACGTGGTTGAACTTGTTCTTGGCAAAATCAAAGCCGCCGACCAGGGCCCGGATGGCGCCGTTTTGCGGGGTCATGGCCACAAACGCGCCTTCCACCTCGGGCAGCTGGGTGAGCTCCCAGCGGTTGCCCACCTGCACGATGCGCACCACCGCACCGCGGCGCAGGCGCAGCGCCGGGGGGGCTTTGTCCGACAGGCCCGATTGCACCGGCTTGAGGCCTTCGCCCGTGATGTCAATCGGCTCGCCGTTGCCGCGCTGCACCGTGACCTTGCGTGGGGTGGCGGTCAGCACCACCGCGGCCATCACATCGCCGTTGTCGGGGTGGTCGTCGAGCACATCGTCAATCGCATCTTCCATGGCCTTGGGGTCTTGCGGCAGCTCGATGAACTTTTCGGGGCCACGGTAGAACTGGCGCCGCTCGTAGTCCATGATGCCGGCGCGCAGCGCGCGGTAGGCGGCCAGTTGCTCACGCGCTTGCAGGGTGGTGTAGACGTTGAGGCCACGGGTATAGGTCTCGGGGCCGTACTGGGCATGCACCATCTGGCGGATGGTTTCGGCCACAAACTCGGCATGCACCATGTTGCGCTCGGCGCTGCTGCGGATGCGCAAGGGCTCGGCCTTGGCCGCTTGCGCCTGGGCAGCGGTGATGTAGCCGTTGTCCTGCATGCGCTCGATGATGTAGAGCTGGCGCGAGCGCGCGCGCTTGGGGTTGCGCACCGGGTTGTAGGCCGACGGCGCCTTGGGCAGGCCAGCCAGCATGGCCGCCTCGGCAATCGTGATGTCCTTGAGCGGTTTGCCAAAATAGGTTTCGCTGGCCGCGGCAAAACCATAGGCCCGGTTGCCCAGGTAAATCTGGTTCATGTAGATCTCGAGGATCTGGTCCTTGCTCAGCAGGTGCTCGAGCTTGTAGGTCAGCAGGATCTCGTAAATCTTGCGGGTGTAGGTTTTCTCGGAGCTCAGGTAGACGTTGCGTGCCACCTGCATGGTGATGGTCGAGGCGCCCTGGCTCTTGTTGCGCGCGATATTGGCCAGGCCCGCGCGCAAGATGCCCAGGTAGTCCACGCCGCCGTGCTCGTAAAAGCGCGAGTCCTCGATGGAGAGCACCGCATCGCGCATCACCTTGGGGATCTGGGCAATCGGGGTGAGCTGTCGGCGCTCTTCGCCAAACTCGCCCAGCACCTCGCCCTCGACGCTGAAGATGCGCATCGGCAGCTTGGGCCGGTAGTCGGCCAGCTCCGAGACATCGGGCAGGTTGGGGTAGACCATCACCATTGCCACGCCCACCACCATCAGCAAGGACAGGGCCCCGGCCAGCATGACGCCACCCGCCATCAGGGCCAGACGGGTCAACCAGCGGGTGGGATCCACCCGACGGTCCGGATGGTTGGGGGTGTGGGCGTTGGGGTCAGCAGAGGACATGCCAGCAGCGCAGGACCTGCGCAGAGAGAAGATGGTTCATTATCGGGCATCCGGCTGACACAGCGGGGCCATTGGCAGGCCCTGGCACGGGCTGCTCGCCCTGGGCAGGGATGCCGGGCCCCTCGCGCAGGCCCGGGCTGACCGGCCGCGAACGACCCGGGCCGGCACACCGCGTGGCCGATGCGGCCTGGGCCTGCAGAAGTCCTGCATGGCCCGTGCCAATGTGCCCTTCAACCCCTTGGCGTGCCCAAGGGGGCGGTGCTAGAACCTCCTCCCCCAGATGGATACCGAGCAAGGAGGACAAGATGCAAGCTTCGTGGTTGCCCCACACCTTTGGCTGGCACCGGCTGCCCGTGCGGCCCCGCACCTGTTGGGTGGCGGCCAGCGACACCCAGGCCTGGTGGCTGCTGGGTTTTGCGGGCGCGCGACAGGGGCGCCTGGGTGCCGCGGCCCTGCATGCGCGCGGCCAGGCCTTGCCGGGGCCCGAGGTGCCGCGCTGGCGCGGACAGCCTTGCTGGCGCCCCCGCCTGCACGCCACCTTGCCAGCACACGCCACGGTGCGCTGGCAATGCCCACCCGGCTCGCAGGCCCAGCGCCCTGCCGATGCGATGGCCGACTGTTGGCTCGCCGCTGCCCAGGCCCTGGACCTGCCGCCTGAAGAGGTGTGCTGGCAGGCCGAGCCCGCAAGGCCCGGCGCGCAGCCCAGCGGCTGGGCAGTGCCGCGCCGCACCGTGCTGGACCTGCAGCAAGGCCTGCACCGATTGGGCTGGCGGCTGGGGGCGATCGAGCCCGAGGCCTGGTCGGCGCAACGCGCCTGGGCCGCGCTGCAGGGCGGCTGGGAGGCCTTGCTGGGCGATGCCCCGCAGGACTGGCGATGGCAGGACGCATCCGACACGAGCGACCCACAGCGCGCGCCCATCGAGGAGGTCCAGGCGCGGGTGCCCCTGGACACCTGGCGCTGCCTGTGCGCCAGCGGACTGGGCCTGGGGGTGTGGCAGTCCGGTGGCGCCGCATGAACACGCCGCAGCCCTTGCTGGATCTGGCGCAGCCGCTGCGCCGACCGTCCCCCTGGCGCTGGGGCTTGGCGGGTGCGTGGGTGGGCCTGCTGGCCGTGGCCTGGGGGCTGCAGCATCAGCAATCCCGCTGGGCGCAGCAAACCCTGCAGTGGCAGCAGGCGCGGGCGCAGCGGCAAGCGCAGGCCCAGCCCCCTCGCGCCCCAGCCGAGGCCCCCGGCCAGCAGGCCATGTTGGCCCGCATGGTGGCGCACCAGGCGCTCAGCGTTCGCCTGCAGGCGGCAACGATGGCCTTGGGGCCGGCACGCGCCCAGGCGCTCGATTGGCGGCTGGCCGACGGCCTGTGGGCCTTGCAGGGCGGCTTGACCGACACCGCGCAGGCCCAGGCCTTGCTGGCCGAGCTGCAGGCCCACAGCGGGCAGCCCTGGCGACTGGTGCGCCTGAGCCAGCGGCCAACAGGTCCAGGCGGCACGCAGGGGGTGGCCACCGGCCCGGCGCCTGGACACGCCAGCGTGCCTGCGGCGCCCTGGCAATGGGTGGTCCAGACGGCCTTGCCGCCGGTGTCCGCCGAGCGCCTGGCGGCCCAGACCGCCGCGCCGCTGACCGACCCGGCCGCAGGCACTGCGCCGTCTGGCTGGAGTCGCCCATGAGGCGGGCGTGCGGGGCAGGGTTGGCGGGCCTGGGCCTGGGCGGCTTGCTGGGGGCGCTGCTCATGGGCCCTGCGGCCTGGCGGGCGTGGACGGAGCAGGCCGATGCCGCGCACGCCCTGGCGCAAACACCTGCGCCCCCTCGGGCCAGCACCACGGCGGCGGCGCCCCATCCGCCCTGGCCTGCCGCAGGGGCCGCTGCGGATGTGGCCGCACAGGCCTTGGCCCGTTTGCAGGCGCATGGCCTGCAGGTGCTGTCGCTCGATCTGCAGGCCATGGTGCCGGTGCCTGCGGTGCCCGGTCTGCAGGTGCAGACCTTGACCTGGCAGTTGCAGGGGCGGCGCGACGACTGGGTCGCAGCCTGGGCGGATCTGACGCAGCAAGGCCCGGTCTGGACCCTGCTGAGCTGGCAGCTGGTGCCCGATCCCAGCGCCGTCGCGTCCGCCCATCGCGTCGTGATGCAAGGCCAGTGGCAACAATGGATGCACAGCGAAGGCCCACACGCCTTCCAACTCGCCCCCATGCCGCCTCGCCCCGATGCCCCGGCCCGGCAGGCGCAAGCCCCAAAAAGCGGTGACGGGCGCACGGCCCCATCGGTGCCGCCGGCCCGGGTGTCGATGCCCGGCACCGTGCCCCCGCCCCCCGATTTGCTGGGCTTGCAGCACGAGGCCGAGCGCGGGCAGTGGGGGGCCTGGTTGCGGCCCCCCGCTGCCGCCGCCACCCTGGTGCATGCGGGTCAAGACCTGCCGCCGGCCTGGCGCGTGCTGGACGTCGATCCGCAGGGGGTGTGGTTGCAAGCCCTGTCGGCCTCGGCCCCGCCTCTGCGCCTGGTCTGGTCGGAACCCCGCTGGTTGCAGGAGATGCCCCATGCACACGCTCCATGATCGGTCTGCAGGCGCGCTGCGGCGCCGCGGCTTGGCGTGGCTGGCCCGTCTTGCGGCGGGTCTGTGCGCGGCGCTGTGCGTGCCCTGCTGGGCCCACGCTCAGGCCGAGCTGGCCGAGTCGGCGCCAAGCGCCCGCCCCGAGCCCATGCTCGGCCTGAGCGTGCGCGAGATGGACGTGCGCGCCTTGCTGCCGTCTCTGGCGCGCCAGCGCGGGCAGGGCCTGGTGCTGGCCGACTCGGTCAAGGGGCAGCTCACGCTGGAGCTGCCGGTCATGCCCTGGTCGCGGCTGTGGCAAGCGGTGCTCGATGCGGCCGGTCTGGTCCAGGTGCCGCGCGACCATGGGCTGTGGGTTGGCACCGCGCAGGACTGGGCTCAGCGCGAGGGCCAGCGCCTGCAGCAGCAAGCCGCCCTCGAGGCGGCCACGCCCTTGCAGACGCATGCCGTGCGCTTGCAGTACGCCCGCGCCACCGAGGTGGCTGCGCGCTTGCTGGGTCCAGGCCAGCACTGGGTGGGCGCGCGCGGCAGCGTGCTGGCCGAGCCGCGCACCAACCAGCTGTTTTTGTCCGATGTGCCCACCCGCCTGGCCCGGCTGTCGGCGCTGGTGCGGCAGATCGACCAACCGGTGCGGCAGGTGGCCATCGAGGCGCGCATCGTCGAGGCCGATGATCAGTTTGGCGCCTCGCTGGGCGCGCGCTTGGGCGTGGGCCTGAGCGCGCCCCTGCGCCAAGATGGCCAGCCGAAGGGGCGCGCCAGTGTGGGCGCTGGACTGGCCAGCACGCCCGGCAGCACGGGCGCGGCGCTGGGCGGCGGCACCACGGTGGGCAATCAAGTCGGTTTTCCAGCCGGGCTGGCCGGGCAAAGCAATGTCGCGCCGGCCACACTGGCTGTGGCCCTGTTCAATGCCGGGGCCGATCGCTTCATCAACCTGGAGCTCTCGGCCCTTGAGGCGCAGGGACGCGGCAAGATCGTCTCACGCCCGCGCATCGTCACCGCCGACCAGACCAAGGCGCTCATCGAGCAGGGCACCGAATTGCCGTACCAAAGCACCGGCGTGTCGGGCAATCTGGCGGTGACCAGCATCAGCTTTCGCAAAGCCAATCTGAAGCTCGAGGTCACGCCGCAGATCACCCCCGAGGGGGCCGTGGTGCTGGAGGTGGAGGTGCATCGCGACAGCGTGGGCGCCTTGACCCCGGCGGGCCATGCCATCACCACCAAGCATTTGCGCACCCAGGTGCAGGTTGACGATGGCGGGACGGTGGTGCTGGGCGGTATTTTTGAAGAGACCGACAAGCGCGATGGCGCTGGCGTGCCGGGCCTGGCCAGGCTCCCTTGGCTGGGCTGGCTGTTCCGTCAGGAGCAGACGCTGCGCCGCCGCAGCGAGCTGCTGGTGTTCCTCACGCCCCGTGTGCTGGCCGACCCCACCCCCGACCGCCCCGATCACGGGCAGGACCCCGAAGGATCGCCAGGGCAGGGGCTGGACGCTCGGCCGGCGACCCCGCAGGCGTCGCGGCCATGAAGCCGCCCCCATGCCCACCTGGGTGCTTGCCGCCTGCGGGCGCGGGCATCCCCTCATGTGCGGTCTGGCAACGGGTTCCAAACATGGCCATGCTGGGGCCTGTGATGGGCGCCGCGCCGGCATCGACAGACCGCCGCATGATCTGGGCCACCGGCGCTGCGCTGGCATGGCGCCGGGCCCAGCCAGGCGTGGCCAGCGCCCCGCCAAGACGGGGCCTGTTCAAGCGGGCGTCCCCAGGCCCTGACTTACACTAGGGGGCTGGGCGCCCGTCATGACTGGGCGCCGGTTTGGGACGCTTTTTCTTGTGAACATCATCCTTGTTGGCATGCCGGGGTCCGGCAAAACCACGCTGGGTCGCCTGCTGTCGCGGCGCCTGGGGATGCCGTTTGCCGACATCGACCATGTCATTGAAGCGCGCCTGGGCTGCTCCATCCGCGAGTACTTCGACCGCGAGGGCGAGCAGGCCTTTCGTGACCTCGAGCAGCAAACCGTGGACGAGCTCACCCGCCAGTCCACCGGGGTGATCTCCACCGGGGGCGGCTCGGTGCTGCGGCCGGTCAACCGCGACATGCTGCGCGAGCGCGGCCGTGTGTTTTACCTGCGCGCCACGCCCGAAGACCTGTACCGGCGACTGCGTCACGACACCACCCGGCCGCTGCTGCAGGTGGCCGATCCCATGGCCCGCTTGCGCACCCTGTTCAAGGAGCGCGACCCGCTCTACCGCGAGGCCGCCCACCATGTGCTGGAGACCAACCGGCCATCGGTGTCCCACCTGCTCCAACGCATCATGACGCAACTCGAGCTGGACGGTCTGTTGCCCCCCCAAGCCCCGGCCGCGCCGGCTTCCAATTCGGCCGGCGCCTGAGCCGGCCCCCATTGCTGCGGAGAATTTCCGAGTGACTGCCTCTTCCACTGTGCGCATCGACCTGGGCGAGCGCGCCTACGACATTCGCATCGCCCCAGGTTTGCTGGGCCAAGCCCAGGCCTGGACCGGACTGCCGCGTGCATCGGTGGCGGTGGTGGTCAGCAACGACACGGTCTGGCCGCTGTACGGACCGGCCCTGCAGCAGGCCCTGGCCCCGCACTATGCGCGCGTGCTGCCGGTGGTGTTGCCCGACGGCGAGGCGCACAAGGACTGGGCCACGCTGAACCAGATTTTTGATGCCCTGCTGGGCCAGGCCTGCGACCGCAAAACGGTGCTGTTCGCCCTGGGCGGTGGTGTGGTGGGCGACATGACCGGTTTTGCCGCCGCTTGCTACATGCGCGGCGTGCCCTTTGTGCAAGTGCCGACCACGCTGCTGGCACAGGTGGATTCGTCGGTGGGGGGCAAGACCGCCATCAACCACCCCTTGGGCAAGAACATGATCGGCGCCTTCTACCAGCCGGTGCGGGTGCTCTGCGATCTGGACACCCTGGCCAGCCTGCCCAAGCGCGAGCTGGCCGCCGGTCTGGCCGAGGTCATCAAGTACGGCCCGATTGCCGACATGGCCTTTCTGGACTGGATCGACGCCAACCTCGATGCCTTGCTGGCGCGCCAACCCGAGGCGCTCGCCCATGCGGTGCAGCGCAGCTGCCAGATCAAGGCCGATGTGGTGGGCGTGGACGAGCGCGAGTCGGGCCTGCGCGCCATCCTGAATTTTGGCCACACCTTTGGCCATGCCATCGAGGCCGGTCTGGGTTTTGGGGTCTGGCTGCACGGCGAGGCGGTGGCCTGCGGCATGGTCATGGCCGCGCACCTGTCGCAGCGCCTGGGCCTGGTCGACGCCGAGTTTGTGGCGCGACTGACGCGCCTGATCGAGCGCGCCGGCTTGCCGGTGCGGGGTCCGCAGCTGTCGGCGCAGGACAATGCCGGCGAGTACCTGGCGCACATGCGCCTGGACAAAAAGGCCGAGGCGGGCGACATCCGCTTTGTGCTGATCCACCCGCCCGGTCAGGCGGTGGTGCGCCCCGCGCCCGATGCGCTGGTGCGCGAGGTCATTGACCACTGCTGTGCCTGAGGCCTGCGTCGCCACCGGCCTGCGCCGCCATGGGGGCCGCGCATGAGCGAGGCGGCGCTGGCGCCCTGGGCCAGTGACCCGGCGCGCACCCGCGGCCGGCGCCACCCCGAGGTGCCCGCGCCCACGCGCAACGACTTTCAGCGCGACCGCGACCGCATCGTCCACTCGACGGCCTTTCGGCGCCTGGTCTACAAAACCCAGGTCTTTCTGAACCATGAGGGGGACCTGTTTCGCACCCGCCTGACCCACTCGCTGGAGGTGGCGCAGCTGGGCCGCTCGATGGCGCGCGCGCTGGGCCTCAACGAGGACCTGGTGGAGGCGATTGCGCTGGCCCATGACCTGGGACACACGCCGTTTGGTCATGCCGGCCAGGACGCGCTCAATGCCTGCATGCAGGCGCACGGCGGCTTCGAGCACAACCTGCAAAGCCTGCGTGTGGTGGACGAACTCGAAGCGCGTTACCCCGATTACGACGGCTTGAACCTGTGCTTTGAAACCCGCGAGGGCATTCTCAAGCACTGCTCGCAGCGCAACGCCCAGGCCTTGGAGCTGCGCGAGCCCGGTGGCGTGGCCGCGCGCTTTATCGCCCGCACCCAGCCGAGCCTGGAGGCGCAGCTGTGCAATCTGGCCGATGCCATTGCCTACAACGCGCACGACATCGACGACGGGGTGCGCTCGGGCCTGCTGAGCTTGGCGCAAATGGCCGAGGTGCCGCTCTTTGCCCAGTACCAGGCCGAGGCCCTGCAGGCCCACCCGGGCCTGGACCAGGCGCCGCGGCGCTGGCTCTACGAGAGCATTCGCCGCATGCTCAGCGCCCAGGTCTACGACGTCATCGACACCACCCGCGCAGCCATTGCGCAGGCTGGTGTGCAAAGCGCCGACGAGGTGCGGCACGCGCCCCCGCTGGTGCGTTTTTGTGCCGATATGCACGCCCGCCACACGGCGCTCAAGCAGTTTCTGTTTGGCCACCTGTACCGGCATCCCCAGGTGACCGAGCGCATGGCGCAGGCGCAGCAGGTGGTGCACGAGCTGTTCGAGGCCTACACGCAGGCGCCGCAAGACATGGGCCCGGAATTTGCCGAACGCGCCGACCGGCCCCGGGCGGTGGCCGACTACATTGCCGGCATGACCGACCGTTTTGCCCTGCGCGAGCACGAGCGCCTGACCGGGCGTCGCCTGCTGTGAGGTCGCACCTGGCCTGGGCCGTGGTGGCCGCCGGCGGGGTGGCCGCCTTGCAGGTCGGCAAGCTGCCCCCGGCGGTGCCGGCCTTGCAAGCCGAGCTGGGCCTGTCGCTGGTGGCGGCGGGCTTTCTGCTGTCGATGGTGCAGGGCGCGGGCTTGTTGCTGGCGGTGCTGATGGGCGTGTGGGCCGACCGCATGGGCCTGCGCCGCAGCATGTTGCGCGGCCTGCTGCTGCTGGCCCTGGCGAGCGCCTTGGGCGCCCTGTCCGAGGCCGCCTGGATGTTGCTGGCCTGCCGCGCGCTGGAGGGCCTGGGCCTGTTGCTGGTGGCCTTGCCTGCGCCGGCCCTGATCCGCCGCTTGGTGCCGCCCGAGCGCTTGCCTGGCATGCTGGGGTTCTGGGGCGCCTACATGCCCAGCGGCACCGCGCTGGCGCTGCTGCTGGGGCCGCTGTGGCTGGGCGTCTGGGGGTGGCGCAGCTGGTGGCTGGTGCTGGCGGGGACCTGTCTGCTGATGGCCGCGGCCCTGTGGCGTTGGCTGCCCCCCGATCCCTTGCCTGCCGCGCAGGACGCGGCAGCGCCTGGCGTGCTGGCGCGCCTGCGCCGCACCCTGGGCCATGGTGGCCCTTGGCTGGTCGCCTTGTGCTTTGGCCTGTACTCGGGCCAGTGGCTGGCGGTGGTGGGATTTTTGCCGGCCATCTACACCGCTGCCGGCATGAGCGGCGCCCAACTGGGCCTGCTGACCGCGCTGGCCGCGGCGGTGAACATGCTGGGCAACATGGCCTCTGGGCGCTTGCTGCAGCGCGGCTGGGCGCCGCGCAGCACGCTCTGGCTGGGCTTTGCCGCCATGGCCTTGGGCAGCACCCTGGCCTTTGTGCCCTGGACCGAACCCTGGCCTTGGGGGCGCTATGCCGGGGTGCTGGTCTTCTCGGGCCTGGGGGGGCTGGTGCCGGGCACGCTGTTTGGCCTGGCGGTGCGCCTGGCGCCGGGAGAGCAGCAGGTGGCGGCCACCGTGGGCTGGGTGCAGCAGCTCTCGGCCCTGGGCCAGTTCATGGGCCCGCCGGCGGCGGCCAGTCTGGCCGCGCACGCGGGGGGCTGGCAGCTCACGCCGCTGTTCACCGTGGCCTGCTGCCTGGGCGGTCTGTGGCTGGCCACGCTGGCGCAGCGCCGCCTGCAGGCACAATCGGGGGCATGAGCGACGCCCCCCGCGACCCCCAGGTCGACCCCTATGTGACCGACACCGTGCGCTGGCTGGAGCGCGCGGTCATTGGCCTGAACCTGTGCCCCTTTGCCAAAGGACCGCACATCAAGGGCCAGATCCACCATGCCCTGAGCCTGGCGCGCGACCCCGACGCCCTGCTGGCCGATCTGCGTGCCGAGCTGCTGGCGCTGGCCGCCAGCGACCCGGCCACGCGCGAGACCACCTTGCTGATCGTGCCCCATCAGTTGCAGGACTTTCTGGATTTCAACGACTTTCTGGACGAGGCCGAGGCCTTGCTGGACGCGCTGGACCTGGCCGAGGACTTCCAGATCGCCAGCTTCCATCCGCAATACCAGTTTGCCGGCACCGAGGTCGACGACATCACCAATTTCACCAACCGCTCGCCCTACCCAACCCTGCACCTGATCCGCGAAGAGAGCATGGACCGCGCGGTCGAGGCCTTTCCCGAGGCCGAGGCCATCTTCGAGGCCAATATGGCCACGCTCGAGCGCCTCGGTCGTGAAGGATGGGACGCGCTGGACGTGGGGCCCCGCCCATGAAGCCCGTGCGCAAGGCCCCCGCCCGTGGCCCGGCCGCGCCGCCGGCGCCCCCGCCCGAGCTGCGTCCCGGCCAGTCCATCGAGCTGCTGCAGCACCTGCACCTGCTCACCCGCGACGGCAAGCTCAACCAGGACGCGCGGCGCAAGCTCAAGCAGGTGGATCACCTGGTGCAGTTCATCGACAAAGGCCTGCGAGAGCTGACCCCGGTCGATCCGGCCCTGGGGCCGCTGCTGGCCGATCACGGCGCGGGCAAGTCCTATTTGGGCTTCATCCTCTACGACCTGCTGTTCAAGGCGCAGGGCAGTGGCCACATCTGGGGCATCGAGACGCGCAGCGAGCTGGTGCAGGCCTCGCAGGCGCTGGCGCAGCGCCTCGGTTTTGCGCGCATGCACTTTCTGAACATCAGCGCTGCCGACGCGGCCAGGCAAGCCGAGCTGCCAGAACGCTTTGATGTGGTGACCGCCCTGCATGCCTGCGACACCGCCACCGACGACGCCATCGCCTTTGGCCTGAAAAAGCAGGCCGCGTTCATGGTGCTGGTGCCCTGCTGTCAGGCCGAGGTGGCCGCCTGCCTGCGCCAGCACAAGGCGCTGTCGCTCTCGCGCACCCCCCTGGCCGAGCTCTGGCGCCACCCCCTGCACACCCGCGAGATGGGCAGCCAGCTCAGCAATGTGCTGCGCTGCCTGTACCTGGAGTCCGAGGGCTACAGCGTCACGGTGACCGAACTCGTGGGCTGGGAGCACAGCCTCAAGAACGAGCTCATCCTGGCCCGCCGCACCGGCCAGCGCAAGCACAGCGCCCGCGCCCGGCTGGAGGCCTTGCTGGCCGAGTTTGGCCTGCAGGACCTGGCCGAGCTGCGCTTTCCGCGCCACTAAACCCCCCCACCATTCGCCCTCGCACCGCTGTCCACCAGACCGCGGGCGGTGGGTCGGTGCGCGCCGGGCGCCTGTCGGCCCCTCTGTCAATTTCATCATCCACATGCACAGGAATCGCTAAGTGTTTCATTTTGAATAGGTTTTTCTTCGGGGCTGTTTATCAATACAGGTCTAAGCCATTGATTTCATTGAAAAAAACCTTCGCTCGGACTTGTGCGGTGTCAAATTCCTGATACAGTGTTGTTTCGTGGGGTTTTGTGGGAATTTGTGGCATATCGGGCATGCCGCAACAAGGGGTCATCAACGTGTTTCAGGGCGCTTCATCGCTGAGTCTGGATGCCAAGGGACGGCTGTCGGTGCCGGCCCGGCATCGTGACGTCCTGAGCGCCAACGCCCAGGGTCAGCTCACCCTGACCCGGCATCCGCACGGTTGCCTGATGATTTTTCCGCGTCCGCAGTGGGAGCGCTTTCGCGAGCGCATCGCCCAGCTGCCCATGTCGGCCCAGTGGTGGAAGCGCATCTTTCTGGGCAATGCCATGGATGTCGACATGGACAGCGCCGGCCGCGTCCTGATCTCGCCCGAGCTGCGCGAGGCCGTGGGTCTCTCGCGCGAGGCCATCCTGCTGGGCATGGGCGAGCACTTCGAGCTGTGGGACAAGGCCACCTACCAAGCGCAGGAAGCGCAAGCCATTCAGGGCGAGATGCCCGATGTGTTCAAGGACTTTTCGTTCTGAGGCGCCCGATGTCTGCGCCGACCCTGACCCACACCACGGTTCTCTTGCACGAGGCGGTGGATGCCTTGCTCGGCGCCCAGGCGGGCGCCGATGGTCATTATGTGGACGCCACCTTTGGCCGTGGCGGCCATTCGCGCCTGTTGCTGCAGTCGCTCTCGGACAGCGCGCGCCTGACGGTGTTC
Source organism: Pseudomonadota bacterium (assembly GCA_041157045.1). Taxonomy (GTDB): domain Bacteria; phylum Pseudomonadota; class Gammaproteobacteria; order Burkholderiales; family Burkholderiaceae_C; genus Limnohabitans_A. Next base: position 18,102 of record JBEBDJ010000068.1, read on the forward strand.
GACAAGGATCCGCAGGCGATTGCCACCGCCCACGCCCTGGGCGATGCGCGGGTGACGGTGCGCCACGAGGGCTTTGCCCACCTGGCCGATCTGCCCGATGCCAGCGTGGCGGGCGTGCTGATGGATCTGGGGGTGAGCTCGCCGCAGATCGACGATCCCAGCCGTGGGTTTTCCTTTCGTTTCGACGGTCCGCTGGACATGCGCATGGATCCCACGCGCGGTCAAAGCGTGGCCGAGTGGTTGGCCCAGGCCGATGTGCAAGTGATCACGGAGGTGATACGTGACTATGGCGAAGAACGGTTTGCTTTCCAGATCGCAAAGGCGATTGTGGCTCGCCGAACAGAGCGCGGGCCCATCGGCGGCACGGCCGAGTTGGCCCAACTCGTGGCTGACACGGTCCGGACCCGCGAGCCGGGGCAGAACCCGGCCACCCGGACTTTTCAAGCTTTTCGGATTTTCATCAATGCCGAGCTTGAGGAGCTTGAGCAAGCGCTGACGGCCAGTCTGCGCGTGCTGCAGCCCGGCGGCCGCCTGGTGGTGATCAGCTTTCATTCGCTGGAAGACCGCATCGTCAAGCAGTTCATCGCGGGGCATTCGCGCGAGGTGGTGGACCGCCGCGCACTGTTTGCCGCGCCGGCGCCCCTGCGCCTGCGCAACCTGGGCCGGATCAAGCCCTCGGCCGAGGAGACCCAGGCCAATCCGCGTGCCCGCTCGGCGGTGATGCGGGTGGCCGAACGCACCGAGGTGCCGGCATGACGCGACTTGGCTTGTTGCTGCTGCTGGCCGTGGTGGCCTCGGCCATGGCGCTGGTGCACACCGAGTACCAGACACGGCGCCTGTTCATGCAGCTCGAGGCCGCGCGCAAAGAGGCCACGCGCCTGGAGATCGATCACCAGCGCCTGCTGGTCGAGCGGCGCGCCCAGGCCACGCCGCTGCGCATCGAGCAGATCGCGCGCCAGCAATTGCAAATGCGCCCGGCGGGACCGGGCATCACCCAATATGTGCTGCCCAACGGGCAGGTGGCGCCTGCGGTGCAGGCCGCTTCCGTGGCCGCAGGAGGCAAGCCGTGAACCAGAGCGTGCAACTGGGCGCCAGCCCCCTGCTGGCCAGCAAGACGCCGGTCTGGCGCAGCAAGTTCATCGTGGCGGCGGTGGCCGTTGGCTTTTTGGGCCTGGCCGGTCGTGCCCTGTATGTGCAGGTGATCGGCAACGATTACTTCAAGCGCCAGGGCGAGGTGCGCTTTGCGCGCACCATTCCGCTGCCCGCCAACCGGGGCCGAATCCTGGACCGCAATGGCCTGCTGCTGGCCTCCAGCGTCCCGGCGCCCAGCATCTGGGCCAATGCCGAGGACATTGACCGCGACCCGGCCAAGCTCAAGCAGTTGGCCCGCCTGCTCGAGATGCCCCTGGCCGAGCTTGAGCGCAAGATCGCCGATACCGAGAAGACCTTTGTGTGGCTGCGCCGCCAGCTCGATGAGCCGGTGGTGCGCGAGATCCTGGCGCTCGACATCAAGGGCGTCTACAGCATCAAGGAATACAAGCGCCTGTACCCCGAGGGCGAGGCCGCCGCGCACATTGTGGGCTTTACCAATGTGGAGGACCGGGGCCAGGAGGGCATGGAGCTGGTGTTCCAGGAGCAGCTGGCCGGCAAGCCTGGCTCGCGCCGCGTGATCAAGGACCGCCTGGGCCGCATTGTCGAGGCCGTGGGCGAGACCGTGCCCCCCGAGGACGGCAAGGACCTGCAGCTGTCGATTGACTCCAAGGTCCAGTTCTTCGCCTACCAGAAGCTGCGCGATGCGATTGCCAAGCACCAGGCCAAGGCCGGCAGCGTGGTGGTGCTCGATGCGCAATCGGGCGAGTTGCTGGCGCTGGCCAATTACCCAAGCTATTCGCCCGACAAGCGCATCAACCTCAGCGGCGAGCAGCTGCGCAACCGCGCCCTGACCGATACCTTCGAGCCGGGCTCCACCATGAAGCCGTTTGCGGTGGCGCTGGCCATGGAAAAAGGCATTGCCAAGCCCGAGACCCCGATCCAGACCGCGCCTGGCCGCATCAACATCACCGGCTCGGTCATCAGCGACGCGCATCCGCACGGCGTGCTGAGCGTCAATGAGGTGATCCAGAAATCCAGCAACGTCGGCACCGTCAAGCTGGCCATGCAGCTGCAGCCGCGCGAGATGTGGGAGATGTACGCCTCTGTGGGCTTTGGACAAAAGCCCCAGCTGCCCTTTCCGGGTGTGGTGAGCGGCAAGCTGCGGCCGTACAAAACCTGGCGGCCCATCGAGCAGGCCACCATGAGCTATGGCTATGGTGTGTCGGCCAGCCTCTACCAGATGGCGCGGGCCTACACGGTGTTTGCGCGCGATGGCGAGGTGGTCCCCTCGACGCTCATCAAGTCGGACAAGCCGGTGCAGGGCGTGCGGGTGCTCAGCGCCGAGAACGCCCGCGCCATGCGCAAGATGCTGAACATGGCCGCCGGCCCTGGCGGCACCGCACCGCAAGCGCAAACCATCGGTTACTCGGTGGGCGGCAAAACCGGTACCGCGCACAAGCAGGAAGGCAAGGGCTATGCCGGCAAGAAGTACCGCGGCTTTTTTGTGGGCATGGCGCCCATCGAGCAGCCGCGCATCATCGTGGCGGTCATGATTGACGAGCCCACGGTGGGAGGCTATTACGGTGGCACGGTCGCGGGCCCGGTCTTTAGCGAGACGGTGCAACAGACCCTGCGCCTGCTGGGGGTGCAGCCGGACATGGCCGTGCGGCCGCAGCTGCAGATCCAGGCGGTGGAGGAGTCCTTCTGATGCAGGCCCTGGCCGATCTCCCGCAAGCACTGGCCTGGCTGCGCGCGCGCGTGCCGGGCGAGCTGCGCACCGACAGCCGTCAGGTGCAGGCGGGCGACGCCTTCATTGCCTGGCCAGGCGCGGCCACCGATGGTCGGCGCTACCTGGCCCAAGCCCTGGCGCGCGGCGCGGCCGCCTGCCTGATGGAGCAGGAGGGCAGCACCCCCTGGCAAGACCTCGAGCCGGCCGATCGCCTGGCCAGCCTCGCGCAGCTCAAGGCCCAGACCGGGCCGCTGGCGGCCGCTTTTTATGCGCAACCGAGCGCCCAGATGCAGGTGCTGGCCGTGACGGGCACGAATGGCAAGACCTCGACCGCCTGGTGGCTCGCGCAGGCCCTGCAGGCCTGGGGCCATCCGTGCAGCGTCATCGGCACCCTGGGCGTGGGGGTGCCCCCGAACCTGCACAGCACCGGCCTGACGACCCCGGATCCCGTGCGCCTGCAGCAGCAGCTGCGCGACGATGTGCAAGCCGGCCGGCGGTTCAGCGCCATCGAGGCCTCGTCGATTGGCATCGAGGAGCACCGCCTCGATGGCACGCACATCCACCTGGCCGTGTTCACCAATTTCACCCAGGACCACCTGGACTACCACGGCAGCATGGCCGCCTACTGGGCTGCCAAGGCGCGCCTGTTTGACTGGCCAGGCCTGGCCGCTGCGGTGGTCAATGTGGACGATCCGCAAGGCCGCCAGTTGGCCGGGCAGCTGGCAACGCGCCCCGGCCTGGACCTGTGGACTTGCTCGCGCCAGGGCCCGGCCCGTCTGCATGGGCAGCTGAGCCTTGATGCGCAAGGCCTGCAGCTGCAGGTGCGCCTGGGCGAGCAGACCCGGACGGTGCGCGTGCCCATGGTGGGCGATTACAACGCCGACAACCTGTTGGCGGTGCTGGCCTCGCTGTGCGCTTTGGGCGCCAGCCTGGACCAGGCGGTGCAGGCCTGTGCCGACCTGAGCCCGGTGCCCGGGCGCATGCAGGCCGTGCGCAGCGGCACCGACGCCGAACCCTTGGTCGTGGTGGACTATGCGCACACGCCCGACGCGCTCGCGCAGGTGTTGCGCGCGCTGCGCCCGCTGGCCGCCCACCGTGGCGGTGCCCTGTGGTGCCTGGTGGGCTGTGGCGGCGATCGCGATCGCGGCAAGCGCCCCCTCATGGCGCAGGTGGCCGAGCAGGGCGCCGATGCGCTGGTGCTCACCAGCGACAACCCGCGCAGCGAATCGCCAGCGGCCATCGTGCAAGACATGCTGGCCGGCTTGCAGGCCGCCGCGCGCGCCCAGATCGAGCTCGACCGCGCCCGTGCCATTGGCCTGGCCGTGGCCCAGGCCCAGCCGCAGGATGTGATCCTGCTGGCGGGCAAGGGCCACGAGCGCACGCAAGAGGTGGCCGGTGTGCAGCATCCGTTTGACGACGCACAGCAGGCCCTGGCCGCCCTGCGCCAGCGCGCCCATTCGGGCCAGGAGCAGCGCGCATGAGCGGCATGCAGCTGACCCTGGCGCGGGCCATGCAGGCCTTGCCGCAAGCGCGCCTGCAAGCGGCCGCTGACCCATCGGCGCTGCGCATCCAGCGGGTGCACACCGACACCCGCACGCTGCAGCCGGGCGACCTGTTTGTGGCCCTGCGCGGCGAGCGCTTTGACGCCAATGCCTTCATTGCCCAGGCCGCTGCGCAAGGCGCGGTGGCGGTGCTGTGCGAGCCCGCCGGTGCCGACGCCGCCGCCGCCGCGGGCTGCCCGGCGCTGCTGGTGCCCGACACCCGTGCCGCGCTGGGCCAATTGGCCGCGCATTGGCGCCAGGGCTTTACCGGCCCCCTGATCGCGGTCACGGGCAGCAATGGCAAGACCACGGTCACGCAAATGCTCGCCAGCATCCTGCGCGCGCATGCGGGCGAGCAGGCCCTGGCCACCGAGGGCAATTTCAACAACGACATCGGCGTGCCGCTGACCCTCTTGCGCCTGCGCCCCGAGCACCGCATCGCGGTGCTGGAGCTGGGCATGAACCACCCGGGCGAGATCGCCCAGCTGGCCGCCTGGGCCCAGCCCACGGTGGCGCTGGTCAACAACGCCCAGCGCGAGCACCAGGAGTTCATGGGCAGCGTCGAGGCCGTTGCGCAGGAAAACGGTGCGGTGCTGCAAGCCCTGCCAGCCCATGGCGTGGCGGTGTTCCCGCAGGACGAGACCCACACCCCCGTGTGGCAGGCCCTGGCCGGCGCGCGCCGTGTGATCGGCTTTGGCGCCGCCGGCAGCGCGCCCGTGTGGGCCGATGCGCTGCAATGGGTGGGCGATCACTGGTGTTTTGACCTGCACACGCCCCAAGGCCAGTGGGGCCAGCGCCTGCACATCGCCGGCCGACACAATGTGCGCAATGCCCTGGCCGCCTGCGCCGCCGCGCTGGGCGCGGGCGTGCCGGTGGCGGCCATCGAAGCGGGCCTGACCGCGTTTGCACCGGTGCGCGGTCGCTCGCGCGCGCTGCGCCTGGGCGCCCACCGCACGCTGGTCGACGACACCTACAACGCCAACCCCGATTCGGTGCGCGCCGCCATCGATGTGCTGGCCGAGTTGCCCGGCCCGCGCCTGCTGGTGCTGGGCGATATGGGCGAGGTGGGCGCACAGGGCCCGCAATACCACACCGAGGTGGGGGCCTATGCCCAGGCGCGCGGCGTCGAGGCCCTCTGGGGCTTGGGCGAGCTGGCCGCGCATGCGGTGGCCGCCCATCCGGCGGGGGTCCACCACCCGGACGCCGCTGCCTTGCTGCAGCGGGTGCAAGACGGCGCGCTTGCCTATGCCAGCGTGCTCGTCAAAGGATCAAGATTCATGAAGATGGAACGCATCGTGCAGGCCCTGCTGGATGCGCAGGGAGAACCCCATGTTGCTTAATTTGTCGCAGTGGCTGCTGGCGCTCATGCCCGAGTGGGGTTTTTTGCGCGTGTTTCAGTACATCACCTTCCGCGCCGTCATGGCCGCCATGACCGCCTTGCTGATCGGCCTGGCCGCCGGCCCCTGGGTGATCCGCCGACTGACCTCGCTCAAGATCGGCCAGCCCATTCGCGGCTACGGCATGCAAAGCCACCTGTCCAAGAGCGGCACCCCCACCATGGGCGGCGTGCTGATCCTGCTGTCGATCACCTTCTCGACCTTGCTGTGGTTTGACCTGTCCAACCGCTTTGTCTGGATCGTGCTGGTGGTGACCCTGGGCTTTGGCGCCATCGGCTGGGTCGACGACTGGCGCAAGGTGGTGCGCAAGGACCCCGAGGGCATGCGCTCGCGCGAGAAGTATTTCTGGCAGTCGATGATTGGTCTGATCGCGGCGCTGTACCTGGTGTTCAGCATCTCCGAGAGTTCCAACCTGCGCGTGTTCCAGCTCTTCATCAACTGGGTGCTGTCGGGCTTTGATGTCGACCTGCCGCCCAAGGCTGGCCTGCAACTGCCCTTTCTCAAAGAGATCAGCTACCCGCTGGGCGTGATCGGCTTTGTGGTGCTGACCTATCTGGTGATTGTGGGCTCGAGCAACGCCGTCAACCTGACCGACGGCCTGGATGGCCTGGCCATCATGCCGGTGGTGATGGTGGGCTCGGCCCTGGGCGTTTTTGCCTATGTGACCGGCAGCTCGGTGTACTCCAAGTACCTGTTCTTTCCCTACATTCCGGGCGCGGGCGAGTTGATGATCTTTTGCGCCGCCATGGCCGGCGCGGGCCTGGCCTTTTTGTGGTTCAACACCCACCCGGCCCAGGTCTTCATGGGCGATGTGGGGGCGCTGGCCCTGGGGGCCGCGCTGGGCACCATTGCCGTCATCGTGCGGCAGGAAATCGTGCTGGCCATCATGGGGGGCATCTTTGTCGTCGAAGCCCTGTCGGTGATGCTGCAGGTCACCTGGTTCAAGTACACCCGCCGCAAATACGGCGAGGGTCGGCGTCTGTTGAAGATGGCGCCCTTGCACCACCATTTCGAGAAAAGCGGCTGGAAAGAGACGCAGGTGGTGGTGCGTTTCTGGATCATCACCATGCTGCTGTGCCTGGTGGGTCTGTCGACCCTGAAGCTGAGGTAAGCCATGCAAGCCCTGCGCGATCAGCATGTGCTTATTCTGGGCCTGGGTCTCTCGGGCCTGGCCATGGCACGCTGGTGCACCCGGCACGGTGCGATCGTGACCGTGGCCGACACCCGCGAGGCGCCGCCGCAGGCGGCCGTGCTGCAGCGCGACTGTCCGCAGGCACGGCTGGTGTGCGGCCCACTTGGCGCGCAGCTGCTGGAAGGCCAGCCCATTCGCATGGTGCTGCGCAGCCCCGGCCTGAGCCCCGCCCAGCACGCCCCGGTCACCGACGCCGCGCGCGCCCTGGGCCTGTGGCAAGGCGGCGAGCTCAGCCTGTTTGCCATGGCCCTGCGCGATCTGCAGGCGCAGCACGGCTACGCGCCCAAGGTGCTGGCCATCACCGGGACCAATGGCAAGACCACCGTGACCTCGCTCACCGGCCAGCTGCTCGAGCGTGCCGGCTGGCGGGTGAAGGTGGCGGGCAATATTGGCCCGACCTTGCTCGACATGCTGGCCCAGGCGCTCGATGAGGCGCCCGCGCTGGCGGCCCAGCCCCAAGCCGACGCCCCCGAGCTGGACGGCGATCGGCCGGCCGATGCGGTCGCCCCGGCCTTGGCGCTGGCCGAGGATGCGGCCGCGCCCGACACCCCTGCGCCTGCCCTGGACGCCGCCCCCGAGACCCCGGCAGCGGCCGATGCCGATGCGAGCCCCGACGCCGACGACGCGCCCGCCCCGGTGCTCGTGCCGCCGCCCCCCGCGCCGGTGGACCTGGGCTTGCCGCAGGCCTGGGTGCTGGAGCTCTCGAGCTTTCAGCTCGACGCCTGCGACGATTTCGAGCCCACCGCCGCGGTGGTCCTGAACCTGACGCAGGACCACCTGGACTGGCACGGCAGCCTGGCCGCCTACGGCCAGGCCAAGGCGCGCATTTTTGGCCAGCAGGCGCTGATGGTGCTCAACCGCGAGGACCCGCTGGTCATGGCCATGCTGCCCGCGCCGGTGCGCGTGCGCCTGCAAAAGCCCCAGCTGCGCGCGCATGTGTGTTTTGGCGCCGACATGCCGCAGCGCCCCGGCGACTGGGGCATCGAGCGCGTCAACGGCATGAGTTGGCTGGTGCGCGCCTTGCCCGCCGACGAGACCATCAAGCGCCGCCGTGGCGAAGCCGAAGACCTTTTTTTGCAGCGCCTCATGCCCGCCGACGCGCTGCGCATCCACGGCCTGCACAACGCCACCAATGCGCTGGCCGCGCTGGCCCTGGCCAGCAGCACCGGCGCGCCGCTGGGCCCCATGCTGTACGGCCTGCGCGAATACCGTGGCGAGCCGCACCGCGTCGAGCCGGTGGCCATCGTGCACGAGGTGGAGTACTTTGACGACAGCAAGGGCACCAATGTGGGCGCCACCGTGGCCGCGCTGCGCGGCCTGGGCGCCGAGCGCCGGGTGGTGGTGATTTTGGGCGGCGACGGCAAAGGCCAGGATTTTGCGCCGCTGGCCGACGCCGTGGCCCTGCATGCGCGGGCGGTGATCCTGATCGGCCGCGACGGCCCGGCCATTGGCCAGGCGCTGGCCGGCACCGAGGTGCCGCAGCACCAGGCCAGCGACATGGCGCAGGCCGTGCAGATCGCCAGCGAGCAGGCCCGCTCGGGCGATGCGGTGCTGATGTCGCCCGCCTGCGCCAGTTTCGATATGTTCCGCGATTACGGGCACCGTGCCGAGGTCTTCCGCCAGGCGGTGGTCGACCTGGCCGAGCGCGCAGGCCTGACCCTGGAGGGCGCATGAGCAAGTGGGCCAGCATCACCCAAGGCCTGCGCGGCATGCTGCCGGGCCGTCGCGCCGCCGCAGATGGCGGGGTTCAGCACCTGCCCGTCGACCTGGGGGGCTATGACTTTGCGCGCAATGGCAACGCATCGCCCGCCCGCCTGTCGGGGGTGGACCAGGCGCTGGTCTGGGTCATTGTGGCGCTGGTGCTGTGGGGCATGGTGATGGTCTATTCGGCCTCGATTGCCATGCCCGATAACCCGCGCTTTGCGCGCTACTCGCACACGCATTTCCTGACCCGCCACATCATCTCGATCGTGATCGGTTGCTCGGTGGCGCTGCTGGCCTTTCAGGTGCCGATTGACCGCTGGGACCAGTGGGCACGGCCGCTCTTTGTGCTCTCACTCATCTTGCTGGTGATCGTGCTGGTGCCCTTCATCGGCAAGGGTGTCAACGGGGCGCGGCGCTGGATCTCGCTGGGCGTGATCAATTTCCAGCCCTCCGAACTGGCCAAGCTGGCCACCATCATTTACGCGGCCAACTACATGGTGCGCAAGATGGAGGTCAAGGAAAAGTTCTTCCGCGCCGTCTGGCCGATGGGGGTGGCGGTGGGTC
>JBEBDJ010000069.1:0-21503 GCA_041157045.1 Pseudomonadota bacterium
GTGGGCCTGGTGCGCGACGTGGTGCACAACCTGGGCCGTCCCCTGCGCGGCCAGCGCGTGCTGATCTTGGGCGCAGGCGGGGCCACGCGTGGGGCGCTGCTGCCCATCCTGGCCGAGCAACCGACCGAACTGGTGATCGTCAACCGCACGGTGGCCAAGGCGCAGGACATGGTGGCGCTGGCGCAGCAGCACCAGCGCTCGCCCGTGCCGGTGCAGGGCCTGGCCTACGCGGCCCTGGCCGGACGCTCCTTCGATGTGGTCTTCAACGCCACCTCGGCCAGCCTGACGGCCGAGTTGCCACCCTTGCCGCCTGGGGTCTTCGCGCCGGGGGCGCTGGCCTACGAGCTGGCCTATGGCAAGGGGCTGACGCCTTTTCTGTCGCTGGCGCAGCAAGCCGGCGTGCGTGCACTGGCCGATGGCGTGGGCATGCTGGCCGAGCAGGCCGCCGAAGCCTTTGCCTGGTGGCGCGGAGTGCGCCCCGACACCGCCCAGGTCATCCGCGACCTGACGGTGCCATTGACCTGACGCGATCGCTGAAGGGTTGGGCCCGCCTATACTGCGCGCATGCCCGCCACCCGCTCCACTGCTGCCGCTGCCAAGCCCACCACACCGCAGGCCAAGACCGCGGCTGGCCGCGTGGGGCGTCCGGCCGGTGGCAAGGACCCCGCCCGCACCATGGAGGAAATCCTGGAGGTGGCGATGGCCGAGTTTGCCGACAAAGGCCTCGCCGGTGCGCGCATCGACGAGATCGCGGCGGCCACGCGCACCAGCAAGCGGATGATCTACTACTACTTCGGCAGCAAGGACGGGCTCTACCTGGCCGTGCTCGAAGAGGCGTACCGGCGCATGCGGACGGTGGAGTCGGCCCAGCACCTGGGTGACATGCCGCCGGTGCAGGCGCTGCGCCACCTGGTGGAGTTCACCTACGACCACCACCGCGACAACGAGGACTTCATCCGCCTGGTGATGAGCGAGAACATCCACCGCGCCGACTACCTGCGCCAAAGCCGCACCATCCGCCAGCTCAACGCCAACGCCATCGACGCGGTGCGCGAGCTCTACGAGCGCGGCTGCGCCGAGCGCCTGTTCCGCACCGGTCTGGACCCGGTGGACATCCACGCGGCCATCTCGGCCGTGAGTTTTTTCAACGTCTCGAACCGCCACACCTTTGGCACCATCTTCGAGCAGCGGGCCAGTGCGGGCAAGGCGCAAACCCTGGGCCGCGAGCATGCGGTGCAAATGATTCTGGGCCTGGTGCTGGCCTGATCGCGCCGCGGCCTGCGCCCCACGCGCCGCACGCTTCCCACCGTTTCATGCCCCCTGCCGAGCCGTCAGGGCAGGGCGCGCCCGCTCATGGCAACCCTCATCAGGGTAATCACTAGGCAAATGAATTAACCAGATGGTTAATATCAAACCGTCGCCTGATCTGTGCAGGCGTCTGCCTGTTGGCTTCCACCGGACCCATCTCAAGGAGACTTTCCATGACCTTCGCCATGTCCCGTCGCAGCGCCCTGGGCGCACTCGCGGCCGCTGCCACCACCACGCTGCCGACCTTTGCCTCGGCGCAAGCCAAGATCGAGTTGATTTACTCCGACACCGTGGCCGAGGCCGACCCGCGTGCCGCGGTGCTGCGCGATGTGTTTGGCAAGAACCTGGGCCCGGAATTCGATTTCAAGCCCTACTTTGGCGCCACCCTGTACAAGCAGGGCACCGAGCCGGTGGCCATGCAACGCGGCAACCTGCACCTGGCCAACCTGGCCGCATTCGACGTGCAAAAGCAGATCCCGGCCTGGAGCATCGTCACCACCCCCTACATCTTCCGTGACCATGTGCACATGAAGAAGGTGTTCGCCAGCGATGTGGGCAAGGAACTCTTTGCCATGATGGAAAAGCAGATGGGCATCAAGGTCCTGTCGGTGCCCTATATCGGCATCCGCCACCTGGGCCTGCGCACCAAGAAGAAAATCATGACCCCGGCCGATCTGGCGGGCGTCAAGCTGCGCATGCCCCCGGGCGAGGGCTGGCAGTTTGTGGGCACCGCCATGGGCGCCAACCCCACCCCGCTGGCCTTCACCGAGGTCTACACGGCCCTGCAGACCGGCGCCATCGACGCGCAGGACAACCCGCTGGGCGCCGTGCGCTCGATGAAGTTCTACGAGGTCTCCTCGCAAATCGTCAAGACCGGCCACCTGGTCGCCAACAACCTGTTTGCCATCAGCCTGAGCAAGTGGAACACCATGAACGCGGCCCAGCAAAAGCGCGTGCAGGAAGCGGCCGACAAGTTTGCCGACGCGGTGACCGCGCTGGCGCTCAAGGACGATGTCGAGCAGGAGACCTTCCTGAAGGCGCAGGGCCTCGAGATCTACACCCCCGACCTGGCGGCCTTCCGCAAGCACGTGCTCGACGCCTACGCCAAGTCCAAGTTTGCCGCCGACTGGCCGGCGGGCATGCTCGACCGCATCAGCAAGCTGTGATCTGATCGCCCCAGGAGTTGACCCATGAAAACCTGGTTGGGCCCGAACGGGCCAATGCGTCGCCTGGCCGACGCGGTGCTGGCGCTGATGATGGCGGTGATGTTCATCGCCTTCATCCTGCAGGTGGTGTTCCGTTACGTCATCAACCTGCCGCTGGCCTGGACCGACGAGGTCTGCAACCTGGTCTGGTTGTGGGGCATTTTCTGGGGCGCGTCCCTGGTCATGCGCAACAGCGACGACATCCGCTTTGACATGGTCTACGCCCTGCTCAAGCCGCAGGTGCGTCGGGTGCTCACCATCATCGCCAGCACGGCGCTGGTGGTGATCCTGGCCCTGAGCCTGCCGGCCAGCTGGTCCTACATCAGCTTCATGAAGGTCGAGCGCAGTGCCAGCCTGGGCATTCCCATGAACTGGGTCTTCTCGGTGTACATGCTGTTCGCCATCTCGATGATCGTGCGCCACGCCGGCATCGCCTACGACGCGCTGCGCGGCCGACTGGTCTAGGACAGCGTGATCGCCCAATCCGTGCAGCAGGAGCCGGCATGACGATTCTTGGTTTGACCCCTTTTGCCTGGTGCGTGATCACCATCGCGGGCCTGAGCCTGTTTGGCCTGCCCATTGGCCTGTCGATGATTGGCGCCTCGGTGGTGTACCTGATGATCTCGGGCCAGGACGTTGGCATTGCCGCCGAGCAGATCCTGCAGGGCATGATGAACAGCTACACGCTGCTGGCCATCCCGCTCTTCATCCTGGCCAGCGAGATCATGAACCTGGGTTCGCTCTCGGACCGCCTGCTTGCCTGGTGCAATGCCCTGGTGGGCCGCTTTCGTGGCGGCATGGGCCATGTGAACGTGGTCTCCTCGCTGATCTTCTCGGGCATGTCCGGCTCGGCGGTCGCCGATGTGGTGGGCGTGGGCAAGCTGACCATGGACATGATGACCAAGGACGGCAAGTACACCCCGGCTTATGCGGCGGCCATCACCGCCGCCACGGCCACCATTGGCCCCATCATCCCGCCCTCGATTCCGCTGGTGCTGTACGCCCTCATTTCCGACACCTCGATCGGCTACCTGTTTGCCGCCGGTGTGATCCCCGGCCTGGTGATGACGCTGGTGATGATGGGCCTCAACGGCTACCTGGCGCACAAGCGCAACTTTCCGGTCGAGCCGGCGGTGCCCATGCGCGAATTTTTGCCCATCACCATCCGTGCCTTGCCCGCATTGATGATGCCGGTGGTGCTGCTCGGCGGCATTTACAGCGGCGTGATGACCCCCACCGAAGCCGCCGCCGTGGCCGCGCTCTACACCCTGGTGGTGTCGATCGTGCTGTACCGCTCGGTGACCCCAAGCGGCATGTACACCGCGCTGCTCTCCAGCGGTCGTCAGATGGCCTCGGTGGGCATGTTGATCGCCGGGGCCATGGTGTTCAACTATGTGGTCACCAAGGAAGACCTGCCCAAGGATGTGCAGGCTTGGCTGGCGGGCTACGAACTGTCCAAGGCCGGCTTTTTGCTGATGGTCAACGTCTTGCTGCTGATCCTGGGCGCCTTGCTCGAAGGCGGCACGATTTTGCTGGTGGTGGTGCCCATCCTGATCCCGGCCGCACAAGCCCTGGGCATCGACATGGTCCACTTTGGCCTGGTCGTGACGGTGAACCTGATGATCGGCCTGATCACACCGCCCTACGGCCTGCTCCTCTTTATCTGCGCCAACATGTCGCGCCAGCCGCTCACCGCCGTGATCCGCGAGACCATGCCCTTCATCTGGGTGCTGATCGCCGCGCTGGCCTTCCTGACCTATGTGCCCGATGCGGTGCTGTGGTTGCCGCGCCTCTTGGGTTACAAAGGATAAGGCATGGGCCAGACTGGACTTCCCGCCGGCATGGATCCGCAGCTGCACGACTTTTTGCGCGACTGGCAGCAAGCCTGGTCCACCCTGCCGGCCAGCAGCGGCGCGGCCGAGCGACGCGCGCATTTTGAGGTGGTGGCGCGCGCCATGCGCGAGCCCGACGCACCGGGCCTGCAAACCCGCGAGCACTGGATCGACGTGCCCGAAGGCGGGCAGGTGCGGGTGCGCGAGTTTCGCGCCGCCGGCGCCCCGGCCTTGGCGCCGGCCCTGATCTACATGCACGGCGGCGCCTGGATGCAGGGCAGCCCCGAAACGCATTGGGACATCACCGGCGGCATCGCCGCGCGCAACCAGCAGGTGGTGATCAGCGTGGACTACGCGCTCGCCCCCGAGCGGCCTTTCCCGCGGGCGGTGCACGAGTGCAGCGCGGTGGTGCGCTGGGCCTTTGCGAACGCGCAGGCACTGGGCCTGGATGCGCGCGCCATTGCCATTGGCGGCGACAGCGCGGGGGCCAATCTGGCGGCCTCGCAAACCCTGGTGCATCGTGGCAGCGACTGCCGCCTGCGGGCGCAGTTGCTGGTCTACCCGGCGGTCGACTTTTCGATGAACCGCCCCTCGCACCTGGAAAACCCCAACGGCCCGGTGATCACCGTGGCCTCGATGCCGGCGGTCAATGCCAGCTACTGCCCCAACCCGGCCGACCTGCGCCATCCACTGGCCGCGCCGCTCTTGGCCGACAGCCACGAGGGCTTGCCACCGGCCTATGTGGCGGTGGCGCAGTTTGACCCGCTGCGCGACGAGGGCGTGGCCTACGCCGAGCGCCTGCAGGCCAGCGGCGTGCCGGTCGTGCTCGACCGCGGCCCTGGCCTGATCCACGGTTATTTGCGCGCCAAATCGTATTGCGATGCCTCGCGCGCGTCCTTCGAGCGCATGGCCGACTGGTTGCGCGAGCGCTTGACGGAGGCCCCATGATCGACGGCCAGACCGAGCTGATTGCCCACATCGGCTACCCCACCCACACCTTCAAGTCCCCCATGATCTACAACCCCTACTTCGAGGAGTCGGGGATCAATGCGGTGGTGGTGCCCATGGGGTGCACGGTCGAGCACTATCCCGACTTTCTGCGCAACATCTTCAAGCTCACCAACATCCGCGGCGCCCTGATCACCATGCCGCACAAGGTGACGACGGTGGATCTGCTCGACGAGCTCACGCCCACGGTGCGCGTGGCCGGTGCCTGCAACGCGGTCAAGCGATTGCCCGACGGCCGCCTGGCCGGTGACATGTTCGATGGCGCCGGCTTTGTGCGGGGGGTGCGCCGCAAGGGCTTTGAGCTCTTTGGTGCGCGCGCCCTGGTGGTGGGCAACGGCGGCGTGGGCTGTGCGATTGCCGCCTCGCTGGCCGCCAGCGGTGTCGCGGCCCTGGGCCTGTATGACGCCAATCCCGCCGCCTGCGCCGCGCTGGCGCAGCGCCTGCGCGAGAACTACCCGGCCATCGAGCTTGAGGTGCAGCAGCAAGACCCCGCCGGGTATGACCTGGTGGTCAACGCGACCCCGCTGGGCATGAACGAGGGCGACCCCTTGCCCCTCGACCCCGCCCGGCTCTCGCCCAACACCTTTGTGGGCGAGGTGGTCATGCGCACCGAAACCACGGCCTTTCTGGCCGCGGCGCAGGCGCGCGGCTGCCGCACGCAAATCGGTTCGGACATGCTCTTCGAGCAGATCCCGGCCTATCTGGAATTTTTTGGCCTGCCCAGCACCACCGCCGAGGCGCTGCGCCGTGTGGCCCGCCTGAGTTACGCCTGAGTTACGCCTGAATAGCGCCCCTAGCCCAGGGCCCGTCCTTTTCCACGCCATGCGCCCTTGCCATGAACCGAACGCCTGATCGCGAAGATGTGCCCGCCCCGCCCAACCGGCTGGGCCTGGCGGGCATCGAATTCATCGAGTACGCCACCAGCCGCCCGCAGGCCCTGGGGCAGGTGCTTGAGAACATGGGCTTTCGACCCGTGGCGCGGCACCGCTCGCGCGAGGTGACGCTGTACCGCCAGGGCGGCATGAACCTGGTGGTCAATGCCAACCCTGACGACGCGCGCGTGAGCCGCAATGCCGATGGCGCCCCGGTGCTCTCCGCTGTCGCGTTTCGGGTGCAGGACGCCCTGCGCGCGCACCAGCGTTGCATCGAGCTGGGGGCCTGGGGCGTGCCCAGCCATGCGCAGGCCATGGAGCTGCACATCCCGGCCATCCACGGCCCGGGCGGCAGCCGTTTTTACTTTGTCGATCGCTGGGACGAGTTCTCGATTTACGACATCGACTTCAAACCGATTCCCACCGTCGATCCGCACCCGCCCGCCCTGGCCGGCATGGCCTACTTTGGCGTGGTGCAGTACATCGGCATGGGCCGCAGCGCCGACTGGCTGACCTATTTCGAGCAGATGTTCGATTTCCAGAGCATCCCCGACGAGCAGCGCTTTGGCATCCTGCCCAAGGGCAAGCTGATGAAGAGTCCTTGCGGCGGCTTTCTGTGGCAGCTGGTCGAGCCCGAGCCCTGGATGGATTCGGGCGAGGACTCCCCCGAATGCCTGCAGCGCCTGGGCCTGGGCACCCCCGATGTGGCCGCGGCCGTGCAGGCCCTGAAGGCGCGGGGCGTGGAGTTTGTCGAGTCGAGCCAGCTGCACCCCGAAGACCGGGGCGCGCTCACGCGCAGCACCCTGGGCAGCCTGGCGTTTGAGTTGGTGCACCGCTGATGAGGGCCGCGGCCATGAACATGCTGGCCGGTTACGGCATGGACACCATCACCCTGGCCGGCAGCCTGGAGGCCAAGCTGGCGGCCATGAAGCGGGCGGGCTTTTCGCAGGTCATGCTGATGGCGCGCGACCTGGTCGGCCATCCTGGCGGGGTCGAGGCGGCGGTGCAGGCGGTGCGCCAGAGCGGCTTGCGCCCCACTGGCTTTCAGGTGCTGCGCGATTTCGAGGGCCTGTCGGGTCATTTGCACGGCTACAAGATCGATATCGCCAAGTCCATGCTGCAGATGTGCGCGGCCACCGGGGCCAAGGTCTTGCTGGCCTGCTCGTCCACCTCGCGCCATGCCACGGGCGATCTCGATCAGATCGCGGCCGACCTGCGCAAGCTCGCCATGCTCGCCGTGCCGCTGGGCATTCGCATCGCGTACGAGGGCCTCTCGTGGGGGCGCCATGTCAACGAGTTCACCACCGCCTGGGACGTGGTGCAACGCGCCGATTGCCCCAATCTGGGCATCGGCCTGGACTCGTTTCACATCTTTGCCGCGGGCACCCCGCTCGCGGCCATCGAGGACCTGGACCCCAGCAAGATCTTCCTGGTCCAGCTCTCGGACTTCATGTGGCAGGAGACGCCGAGTTTTGAGGAGCGCATGACGACCGCGCGCACCTTCCGCGTCTTTCCGGGCGAGGGCGTGCACAGCGAGCAATTGGCCGATCTGGTGCTGCGGCTCGAGCGGATCGGCTACCGGGGCGACCACAGCTTCGAGGTGTTCAACGACGACTACCAGCAGCTGCCGCTGGACACGGTGGCCGAGCGCGCACGGCGCAGCGCCATCTGGTTGCACACCGATGTGCTGCACCGCAGCGCCCCCTTGCCCGACTGGACGCGCGGCCAGGCCCGCAGCCCGGCCTGAGCGGCCGACCCTGGCGTGCCAGAATGAAGGGCATGGCCGATGCCCCGCTTGCCCTGCTGCCCGAGATTGCCACCGACCGCTGCACCGGCTGCGGCTGGTGCGTGGCCGCGTGCCCGGTGGATGTGCTGAGCCTGCAGCCACAGGGCTGGCGCAAGCACGCGGTCTTGCACGACGCGATCGCCTGCACCGGCTGCCGCCTGTGCGCGCGCCGCTGCCCCTTTGGCGTGATCCGCATGCAGCCCATGCCGCTGCCGCGCGCGGCCTGAGGCCACCGCGCCAAGGGGGGCGCATCGCCCGAACGTGGCCTGCGCGCCTGCGGGCACAGTTGACGGCATTTCAACCATGATTGAGCGTTCGTCGTTTGTCAAAGGCAGCCGCTTGGGCCATCATGCCCGGTGTGGCCGCGCTGCCCGCCGCGGCCCACCCGACCGGAGACCCCCGCATGCGTGAACCCGCCGCCACCCGATACGACCCCGCCGTGCACGGCAAGACCTCGATCTACCAGCCCGATCAGCCCGGCCTGATCTTTCCGCTCATGCCGCAGCACAGCGATGTGCGCGCCCAGCGGCGCCATTTGCAGGAGCGCCTGGTGGCGGCCTGCCGCGCCTTTGCCCGCGCCGACCTCGACTACGGCTTTGCCGGCCACCTGACGGTGCGCGACCCCGAGCACCCCGAGCTGTACTGGACCAATCCCATGGCGGTGCACTTTCGCCACGTCAAGGTGTCCAACCTGATCCTGGCCGACCACGAAGGCCGCGTGGTGGAGGGGCAGCACGCCATCAACCGCGCCGGCTTTGTCCTGCACGCCGCCGTGCACGAGGCGCATCCGGACATCGTGGCCATGTGCCATGCGCACACCGTCTACGGCACCGCCTTTTCCTCGCTTGGCCAGCCCCTGGCGCCGATCTCGCAAGACGCGTGTGCCTTCTTCGAGGACCATGCCGTCATCACCGACGAGGGTGGCAAGGTGGCGGTGGAGGAAAAAGCGGGACTGGCCGTGGCCGACTGGTTCCGTGGCGTCAAGGCCGCGATCCACCAGAACCATGGCCTGCTGACCGTCAGCCGCCACAGCATCGAGGCGGCGGCCTTCTGGTTCATCGCGCTCGAGCGCTGCTGCCGCCAGCAACTCCTGATCGACGCCAGCGGCCGCAAACCCCTGCTGGTGCCGCCCGACAAGGCCCGCTACAGCCGCGAGCATGTGGGCAGCGAATACATCGGCTGGCTGCACTTCCAGGCCATCTGGGACGACCTGGTGCGCACCGAGCCCGATATGTTCGACTGAGGGCGCGGGGGCGCTAAACGCCCGCGGGGCAAGGGCTCTGAAGGCCCCAAACCGGCAAAGCGCTTAGACTGTCCCCATGACCCGATCTTTTTTTTCGAGCCCGCTGCGCGGGCCTTGGCTTCAAGCCCTGGTGCTGGGCGGCTTGCTGTGGGCGGCCCAGGCCCAGGCCTCGGCCCCCATGCAGGCGGTGCCGGCCTTGGACGTGCCGCGTTATCTGGGCCGCTGGTACGAGGTGGCCAAACTGCCCAACTGGTTCCAGCGCCAGTGCGCCCGCGACACCAGCGCCGAATACCGTGCGCAGGCCACCGGTGAGCTGCAGGTCATCAACCGCTGCCGCAAGGCCAGCGGGGAAATGATCGAGGCGCAAGGCCTGGCACGCCAGCTGGGCGGCGCGCAGTCGGCCACCTTGCAGGTGCGCTTTGCCCCCGCCTGGTTGTCATGGCTGCCGCTGGTCTGGGGCGATTACTGGGTGGTGGACCTGGACCCGGCCTACGACCTGGTGGCCGTCAGCGAACCTCGGCGCGAATACCTCTGGATCCTCTCGCGCCAGCCCAAGGTCGATCCGCAGCGCTACCGGGCCCTGCTCGATCGCCTGGCCGGCATGGGCTTGCCGGTCGAGCAGCTCGAGCTCACCGAGCACAGCGCACCCTGAGCCCGTCGGGCCCCATGGTTTGATCCGCCGTCAGGCCTTGGCCCAGCGCCGGCGGTAAGCGCCGTCCGGGTCGTATTGCTGCGCTTGCCGCACCGGGTCAAAGCGACGGTGACCGCGCGGGTCGGTGCCATGCCCGCTCAGGTACAACCAGTTGCCCTGGTTGCTGTGCACATCAAAATCGATCAGGCGCGACTCGAACCAGGCCGCGCCCGCGCGCCAGTCGCCCTGCAGGTCGTGGATCAGGTAGCTGGCCACGATCTGGCGCAGCCGGTTGGACAGAAATCCCGTGGCGGCCAATTCGCGCATGCCGGCATCGACCAGGGGCTCGCCCGTGCGGCCCTCGCACCAGCGCGCCAGCGCATCGGGCCTGGGGCGCGGACGCGGCGCGCCGTCGGGGTGCAGGCCCCCTGCGCGGTACAGGCGGGCGCCGTGCTTGCGATGCAGCCATCGGAAGTGATCGCGCCACAGCAGCTCAAAGCGGATCCAGCCACTGCTTTTGCTGGCGCCATGCGTGGTCTCGAAGGCCGCCACCGCCGCCCAGGCCTGGCGCGCCGACAGGGCGCCGGTGGCCAGCCAGGGCGACCATTTGGTCGAGTCGTCGGTGTGCAGCAGGCCGTTGCGCGTGTCAAAGTAGTGATGCGGCAGGCCGCGCGCCACATAGCGCGCCACATGCGCCAGCGCCGCCTCTTCGCCGGCGCCAAAGGCCGGCGTGTCCCATGCCACGGTGGTGCGTGGGTCGATCGCGGCCTCGGGGATCTGCAGCGCCTCAAGCGGGGCATTGGGCCAGCGTGCCAAGGCTTGCGCGAGCTGCTCGGGCGCCAGGGCCATGGGCCAGGTGGCGGGAACGGGCAGGGGCTTGGCCGGTGGGCGGCCATGGCGCTCAAGGGCCTGGCGAAACGAGGTGAAGGTGTCGGGCAGTTTCTCGGGCGGCGCGGGCAGGTCCTCGGGCGCCCACAGGGTGCTGCACCACACGGTCTGCACGGTCACGCCCAGGGCGCGCAAGGCCCGAACCTGGGCCTGCTCCTCGGGGGCGGCCACGTCTTCGCACACCACGACGGGGCGATCCAGCGCCAGCCAGAGTTGGTGCAAGACCTCAACCGGGTCGCCGCGCAGGCAAACCAGCGACTGGCCATGGGCGTGCAGGGCATCGCGCAAGGCGCGCGCTGTCATCGCCTCCCAGCGGCGGCGATGCGGGCCCCGGCGCGCAAAGCCCCAGGCGGTGGGCGCGTCCTGCGCCGGGTCGTCCACCGTCACGCCCAGCCAGGCGCCTGACCCATGCTGGGCGATCTGCAAGGACCGCCCCAGCACCGGGTTGTCGTGCAGGCGCCG
This sequence comes from Pseudomonadota bacterium, assembly GCA_041157045.1. Taxonomy (GTDB): domain Bacteria; phylum Pseudomonadota; class Gammaproteobacteria; order Burkholderiales; family Burkholderiaceae_C; genus Limnohabitans_A. Next base: position 11,236 of record JBEBDJ010000069.1, read on the forward strand.
GTCTTGCCGCCACCAATGCAGGGCTTTGATGGGGGGCACGTTCAATGCGCCCGCTCAGGCCGCCTGCATGAACGCCGACAGCTGGAACACCGAATTGGGGGCCACGGGGCGCAGCACCTCGGGCTTGGGCCCCAGGCGAAAGCCCAGGGGTTGAACGCTGGGCCGCTGGCGCAGATCGGGCATGGGTTTGACGAAAGCGCTGAGCATCATGCGCTGCAGGTGCTCGCAGCAGGCCTGGTGAAAGTCGTGTTCCAGGCCCTCGATCAGCGCGTTGGGCACCGGCTCGAGCACCAGCACACTGGCGGCCGGCTCCACCCGCTCCACCACCTGCCAGACACTGGTCTGGTCGGGCCGCACCTGCAGCAGGTAGCCACCGCCCGGCCCACGGACCGAGCGCACAAAGCCGGTTTCGCGCAGCGTCTTGAGGATGCTCTCCAGATGCGACAGCGACACCCGCAGGTGTTGCGACAGCACCTGCGTGCTCAGCGCCTCGGTGGGCGAGGCCGAGGCCATGGTCACCAGCACGTCCACGCACAGTTGGGTTTTCTTGCTCAGCATCTGGTCACCTTTCGGTTGGGAAAGCTGCAATTTACCGCACTTTCCCTAAGTGAGTAGATTATTGCCTGGTTCTTGGGCTATATTGCTGTTCATAATCTACTCAACTAGGGCCCATGATCGACGAAGCAACCTTGCACCGGATTGGCGCGGTGTCCTCGCAAAGCGGTGTCCCGGTGTCCACCCTCCGGGTCTGGGAGAACCGTTATGGCGCTTTCTCTCCCCACAAAACCGAGGGTCGGCACCGGCTGTATGGCGACGAGGACGTGCTGCGTGCCAGCTTGTTGCGCCAGCTCACCGAAGCCGGGCATGCCATCAGCACCCTGGCGCGCCTGTCGGCCGCGCAGCTGGGCGCGCTCTGGCACCGCCAACGCCAGGCCCAGCCCGGCACGCATGACCCGGCGCAAGCCTTGCGCTGCGTGGTGGTGGGGCTGCCGCTGGCCACCCGCCTGCAGTCGGCGCCGGTGCTCGCCCACCTGGGCCGCGCCCACCTGCAGGTGCTGCAGGTCTTGCCCGACCTGGCCAGCGCCCAAGCCCTGGTGCTGGACACTGCCCCCGATCTGCTGGTGGTGGCCGTGAGCACCTTGCACCGGGCCAGCCAGGCCGCGCTGCTGCGCGTGCGGGCGCAGCTGGGGGTCGCGCAGGTGCTGGTGGTGTACCGCTTTGGCCAGGACCCGGTGATCGACGCCTTGCGCGCCGCTGGCTTTCAGGTGCGCCGCGCGCCCCTGGGGGATGCGGAGTTGGCCGAACAGATCCAGGCCTTGCTGTGGGTCGACCCCATGCACAGCCTGGGCCAGACCCGACCCACGGGCCTGATCCCACCGCGCAAATACGACGAGGCAACCCTGACGCGGGTGGCGGGCATTTCCAGTGCGGTCTTGTGTGAGTGCCCGCGCCATGTGGCCGAGTTGATCGCCCAGCTGGCCAGTTTTGAGCAATACAGCCAGGAGTGCTTGAACAACGGAACCGACGATGCCCGCCTGCATGCCTACCTGAGCGCGGTGTCGGGCTCGGCGCGTGCCCTCTTTGAGCAAGCCCTCGAGCGGGTCGCCGCTCACGAGGGCATTGACCTGACCCCCAGCGCGCCTGCGCAAACCCCTGCCCGCGCAAAGCCAGCGGCAAAGGCGTAGGCTCGCGCCACTGTTGTGCCCCAGATCGATCCCCCGCCCATGACCGCCCTGAATGTTCTTGGTACGCCCTTGCAGGCCTGCTCGTTTGATCCCTTGACCGGATATTTCCGGGATGGCTGCTGCCACACACGGGAGGATGACACCGGCTCGCATGTGGTTTGTGCCCGGGTCACGGCCGAGTTCCTGGCCTTCTCGCGCGAGCAGGGCAACGACCTCATCACCCCGCGCCCCGAGTACCGTTTTGCGGGCCTGCGCCCCGGCGATCGCTGGTGCCTGTGCGCCTTGCGCTGGAAAGAGGCCTATCTGGCGGGGGTGGCGCCGCCGGTGGTGCTGGCGGCCACGCACCACCGCGCGCTGCAGCACCTGACGCTCGAACAGTTGCAGGCCCACGCCATCGAGCGGTGAAACGGCGCACGGCCCTGTCGGTGTTGCTGGCCCTGGGCCTGCTCTTGCCGCTCACGCACCTGGAGCTGGCCTGCGACGGCGGGCCATGTCTGTTGCGGGTGAGCGGCCGACCGGTGGATGTGCGCGGCCAGCTCGATCAATGGTGGACCCAGCTCACGCGCGACTGCCGGGCGGTGCAAGGCATTGGCGCCGACGCGCCCGCGCATGCGCAAGTATTGGCCCAACTCAAGGCCCACAGCCCGCCGGATTCTGCATCGGCCCGCTTGCTGGGTTTGCAACAGCAGGGCCGCTGGTGGCTGGCGCAAGCCCAGTTCGACACCTTGCGCGATGCGGTGGTGTTGCTGCACGAGGTGGATGGGCGATGGCAGGTGATGCCCACGGGCATTTTCAGCGGCGGCCCCACCGCGCCCTGGATGGCCGAGCCGCTGGTGCGGCGCTACCTGCGCGAGCGCGTGCCGCAGGCGCCGCGTGCGATCATCGATTGCTGGTCGCCCATGCCGGGCTGGGACGCGCTGGGCGAGCGCCCCATCGGGGAGCGCCAGGGCAGGTGACCAGGGGGCTTGGGGGCGCTGTTGCCAGCGATGTTTTCGTGGTCTGCTGCAGCAAACGTCAGAAACAAAAAAGCCGCTCTTTGTGAGAGCGGCTATTTGTTCAACCGACACGCATTTCACAAGGAAACACGTTTAAGATTGGTGCCCAGGAGAGGACTCGAACCTCCACGCCTCGCAGCGCTAGTACCTGAAACTAGTGCGTCTACCAATTCCGCCACCTGGGCTTTCAGGAATACAAGGATTGTATATCAAAAAATCGGCTCCAACCAGCGGGATGCTGGAAGAATTTTTAGGGACCGTTCAAGGTCACCGCGACGGCCACGGATTTCTGCTTCGCGACGATGGCCAACCCGATGTGTTTTTGCCGCCCAATGAGATGCGTGCGGTCTTGCACAAGGACCGCGTCAAGGTGCGCGTGGTGCGCCTGGACCGCAAGGGCCGCCCCGAGGGCCGGGTGGTGGAAATCGTGGAGCGCCCCAAGACCCCCATCATTGGCCGCCTCTTGCATGAGGCGGGCGTGTGGCTGGTGGCCCCCGAAGACCGCCGCTACGGTCAGGACGTGCTGATTCCCAAGGGCGCCACCGGCGAGGCCAAGCCGGGCCAGGTGGTGGTGGTCGAGTTGACCGAGCCACCGGCGCTCTATGGCCAGCCGGTCGGCCGTGTGGCCGAGGTGCTGGGCGAGATCGACGACCCGGGCATGGAGATCGAGATCGCGGTGCGCAAATATGGGGTGCCGCATCTGTTCTCGGACGCCTGCCTGGACGAGGCCCGGGCCCTGCCCGACAAGGTGCGCGCCACCGATCGCAAAGGCCGTGTGGACCTGCGCGATGTGCCGCTGGTGACCATCGACGGCGAGGACGCGCGCGACTTTGACGACGCGGTGTACGGCATGCCCGCCCGCGTGGGCCGAGGCAAGGGCTGGCGCCTGTTGGTGGCCATTGCCGACGTGAGCCACTACGTCAAGACGGGCAGCCCGATCGACATCGACGCCTACGACCGCGCCACCAGCGTGTACTTCCCGCGCCGCGTGATTCCCATGCTGCCCGAGAAGCTCTCGAACGGCCTGTGCTCGCTCAACCCCGATGTGGACCGCCTGTGCATGGTCTGCGACATGATGATCAATGCCGAGGGGCAGGTGCACGCCTACCAGTTCTACCCGGCGGTGATGCACAGCCATGCGCGCTTTACCTACAACGAGGTGGCGGCGATTCTGTCCAACACCCGGGGGCCCGAGGCGCAAAAGCGGTCCGAGCGGGTGCAAGACCTGCTGCACCTGCACGACATTTACCGCGCGCTGCTGGCCGAGCGCCAGCGCCGCGGGGCGGTGGACTTTGAAACCACCGAGACGCAGATCGTGTGCGACGACAGCGGTCGCATCGAAAAAATCGTGCCGCGCGTGCGCAACGACGCGCACCGCCTGATCGAAGAGGCCATGCTGGCGGCCAACGTCTGCAGCGCCGACTTTCTGGCGCAGGCCCAGCACCCCGGGCTGTTCCGGGTGCACGAGGGCCCCACCCCCGAGAAGCGCGAGATCCTGCGCCAGTACCTGCGCTCGCTGGGCCTGGGCCTGTCGGTCAGCGAAGACCCGCACACCCGCGAATTCCAGCAGATCGCCCTGGCCACGCGCGAGCGACCCGATGCGCAGCAAATCCACACCATGCTGCTGCGCTCCATGCAACAGGCCATCTACACGCCCGTCAACAGCGGCCACTTTGGCCTGGCCTACGAGGCCTACACCCACTTCACCAGCCCGATCCGGCGCTACCCCGATTTGCTGGTGCACCGGGTCATCAAGGCCATCCTGGACGAGCGCCGCTATGCGCTGCCAGCCTTGCCCACCCCGGGCCAGGCGCAGGCCGATCTGACGCGGCGCCTGAGCAAGCGCAAGTCCGAACCGGGCGCGCAACAGGCCGCTGCCCCGCGGGTGCGCATGAACCCGCGCGAGCAGCAAGCCTGGGAGGCCGCGGGCCTGCACTGCAGCGCCAACGAGCGCCGTGCCGACGAGGCCAGCCGCGATGTGGAGGCCTGGCTCAAGTGCAAGTACATGCGCGAGCACCTGGGCGAGGAATACGCCGGCGTCGTCAGCTCGGCCACCAGCTTTGGCCTGTTTGTGACGCTCGACAGCCTGTATGTGGAAGGCTTGGTGCACATCACCGAGCTGGGCGGCGAGTACTTCCGCTTTGACGAGGTGCGCCAGGAATTGCGCGGCGAGCGCACCGGCATCCGCTACAGCATTGGCACCCGGGTGAATGTGCAGGTCAGCCGGGTCGACCTGGATGCGCGCAAGATCGACTTTCGCCTCGTGCCGCTCGAGCGCGATCTGCTGCAGCGCGCCCCGCGCGAGAAAGACGGCGCGGCCGCTCGCGACGACGATCTGGCGTTTGCGGGCAAGTCCGGCAAAGCCGGCAAGGAGGGCGCCCGTGCGGGCAAGGCGGTCAAGACCGCCCGCACGGCCAGCGCCAAGCCAGCCAAGCGTGCCGGGCCCAAGCCGGGCAAGGCCAGCCGCCGTCGCTGAGGCTGGCACGCGGCCCTGGGCGTTGCCCGGCCGCGCGCGGGCGGCGGCTCAGCTCAGCGCACGCGCCAGGGCGCCGGCGGTCAGGGCGTGGTCGGCGGGCCATCGATCCGCCAGCGCCCCGTGTTGCCACACCGCCGCTTGCGCCGCCAGCGGCCCGGCCAGACCTTGCGCCATGCGCGCGCCGATCAGGCCGGCCAGCACATCGCCGGTGCCGCCACAGGCCAGCCGGCCATTGCCGGTGGGGTTGACCTGTGGCACCTGTCCGGGCGCGGCGATCACCGTGCCCGATCCCTTGAGCACCAGCGTGACCCCGTGGCGATCGGCCAGGGTTTGCGCGGCCTGCAGGCGGTCGGCCATCACCTGGGCGGTGTCGGTGGCCAGCAGGCGCGCCGCCTCCAGCGGGTGCGGGGTCAGCACCGTGGCCTGGGCCCCGTGTTGCTGGCCACGCGCCGCCAGCAGGGCCTGCAGCTGCGGGTCACGCGCCAGCGCATTCAGGGCGTCGGCGTCCAGCACCAGGCGGGCGCTGTGGCGAATCAGCGGCGCCAGCACCTCGTCCAGCGCCAGGCCGCCACCACAGCCGGCCACCACCGTGAGCGAATCAAGGGGCAGGGCCTGCCACTGCCGGGGCATCAACTCGGGGGGCAGGGCCGGGGCCGCGTCGGGCGCATCGGTCCAGGCCAGCAGCACCCGGCCGGCCCCCGCATGCAAGGCCGCTTGCGCCGCCAGCACGGCCGCGCCTTGCATGCCCTGACCGCGCCGCGCCAGGCCCTCGCCGCCCACCACCGCCACGTCCCCGTGCGTGCCCTTGTGGCTGGCGTGTTGTCGCGCATGGGGGGCCGGCGCCGGGTTGAGCCAGGCGTCGGGCGCTTGCTCGGCCCAGGGGCTGGGGTCGACCAGTGGCGCGAGCCAGACCTGACCCGCGCAGTCGCGGCCCTGGCCCATCCACAGACCGGGTCGAACGGCCAGCATCGCAAGGGTGTGGGCCGCGTGCACCACGGGGCCCGACAGGTTTTGGGCGTCCTGCAGGGGCTGGCCGCTGTCGGGCGCCAGGCCGGTGGGCAGGTCCAGGGCCAACACCGGGGCAGGACTGCGGTTGAGCCGGGCCACCCAGTCGGCCATGCGCCCGGTGGGCGCACGCCGCGCGCCCACGCCCAGCAAGGCGTCGATGCAGAGGTCTTGCGGGCCCATCTGCGCCAGCACCTCGAGCGGGGCATCGGTCAGCACGGTCACCCCGGCGGCCTGCGCGCGGGCCAGCGCCCGCTGGGCGTCGGCCGGTCGCGCGCCTTGGGCCGGATCGAGCAGGCTCACCCAGACCTCGCGCCCCATCTGCCGCAGCTGCAGGGCCGCCTCCATGCCGTCGCCGCCGTTGTTGCCGGGGCCGCAGGCGATCCAGAGGCGCTGCGCATGCGGCGCCAGCGCCAGCGCCAGCCGCGCCGCGGCCAGGCCAGCGCGGTCCATCAGGGGCTCGGTCGTGGTGGCTTGTGCAAGCCGCTCTTGTGCCGGCGCTTGCGCCGCGCGCCACAGCGGCCAGGCCGGGCCCGCCGCGATGCGCTGCACCGTGCTCATGCGCCGGGCGCCAGCGCGGCTTCCAGGCTGGCCGCCAGGCCCAGCAGGGCCGCGTCCTGCATGGGGCCCAGCCAGGCCATCAGGCCCAGCGGTGGCTCGTCGGGCATGTGGCAGGGCAGCGAGATGGCGCAGCCGTCCAGGGTGTTGACCGCGCTGGTGTTGCGCAGCAGCAGGCCGTTGACCCGGAAAAATTCGGCATCGCGCTCGGCGCCTGGGGCCACGCTGGCCAGCGCCGGGCCGGCGATGGGGGTGGTGGGCGAGATGACCGCGTCCACGTCCGCCAGCTCTTGTTGCAGCCGCGCGATCAAGCGCTGTCGGCCTTGCATCAGGGCAATGTACTCGTGCGCCGCCATGCGCGCGCCGCGCTCGATGCGCGCGGCCACGCGTGGGTCGTAACGACCGGCGTGCGTGGTCAGCAGCTCGCGGTGCCAGGCGTAGCTCTCAGGGGGGCTGAAGCCCCCGGTGGACAACAGGTCTGGCAGGCCGCTCAGGGCCTGCAGCGGGCGCTCGATCAGCGTGGCGCCCGCATCGCGCAGCTGGCGCAGGCTGCGCTCAAAGGCCCGGGCGGTGTCGGTGTCCAAGTCGCCCAGCATCCAGTTGCTGGCCACCAGCAGGCGGCTGCCCGCCAGCGCGCGGGGCAGGGCCGGCACCGCCTGGCCCGAGAGGATCTCGTGCGCCAACACCGCATCGCGCACGCTGCGGGTGATGGCACCCACCGTGTCCAGGGTGAAGGACAGGGGAATCGCGCCCTGGGTGGGCACACAGCGGGCGGTGCTCTTGAAGCCCACCAGGCCGTTCAGGGCGGCGGGGATGCGGATCGAGCCGCCGGTGTCCGAACCCAGGCCCAGAAAGGCCGCGCCGGTGGCCACCGACACCGCCGCCCCGGAGCTGGAGCCACCGGGCACGCGGGCCGGTCCCACCGGGGCCCGGCCGTGGCGCGCGTCCCAGGCGGCGGGGGTGCCATGGTGCGGGTTCACCCCCACCCCCGAAAAAGCAAACTCCACCATCTGCGTGCGCCCCATCACCACGCCGCCGGCGGCGCGCAGGCGGGCCACCGCCGGGGCGTCCTCTTGCGCGGCGGGCCGCCCGGCCAGCACGGTCGAGCCGGCGCTGGTCACTTGTCCCCGCACATCAAACAGGTCCTTTACGCTGACCGGCAGACCCGCCAGCGGCCGGCCCAGGGCCGCCGGGTCGGGCTGCGACAGGGCCGCCTCGTCGAGTTGCAGGAACACATGCTGGCAGGCCCCGGAGCGCGCCGTGGCCAGGCTTTGCTGGTACACCTGCGACAGGTCCAGGCGGCCCTCGCGAAGGGCGCTGCGGGTGGCGATCAAATCGGGCAGGGCAGAGGTCATGGTGAGCGGCGGTGTGGGGTCGGCAACAGACGGTCAGCCCCCATCATAGACAAGCCGCGCCGGCGCCGGCGTGCCTTGGGCCTGCCAGTGCTGGCCGGGTGGGGGCGGGCAGCGGCGGGTGCTATAATCCGGCGGTTTTGCCTTTCAGGCCAGACGTTTTATCAATCGCAAACCCGTTCCCACAAGGTGACGCCGGCTGCCCAGCTGGTGTTCATGAACGGTGTTTCAGACCCAACCTTTGGAGCACAACATGTCCGTGACCATGCGCGAAATGCTGGAAGCCGGTGTCCACTTCGGCCACCAAACCCGCTTCTGGAACCCCAAGATGGCCCCCTTCATCTTCGGCCATCGCAACAAGATCCACATCATCAACCTCGAAAAGACGTTGCCGATGTACCAGGAGGCGATGAAGTTCGCCCGTCAACTCGCCGCCAACCGCGGCAACATCCTGATGGTCGGCACCAAGCGCCAGGCCCGTGAGCTGGTGGCTGCCGAAGCCCAGCGCGCTGGCGTGCCCTTTGTGGACCAGCGTTGGCTTGGCGGCATGCTGACCAACTTCAAGACGGTCAAGACCTCGATCAAGCGCCTCAAGGACATGAAGGCCCAGCAGGAAACCGGCCTGGACGCCATGAGCAAGAAAGAGCAGCTCATGTTCTCGCGTGAAATCGCCAAGCTCGAAAAAGACATCGGCGGTATCCAGGACATGAACACCCTGCCGGACGCCATCTTCGTGATCGACGTCGGCTACCACAAGATCGCTGTGGCCGAAGCCCGCAAGCTGGGCATTCCGCTGATCGGCGTGGTGGACTCCAACCATTCGCCCGAAGGCATCGACTATGTGATCCCCGGCAACGACGACTCGGCCAAGGCCGTGGCGCTGTACGCCCGTGGCATCGCCGACGCCATCCTCGAAGGCCGTGCCAATGCGGTGGCCGAAGTGGCCCGCGTGGCCAGCGAGGGTGACGACGAGTTCGTCGAAGTCGAAGACGCTTCGGCCTGATCGCCTCACGCACCTCAAAAGGGGCTCTCTGGCCCCTTTTTTTTAACCCGATACCCTGAACCGAACGGAGAAACACTCATGGCAGCGATTACCGCCAGCATGGTCGCCGAACTGCGCGCCAAGACCGACGCCCCGATGATGGAGTGCAAGAAAGCCCTGACCGAGGCCGATGGCGACATGGCCAAGGCCGAAGAACTCCTGCGTGTCAAGCTGGGCACCAAGGCCGGCAAGGCCGCTTCCCGCGTGACCGCCGAAGGTGTCGTGGCCAGCCACGTCAGCGGCAGCACCGGCGCCCTGATCGAGGTCAACTGCGAAACCGACTTCGTGACCAAGAACGACAGCTTCCTGGGCCTGGCCCAAGCCGCCGCCCGCCTGGTCGCCGAGCACAACCCCGCCGACATCGCCGCGCTGGGCGCCCTGGCCTACAGCCAGGACGGCTTTGGCCCCACGCTCGAAGACGTGCGCAAGGGCCTGATCGGCAAGATCGGCGAGAACATGACCTTCCGCCGCTTCAAGCGCTACAGCGACGGTGGCCACATCGCCGCCTACCTGCACGGCACCCGCATCGGCGTGCTGGTCGAGTTCAGCGGTGACGAGCTGGCCGCCAAGGATGTCGCCATGCACGTGGCCGCCATGAAGCCGGTCGCCCTGACCAGCGCCGACGTGCCGGCCGAGCTGATCGAGCGCGAGCGCTCGGTCGCCACCGCCAAGGCTGCCGAATCGGGCAAGCCCGCCGACATCGCGGCCAAGATGATCGAAGGCTCGGTGCAGAAGTACCTCAAGGAGGTCTCGCTGTTCAACCAGCCCTTCGTCAAGAACGACAAGCAGTCGGTCGAGCAGATGCTCAAGGAAAAGGCCACCAGCGTGAAGGGCTTCACCCTCTACGTCGTGGGCGAAGGCATCGAGAAGAAGGTCGACGACTTTGCTGCCGAAGTGGCTGCCCAGGTGGCCGCTGCCAAGGGCGCTGCCTGATCGCACGTCGCAGGCCGCAGCCATTACACTCTTGACCAGAACCGCCACCGGAGTTTCGCCCATGCCCGACCCCAAGCCCGTTCATCATCGCGTGTTGCTCAAGCTCTCGGGCGAAGCCCTGATGGGTGACGATGCCTTCGGCATCAACCGGGCAACCATTGTGCGCATGGTGGACGAGGTGGCCGAGATCACCCGCATGGGGGTGCAGGTGGCGGTGGTCAT
>JBEBDJ010000070.1:0-7885 GCA_041157045.1 Pseudomonadota bacterium
GGCATGGCCTGCCACCAACAGCAGCTCTGGGGCAAGGCCCAGCACCAGATGCAGCAGGCCCTCAAGGGCGCCTTGCCGGTGGCCTTGCAGCGCCAGGCCTGGCAGGTGTTGGCCGAACTGGCCGAGCAGCGCCAGGACAGCGCCGCGGCCCTCCATGCCTGGCGCCAGGCGGCGCAGCTCGACCTCAACACCTGAGTGTCTTCTTCCGTCAAATAAGCGGTCCAAGGGCTACAATTCCAGGGGTCTGCGCTGATCATGGGCCCGACAAGGCGCCGTCAGTGCGCCCAGGGAGCCCGCATGAAAAAACCCACCGACGCCTCCAGCCGCGTCGATCCAAATGGTCTGGCGCAAGCCGCCCAGGCCGGTTCCGCCCAACTGCAAAGCGCCGACGCGCGCAGTGTGCGGGCCGCAGGCCTCACGCGCGACGTGATGGCCTTCAGCCTCTTTGGCAACGACCCAGGTTACGGCGAAGGCGCGGTGCTCAATGCCCAGCGCATGGCCCAGGTCTACCCGGGCTGGGCCATGTGGCTCTACCACGACGACAGCGTGCCAGCGTCGGTGCTGACGCGCCTGCACGCCCTGGGGGTGCGCCTGCTGCACGCCCCGGCCCTGGGGATTGGCCACTGGCCTGGCACCTTCTGGCGCTTTGACGCCGTGACCCAGCCGGGGGTGCGCCGGGTGCAGTTCCGCGATGCCGACTCCCTGATCGGCCCGCGCGAGCAGGCCTTGGTGCAGGCCTGGCTGGCCAGTGGCCAGCCCTTTCACATCATGCGCGACTGGTACTCGCACACCGACCTGATCCTGGCGGGTCTTTGGGGCGCGTGGGCGCCCTATCTGGCGCATCTGCGCGAATGGGTCAACGACTACCTGGCGCAGCACCGCGTGCACCCCACGCATGGGGACCAGGCCTTTCTGGCCGACGTGATCTGGCCGCGCATTCGCGCGCATGCGCTGGTGCACGACAGCCTGCACCAGGGCCCCGGCATCACCGCGTTTGAGCCCCCCGATCACGCCCTGGACGGCCAGAACGCGCTGGGGGGCTACCGGGTCAAGCGCCTGGACATCTCGATCGAGCAGCCGCTGGACCTGCCCTATCGCCTGCGCGTGCTCGATGCGCAAGGCCGTGAGGTCTGCGACTATGCCCGCCAGCTGCGCCGCGGGCAAGACCACTTTCACCTGCCCTACGAGATCCATGACGAGATCGAAGCCAAGCGCTGGCAATTGCGGATCGAGCCAGGGTCCCCCGCGTCAAGCGACCCCAAGGAGAACCCTTCATGACGCCAGAACTCGCAGTGCTCTTGGCCCGCTATAACCTGCGCATGAATGCGCAGTTGGGCAATGCCGCATCGACCTTGTCCAACGATGCCCTGATGCAGGATCGCCAAGCCTTTTTCGGGTCCATTTTCCTGACCCTGCAACACCTGCTGGTGACCGACCTGATTTGGCTAAACCGCTTGAGTGCCCACCCCGGTGCCCAAGTGCTGCGCGAGGGCCTGGCCAGCCAGCCCCGGCCGACCTCGCTGCGCCAGGTGTTGACGACGGACGGCCCTGACTTGCAGGACCGACGTTCGGTGCTGGATGCCCTGATCCTTCGTTGGGTTCAAGGGCTGATCCAACAGGATCTGGACGATGTCCTTGCCTATCACAACATGGCGGGCGAACCGCATTGCAAACGATTGGGCGATTTGCTGGCCCATCTGTTCAACCATCAAACCCACCACCGGGGCCAGGCCAGCACCTTGCTGGTTCAGGCCGGCGTGGCGGTGGGGGTGACCGATCTGCTGTTGGAATTGCCTGAGCGCTGATGCCAGCCCTCAGCCGCGCCCCACATAGGGCATTTGCGTGGCCATGACGGTGGTGAACAGGATGTTGGCATTGAGCGGCAGGCGCACCATGCCCATGAAGGTGTCGACCACCGCCTGCATGTCCATGCGGGCCTCGGCCTTGATGCTGCCGTCGGCCTGGCGCGCGCCCTGGCCAATCGCCTGCGTCATGTCCGAGGCCACATTGCCAATGTCGATCTGCCCCACCGCGATGTTGAGCCCACGGCCGTCCAGATTGGCCTGGCGCGTCAAGCCGGTGATGGCGTGCTTGGTGGCGGTGTAGCCAATGGCGCCTGGGCGCGGCACATAGGCCGAGATCGAGCCGTTGTTGATGATGCGCCCGCCTTGCGGTGTCTGCGTCTGCATGAGCTTGAAGGCCTGCGACAGGCAGTAGAAGGCGCCGTGCAAGTTCACGTCGACAATGCGCCGCCAGTCCGCGCCGCTCACATCGCCAGGCAGGGCATAGGGCAGGAACATGCCGGCGTTGTTGAACAGCAGGTCCAGGCGACCAAACTCGGCCTGCACGCGGGCAAACAGGGCCTGGACCTGCGCCTCGTCGCCCACGTCGGTGGGCATGGGCACCGCGCGCCCGGGCAGGCCTTGCGCGGCCGCCACGGTTTGCGCCAGCGCGTCGGCGCGCCGGCCCACGAGGGCCACCGTCCAGCCCTCGCGAATGAGCGCCAGGCTGCAGGCCTGTCCAATGCCCGAGCTGGCGCCGGTCACCACCGCAAAAGAAGTCATGCTTGTCTCCAATGAAAGGGAAGATCAGGCCAGCGCCGGGTCAAAGGCAATCTGTACCTTGATGGATTGTTGCTTGTCGGCCGCCAGCGCAAAGGCCGCCAGGGCCTCGGGCAGGGGGCGGATGGCGGTGATCACCGGGCGGCCGTCGATCAGGCCGTCGTTCAGAAAGCGCACCGCGGTGGCAAATTCGGCGTGGAAGCGGAAGGTGCCGCGCAGCTCGATCTCTTTGGCCACCAGGGTCGACAACGGCAGCGACACATCGCCGCCATTGCCCACCGCCACCAGCACCCCGCCGGGGCGCAGCACGGGCAGGGCGGCCAGCAAGGCCGGGGCCGCCCCCGAGGCCTCGAAAACCACATCAAAGCGTCCCTTGTCGGCGGCAAAGGGCGCCAGCGCTTCGGGCTCGTCGCGCAGGTTGATGGTCTGGTCGGCCCCCATGTCGCGCGCGCACTGCAGCGCGCGGGGCGAGAGGTCGGCGGCCACAATGTGGCGCGCGCCAGCCCGCCGCAGGGCCCCGATCAGCAGCGAGCCGATCGGCCCGCAACCGGTCACCAGCACCTGCCGGCCCAGCACCGAGCCCGCGCGCGTGATGGCGTGCAGGCCGACCGACAGCGGCTCGGCCAGCGCGGCCAGCGACAGGCTCAGGTCGGCCCGCACCGGGTGGGCCTGGTAGGCCTCGATCACCAATTGCTCGCTGAAGGCGCCCTGGAGGTGCGGCCAGGGCATGGCGCTGCCGTAAAAGCGCATGTTCAGACAGTGGTTTTGCTGGCCCGAGTGGCAGTACTCGCAATGCCCGCAAGGGCGCGAGGGCGAGATGGCCACGCGCTGACCGGGCACCAGGCCCTGCACCTGCGCGCCAACCGCTGCCACCGTGCCCGACACCTCGTGGCCCAGGGTGATGGGCGCGCGGATGCGCACCGACCCAAAGCCGCCGTGCTGGGCGTAGTGCAGGTCGGAGCCGCAGATGCCGCCATAGGCAACGCGGACCAGCACCTGGCTGGGGCCCAGAACGGGCTCGGCTTGATCTTCAAGGCGCAGATCCTGCGCACCGTGGCAGACAATGGCTTTCATGTCGGGGTCTCCTGTGCGCAATCATAGGATGTTTGCGCGCCTTCTGCCCACCAGCCTGTGCCGCGGTGCACGCACACCCCAGCGCCCGGCTCATGCCGGCCCCAGCAAGCCGCCCAGGGCCACGGCACATTGGCCCTCGGTCGGCAGGGCCAGGTCCACCGCCAGCACATCCGGCTCGTCGGCGCCTGGTGGCTCGAGCGTGGCCAGCTGGCTGTCGAGCAGCGATGCCGGCATGTAGTGCCCCTGGCGGGCCTGCAGGCGCGCGCGCAGCAGCGCCTCGTCGCCGTGCAAAAACACAAATCGCACCCCACTGGCTTCAGTGCGAATGCGATCGCGGTAGGCCCGCTTGAGCGCCGAGCAGGCCAGCACCATCCCAGGGGCCGGGGCCTGGGCCAGGGTCTGGCCGATGCGCGCCAACCAGGGCCAGCGGTCCTCGTCGCGCAGGGGCGTGCCCTGGCGCATCTTGAGCACATTGGCCGAGGGGTGGAGATCGTCGCCGTCGACCATGTGCAGGCCCAGCGCGTCGGCCAGGGCCTGGGCCAGCGTGCTCTTGCCACAACCCGAGACCCCCATGACCACCCAGCGGTGCGGGGCGACAGGCGAGGGGCTTTCAGGCATGATGGACGGCGTTGGCATGGGCCCGATTGTGCCCAAAGCCAACGACTTGTTTGTTCCCCAGACGCCGACCATGAGTTCCGAACTGACCCACGCCATCTTGTTCACCGACACCGACGGCCGCGCCCGTTTTCGCGATGAGGCCATTGCCCTGAGCGAGGGCAGCCCCCAGGCCCAGCTCTCGCCGCTGGCGGCCAGCGCCGGCTACCAGTGGCGCATGAGCCCGGTGGGCTTTCGCAGCGACTTTCATTGCACCACCACCCCGCAGTGGCTGGTGGTGCTCAGCGGCTGCATGGAGATCGGTCTGCAAGACGGCAGCACGCGCCGCTTTGGGCCGGGCCAGGCCTTCTACAGCAACGACACCCTGCCTGCCGGCCAGACCTTTGACCCGCAGGTGCATGGGCACTGGAGCCGTCAGGTGGGTGACGAACCATTGGTGACGCTGTTCGTGCGCACCTGAGGCCCGTGCGCATCGCCTGGGCGATGCGACAATCGGGGGATGCACCCCAAAGCCCTGCTGGATGCCTGCGCCGAACTGGTCGGCCTGTGCCTGCGCCTAGAACACCCCGCCGATGCGGTGGTCTCGCGATATTTTCGCGAGCACCGCCAGCTCGGACCGCGCGAACGCGCCACCCTGGCCGAGACCGCGTTTGCGGTGCTGCGCCGCAAACTTCGCTATGAGTGGTTGGCCCGCTCGGGCAGCGGCCCGCGCGAGCGGCGCCTGGCCATTCTGGGCTTTCATGGCCCGCGCGACTTTCTCAAAAGTGCCCTGAGCGAGCAGGAAAAGCGCTGGCTTGACGACACCGACGCGGTCGACCTGTCGCAGCTGCAGCCGCAGCACCGGCACAACCTGCCCGAATGGCTGATCGCGCCGCTGCAGGCTCAGCTGGGCGAGGAGCTGGCGGCCCTGTCCGACGCCTGGCAAGAGAGCGCGCCGCTGGACCTGCGGGTGAACCCGCTCAAGCAGCGCCGCGAGGCCTTGCTGCAGGCCCTGCAAGCCCAGGGCTTGTCGGCCCAGGCCACCCCCTATTCCCCCTGGGGCATCCGCTTGCAGGACAAGCCCCAGCTGCAGCGCCTGCCGGCATTTCTGGCGGGCGAGTTCGAGGTGCAGGACGAGGGCTCGCAGCTGCTGGCCCTGCTGCTGGACGCGCACCGCGGCGAGATGGTGGTGGATTTTTGCGCGGGCGCCGGCGGCAAGACCCTGGCCCTGGGCGCGGCCATGCGCAACACCGGTCGCCTGTATGCGTTTGATGTGTCGGCCCACCGGCTCGATGCCCTCAAGCCGCGCCTGGCGCGCAGCGGTCTGTCGAATGTGCACCCGGCCGCCATTGCGCACGAGCGCGACGATCGGGTGCGCCGCCTGGCCGGCAAGATCGACCGGGTCTTGGTCGATGCCCCGTGCTCGGGCCTGGGCACCCTGCGCCGCAACCCCGACCTGAAGTGGCGCCAGAAGCCCGCCGATGTGGCCGAGCTGGCGCTCAAGCAGTCGGCCATTCTGGCCAGCGCCGCACGCCTGCTCAAAAGCGGGGGGCGCCTGGTGTATGCCACCTGCAGCGTGCTGCCCGAGGAAAACGAGGCCATTGCCGAGGCCTTCTCGGCGGCCCACCCCGACCTGGTACCGCTGCCCGTGGCCACCGAGCTGACGCGGCTGAAGGTGGCGCATGCCGAGGCCTTGTGCACCGCCGACGGCCGCTTTCTGCGCCTGTGGCCGCATCGGCACGCCACCGACGGCTTTTTTGCCGCCGCCTGGGAACGCCGCTGACAGGCCCCCGGCCGGCGCCGCTGTGGCCGCAGCTCGGGCAGGGCTTGGCGCTTTGGGGGTCAGGACTTAAAATCAAAGGGTTTGGCGCCGCCTGTGCGCCGTGAAAGTCGACATGTCCCTGATTGATTTCCCTGGTCTTGATGCCTTTTTGCAATGGGTGGGCCACGGCCTGCTGAACCTGGCCTGGTGGCAGGTGTTGCTGGTTACCCTGGCCCTGACCCATGTGACCATTGCCAGCGTCACCATTTACCTGCACCGACATTCGGCGCACCGCGCGCTCGACCTGCATCCGGTGGTGTCGCATTTCTTCCGTTTCTGGCTGTGGATGACCACGGGCATGGTCACGCGCGAATGGACGGCCATCCACCGCAAGCACCACGCCAAGTGCGAGCGCGAGGGCGACCCGCACAGCCCCGTGATCTTTGGCATCCGCAAGGTGTTCTGGCAAGGCGCCGAGCTGTATCGCCAGGAAGCCCGCAACCAGGAGACCCTGGAGCGCTACGGCCACAACACGCCCAACGACTGGATCGAGCGCCACCTGTACACCCGCCACTCGGCGCTTGGCGTGAGCATCATGCTGATCCTGGATGTGCTGCTGTTTGGCGCGCTGGGCCTGGCCGTGTGGGCGGTGCAGATGGTCTGGATTCCGCTGACGGCGGCCGGCATCATCAACGGCATTGGCCACTACTGGGGCTACCGCAATTTTGAAGCCACCGACGCCAGCACCAACATCTCGCCCTGGGGCATCCTGATCGGTGGCGAAGAGCTGCACAACAACCACCACACCTATCCCACGGCGGCCAAGCTCTCGGTCAAGCCCTACGAGTTCGACATTGGCTGGGCCTACATCCGCACCCTGCAAGCGCTGGGTCTGGCCCATGTCAAGAAAACCCCGCCGCGCCTGGCCTATGGCCTGGCCCGTCCGGTGGCCGACGAGAAAACCCTCGAGGCCCTGATTGCCCACCGCTACGAGGTGATGGCCAGTTACGCGCGCCAGTTGCGCTCGGCGGTGGGCCAAGAGGCGGCGCGCTTCAAGGGCCAGGCGGGCGTGCTCAAGGCCGCCTCGCGCTGGCTGCATCGCGACGCCGACAAGGTGCCTGCCGAGGTGCTTCCGCAGTTGGCGCTGGCCCGCCAGGCCAGCCCGGTGCTCGACAAGATGGTGCGCATGCGCGAAGAGCTGCGCCAGATCTGGCTCAACACCTCGCTGTCGCGTGAACAGCTGGCAGCCGATCTACAGGCTTGGTGCAAGCGGGCGGAGGACAGTGGGATTGCTGCGCTGCGCGACTTCTCGCTCAAGCTGCGCTCGGTTCATCATCGGGCCGCATAAGGCCTGAAACGGTGTTGGCGCGTCAGCCGCGCGCGCCAGCAGCGTTGACCTGATCAAACTGGCGCCCAAGCCAATCAATATAGTCTTGGCCTTGGGCCGAGATCACGAGCAGCTTGGTGCGGCGGTCGTTCTCGATGCCTTGCGTGGAGACCAGTTTCTTCTCGATCAGTCGCTGCAGTCGCTTGTGCAAAGTGGCCGGTGACCCCAGGTGATCGAGGTGAATGGCTTCTCGAACCGTCATGGGCTCGCCCTGTGACCAGCGCAGCGCCAGGGCTTCAAACAAGGCCTTTTCGTTGGCGTCCAGGTCCTGGCCGCCGGTGTGTCCCTCGGCGGCAGACACCAATCGCAGGAAGCGGAGGTAGGCGTTGTTGAAAGGGGCGGTTGATTCCATTTTTCGTAATTATAAGAACGCCCTCCAAGACATCAAGTCTTTTCACCTGCTTGATTCGATCATGGGTTTATCCACTTTTGACGATCAATGCGTTGTTTAGGCAACAAAAAACCGCTGCACCAGGCAGCGGTTTTTTCTTGGGAAAACAGCTCGAT
>JBEBDJ010000071.1:0-4096 GCA_041157045.1 Pseudomonadota bacterium
GCTGCGGCGGCCGCAGCCGATCCCGCCCGCAAGAAGCCCGGACGGCCGCCGAAGGCCCCCGCCGATGCCACGGATTCCGCCGATGCCGCGGCCGCCGGCAAGCGCGGGCGCAAACCCAAGGCCGCGACGGTTTCCGCAAAAGGGCCCACCGACGACCTGGACATGAGCGACATCGAGGCCGACCTGGTCGGCGAGCCGATCCCGGAGACGGTCGAAAAGGTCAAGCCGCTGCGCATGAAGATCAGCAAGGCGAAAGAGCGCGCCTTGATGAAGGAATTCGGTCTGGACGAGACCATCCTGACCGAAGAGGAAATGAACAAGCGCCGCCAGCGCCTGAAGACCCTGATCAAGCTGGGCAAGACGCGCGGCTACCTGACCCACGCCGAAATCAACGACCACCTGCCCGACAAGCTGGTCGACGCCGAAACCCTGGAGGTGGTGATCGCCACCCTGAACGACCTGGGCGTGGCGGTGTACGAGCAGACGCCCGACGCCGAGACCCTGATCATCACCGACAACGCGCCCACCGGCTCGACCGAAGAAGAGGCCGAGGAAGCCGCCGAGGCCGCGCTGTCCACCGTGGACAGCGAGTTTGGCCGCACGACCGACCCGGTGCGCATGTACATGCGCGAGATGGGCACCGTCGAGCTGCTCACGCGCGAAGGTGAAATCGAAATCGCCAAGCGCATCGAGGGCGGCCTGATGGACATGATGCAGGCGATCAGTGCGTCGCCTGCCACCATTGCCGAGATCCTGCGCATGGCCGAGGAAATCCGCGAAGGCAAGGTGGTGATCTTGACCGTGGTCGACGGTTTTGCCAACTCCGACGAGGCCGACGACTATGTGGCCGAAGAAGACTTTGACGAGTTTGACGAGGCCGACGACGACGACGGCAAGGGCGGCTCCAAGGCCCTGACCAAGAAGCTCGAAGAGCTCAAGAACCAGGCCCTCGAGCGCTTTGACCGCATTGCCTCGCACTTCGAGAAGGTGCACAAGGCCTACGACCGCGACGGCTGGGGTTCGCCCGCTTACAAGACGGCGCAGGAAGCCCTCTCGTCCGAGCTGATGACGATCCGCTTTACCGCCAAGACCATCGAGCGCCTGTGCGAGATGGTGCGCGAGCAGGTCGAGGACGTGCGCAAGAAAGAGCGCGAGCTGCGCCGCATCATCGTCGACAAGTGCGGCTACCCGCAGGAGCAGTTTGTGCTCGAGTTCAGCGGCCGCGACAAGGCTGGCAACCGCGCCACCTCGCACCTGCTCGACCTCAAGTGGATCGAGAAGCAGGCGGCCAGCAGCAAGCCCTGGGCCGCCATCATGGGCCGCAACATCCCGCCGGTGCAGGACATCCAGCAAAAGCTGATCGACCTGCAGTCGCGCGTGGTGGTGCCCCTCGAAGAGCTCAAGGACATCAACAAGCGCATGAACGCGGGCGAGCGCGCCAGCCGCGAGGCCAAGAAAGAGATGATCGAGGCCAACCTGCGCCTGGTGATCTCGATTGCCAAGAAGTACACCAACCGCGGCCTGCAGTTCCTCGACCTGATCCAGGAAGGCAATATCGGCCTGATGAAGGCGGTCGACAAGTTCGAGTACCGCCGTGGCTACAAGTTCTCGACCTATGCGACCTGGTGGATCCGCCAGGCCATCACGCGCTCGATTGCCGACCAGGCGCGCACCATCCGCATCCCGGTGCACATGATCGAGACGATCAACAAGATGAACCGCATCTCGCGCCAGCACCTGCAGGAGTTTGGCTTTGAGCCCGACGCCTCCATCCTGGCCGAGAAGATGGACATCCCCGAGGACAAGATCCGCAAGATCATGAAGATCGCCAAGGAGCCGATCTCGATGGAAACGCCCATCGGGGACGACGACGACAGCCACTTGGGCGATTTCATCGAGGACACCACGCACACCGCCCCGATCGAGGCGGCGCTGCAGGCGGGCCTGCGCGATGTGGTCAAGGACATCCTCGACAGCCTCACCCCGCGCGAGGCCAAGGTGCTGCGCATGCGCTTTGGCATCGAGATGTCCACCGACCACACGCTCGAAGAGGTGGGCAAGCAGTTTGACGTGACGCGCGAGCGCATCCGCCAGATCGAGGCCAAGGCCTTGCGCAAGCTCAAGCACCCGAGCCGCAGCGACAAGCTGCGCAGCTTTATCGACACGATGTAAGCCCCAGGCCTGCCCAGCAGGCCCTGCGCGTGCGATGATGGTGGCATGACTGCCACCATCACTTTTCTGGGCGCCGCTGACACCGTCACCGGCTCCAAATACCTGGTGCAGCACGGCGGCCGGCGCCTGCTGGTCGACTGCGGCTTGTTCCAGGGCTACAAACCCCTTCGCCTGCGCAACTGGGCGCCCCTGCCGGTGGTGCCGTCCGACATCGACGCGGTGGTGCTCACCCACGCCCACCTGGACCACAGCGGCTACCTGCCGCTGCTGGTGCGCGAGGGCTTCAAGGGCCGCATCCATGCCAGCGACGGCACGCGCGATCTGTGCGGCATCCTGCTGCCCGACAGCGGTCACCTGCAAGAAGAGGACGCCGCTTTTGCCAACCGGCATGGCTTCTCGCGCCACCAGCCGGCTTTGCCGCTCTACACCCGCGCCGACGCCATGGCCAGCCTCAAGCACTGGCAGGTGCACGCGCCCGACCAGGTCTTCGAGCCCATCCCGGGTTGGCAGGCGCGCCTGCGCCCGGCCGGTCACATCCTGGGGGCCAGCAGCCTGTGGCTGTCGGTGGGCGGGCGCACGGTGCTGTTCTCGGGCGACCTGGGGCGCAACGACGACCTCATGATGCGCCCGCCCATGCCCCCGCTGGCGGCCGACACGGTGGTGATCGAATCGACCTATGGCGACCGCCAGCACCCGCAGGTGGACCTGGCCGATGAGCTGGCACAACTGCTGCAAGCGCTGTGCGCGCGCGGCGGCGTGGCGGTGATGCCGGTGTTTGCGGTGGGCCGCGCGCAGCTGATGCTGCACCTGGTGGCCCAGCTCAAGGCGCAGGGCCGCATCCCGGCGCACCTGCCGGTGTTTCTGGACAGCCCGATGGCGGTGCAGGCGACCGCGCTGATGCGCCACCACATGGACGATCACCGGCTCGATGCGGCCCAGGTGCGCGCCATGGAGCATGTGGCGCAGATGGTGGTCACGACCGATCAATCGCGCGCGCTGTCCACCCGGCATGGGCCCATGCTGATTTTGGCCGCCAGTGGCATGGCCACCGGCGGGCGGGTGCTGCACCACCTGGCGCAGCGCCTGGGCGATCACCGCAACATGGTCGTGCTGACCGGCTTTCAGTCACCGGGCACGCGGGGCGCTCGGTTGGCGGCCGGTCAACCCACCTTGCGCATCCACGGGCAGGACATGCCGGTGCGCGCGCAGGTGGCGCAGCTGGGTGCGGCCTCGGCGCACGCCGACGCGGGCCAGTTGCTGCAGTGGCTGCGCGCCCTGCCCCATGCGCCCGACCAGGTGCATGTGGTGCACGGCGAGCGCGAGGCCGCCGACACCTTGCGCGGCCGCATCGAGCACGAGCTGGGCTGGCGCGCCCGCATGCCCGAGCACGGCGCGACCTGGCCGCTTTAACGCAGGGCGGCGCGGCGCCGCCAGCGGCGCAGCAGCCACCAGGCCCAGACGTGCTGCACCACCAGCTGGGCCCACCACACCGAGAGGCCGGCAAAGAGCACATCGCTTAAAAAATGCCCGCCCTGGAGCATGCGCACCCCGCCCACCAGCAGGCCGCAGGCCACCCCGGCCCACCACCAGCGGCGGCGCCGGGCGGGCGCAGCCAGCGTGCCCCAGGCCATGACGCTGAAGGAGATGGCCGCATGGCCGCTCACAAACGAGCAGTTGCGCTGACAGTGCGGGCTCAGCTGGAAGGGCGGCACATAGGGCACGGTGGCGGTCGGGCCCAGCACATGCACGGGCCGCGGCCGGCCCACGCGGTCTTTGAAGGCCTCGTGCACCACCAGGCCCACGCCCAGCAAGACCACCAGCACCCAGGCCAGGGCCCGCCGCGCCAGCCAGCGCGGCACGCGACGCGGCTGCCACCAGCGCAGCACGAACAGCCCCAGGCACAAGGCCAGCGTCCACTCGCCCA
>JBEBDJ010000072.1:0-39909 GCA_041157045.1 Pseudomonadota bacterium
CGCGCGCGGCTGCGCGATGCCGGCGCCTTCGACGGCCGCGAACAGCCCCGGCTGGACACCCTGCTGCCGCTGGTGGCGCTGGGCACGGTGGCCGATGTGGCGCGACTGGATGCCAACAACCGGCGCCTGGTCTCGCAAGGGCTGCGCCGCATCCGCAAGGGCCAGATGCCGCCGGGCATGCAGGCGCTGCTGAACGTGGCCGGGCGCGAGACGGCGCAGGTCAGCGGCTTTGACCTGGGCTTTGCCCTGGGCCCGCGCATCAACGCGGCCGGTCGCCTGGCCGACATGACGCTGGGCATCGAGTGCCTCTTGACCGACGACGCGCTGCGCGCCGACACGCTGGCGCGCGAGCTCGATGGCATCAACCGCGAGCGCCGCTCCATCGAGGGCGATATGCGCGAGCAAGCCATGCTGCTGGCCGAGTCCCTGTTCGAGCCGGGCGAGACCCCGCCGCCGGCCATTGTGGTGTTCGACCCCGACTTCCACGAGGGCGTGGTGGGCATCGTGGCCTCGCGGGTCAAGGAGTCCTTCCACCGCCCCACCTTTGTGTTTGCGCCCAGCAGCGCACCGGGCAAATCGCACGAGCTCAAGGGTTCGGGGCGCTCGATCCCGGGCTTTCATCTGCGCGATGCGCTCGACCTGGTGGCCAAGCGGGTGCCCGAGGCCGTGCTGCGCTTTGGCGGGCATGCCATGGCCGCTGGCTGCACCGTCGCCGAAGAACACTTCGACGCCTTTGAAGCGGCCATGCTGGAGGTGGCGCAGGCGTGGCTGGACGAGGCCACCTTGCAGCAACGCCTGGAGACCGATGGGCCACTCTCGCCCGAGCTGTTGCGCGTGGACACCGTCGACATGCTCGACCAGGTGGTCTGGGGGCAGGGCTTTGCGCCGCCGCTCTTTAGCGATGAGCTGGAAGTGCTGGGTCAGCGCCTGCTGTCGCAGCGCCACCTGTCGCTCAAGCTGCGGCTGCAGGGCCAACCCATCGAGGGCATCTGGTTTGGCCGCACCGAGCCCCTGCCCGAGCGCGCGCACCTGGCCTTTCGGCTCGATGCCTCGGCCTGGCAGGGCCAGCGCCGCCTGCGCCTGCTCATCGAGGGCGCGCAGGCATAAACCGGCTCAGCGCGCGCGCAGCGCCAGCAAGGCCTGCGCCACCGGGGCCGAGACCAGGCCCTCGATCGCGCCGCCGAGCTGGCTGATCTCGCGCACCAGGGTGCTGCTGATGTGCTGCACGCCCGCGCTGGTGTACAGAAACACCGTGTCCACCTCGCCGGCCAGGTGCCGGTTCATGCCCGACATCTGCACCTCGTAGTCGTAATCGGTGTGCGAGCGCAGGCCGCGCACGATGGCGCTGGCGCCGTGCGCGCGGGCAAAGTCCACCAGCAAGCCATCAAACGGCATCACCTCCACGCCCTGGCAATCGGCCAAGGAGGCGCGCGCCAGCGCCAGCCGCGCCTCCAGATCGAACATGGTTTTTTTGTGATGCGCCCGCGCAACCGCCACGATCACGCGCGGAAAAAGCTGCGCGGCACGGCGGACCACGTCCTCGTGCCCCAGGGTGATGGGGTCGAAGGTGCCGGAGTAGATGGCGGTCACGGGCTTGAACATCGGGGTCTCCTTCAGGATGTGGTGGACGGCAGGCGTTGCAGCAGGTGCGCATGCACCGCGCCGGCACGCAGGTGGCGCCAGCACGACAAGCCCAGCGCCGCCAGGGCATCGTCGGGCCATGGACGCGGCGCCTCCAGGTACACCCAGCCACCGGGGGGCACCAGGCGCGCCGCCTGCGCCAGCGCCGGCTCGAACAGCGGGCCGTCAAATGGGGGATCGAGCAAGACCAGGTCCTGGCTTTGCGGCGCCAGCGAGGCCAGCGCGCCCAGGGCATCGGCCTGGCGCACCTGCACCGCATCGGCCTGCAGGCGCTGCACCTGCTGCTGCAGATTGCGCACCAGGCGGGGGTCGCGCTCGAACAGCCACACCGGCGCCGCTCCGCGCGAGGCGGCCTCCAGGCCAAGCGCGCCGCTGCCCGCAAAAGCGTCCACGCAGCGCCAGCCGCTCAGGTCCTGGCCCAGCCAGTTGAACAAGGTCTCGCGCACCCGGTCGGGGGTGGGCCGCAAGCCGGGCACGGCCGGCACCGGCAGCACGCTGCGGCGCCAGCGGCCGCCCACAATGCGGACCGCGCCCGGCTGGGCCGGGGGGGCCGCCGGGCGTTGGGCATCCATGGCGTGGGCTCGTGTGCGCATGGCGGCAGTGTAATGGCCTGCGCGATGCTGCCCGCACTTGCGCTGCATCAAGAAAGCCTGACGGCGCGCTTGGCAGGGCGCTCCCCCCGCTCTAGAGTCGGGCCATCATGAGCGAACTCGACACCCCTGTGGACCATTTCGCCGGCTGCCACGTCGGCATCGTTGCCCAGCTGCACCAGCTGTCGGCCCTGCCCGCCCTGCTGGCGCCGGCCCAGCTGGCGCGGCGCAGCGCCGAGCAAGCGCTGGCGTTTTTCAACAAGGGCATGCTGGCCCATCACAGCGAAGAAGAGCAGGACCTGTTCCCCGCCGTGCTGGCCAGCGCCGCGCCCGGCGCCGAGCGCGAGCAGGTCAAGGGCTTGATCGCCCAGCTCACCCTGGACCACCGCACCCTGGAGCAGATGTGGCAGTCGCTGGTGCCCGACCTCAAGCGGGTGGCCAAGGGCCAGGACGCCCAGCTGAGCGAGTACACCCTGACGCAGCTGGTCACGCGCTACCGCGCCCACGCCGCACTCGAGGAGCGCGAGTTCTTGCCCTTGGCCCAGTCCATTCTGGGGCGCAACGACCACCACATGGCGGCGCTGGGCCTGAGCTTGCACATGCGCCATGTGCCGGCCTTTGTGGGCCACCTCTGAGCGGCGCCTGGCCCACGCTCAGGGTCGCGCACCGGCCTCGGTCGGCCCCACCAGCACCGTGACCATGCGGTCGGGCTGCAGCACCCGCGCCATGGCGCTTTGCACCGCGGCCCGGTCCACCTTCTGCAGCTGCGCGCCCCAGGTCTGCAGGTAGTCAAGCGGCAAATCGTTCCAGGCGATGTTGCTGAGGTTGGCCAGCAGCTTGGCATTGCTGTCCTGGCGCAAGGCCTGCCCCCCAATCAGGTTGGCCTTGGCATCGGCCAGCTCCTGCTCGGTGGGGCCTTCCTGCACAAAGCGGCGCAAGGTCTGGCGCACCACCTGCAAGGCCTCCTCGGCCTGCGTGGGGCGCGTCTGCAAGCCGATGCTGAAGGCGCCCGCATGGCGTCCGGGGTTGAAGCTGCTGTAGACGCTGTAGACCAGCCCACGCTGCTCGCGCACCTCCTGCATCAGGCGCGAGGTAAAGCCCCCGCCCCCCAGGATGTGGTTGCCCAGCATCAGGGCAAAAAAGTCTGGATCGGCGCGCGCGTGGCCAGGCTGGCCGACGATCAGGTGGGTCTGTGCGGTCGCCATGGGCAGGCGGATCTCGCGCGCGGCCTGCAAGGGCGCCACCTCGGGCACCGGGGGCAGGCTGGGGCAGGTGCTGGGCCAGGGCGCCAGCAGGCGCTGGACCATGGCATCGACCTGCGCCCGCGTGAGGGCGCCCACCACGCTCACCCGCGCCAGGCAAGGCCGCAACAGCCGCGCATGCGCCTGCTGGAAGTCCTGCACGCTCAGGCGCTCCAGCGAGGCGGGTTGCATCTGGCGACCGTAGGGGTGGTCGCCAAAGATCGCGTCAGAGAAGGCGCGGCTGGCCACGATGCCCGGCCGCGTGAGCGCTTCGCGCAGGCCCGAGAGCTGCTGCTCGCGGTCGCGCTGCCAGATGTCGTCCGGAAAGGCAGGGTGCATGAGCTGGCGCGATGCCAGCGCCAGGGCACGCGAGAGCAGGCGTGGATCGCTCAGGCTGCGCAGCTGGATGCTGACGCGGTCTGAGCCGGCACTGACGCCAAAGCGCGCGCCCAGATCGGCCCAGGCCTCGGTCAGCTCGTTCTGGTCCATGGCCTGGGGGTAGAGCGGATCGCCCGCATGGGCGCGCGTGCCGCTGTCAAGCTGCCCCACCATCTGGCGGGTGAGCTCGGGCTGGTCCGGCGGGTCGCGCCGACTGCCCGCATCCAGATCGATCTGCAGATCGACCATGGGCAGCGAGGGGCTGTGGATGAAGTACACCCGCGCCCCACTGGGCTGCACCCAGTGTTCGATGGGCAGTTGGGCCCAGGCCAGGGGAGCGGTCAGCAGCAGCGGCAGGCAGCGGCTCAGGAATTTGCGCATCATGGTCCTTGGGTTCAATGCCGCATCCCGGCAGGGGCGGCGCGCGGGGCAGCGCGCGCGGCACCGGGCTGGGGGGCTTGCGGCAGCAGCGTGCCCACGGTGAGCTGCTCGTCGCCAAAGTAGCGCTGCGCCACCGACTGCACCTGTGCCGGGGTGACCTGATCGAGCCAGTCGAGCAGGCGGTCGTTGTCGCCCGGCTGCCAGCCCACAATCCAGGCCGAGCCCAGCTCGCGCGCCTGGTTGAACACCGAGTCGCGGTCGTAGACCTGGCTGGCGCGCCACTGGGTTTTCACGCGTGTCAGCTCCTGCTCGGTCACGCCCTCCTCGGCCACCCGGCGCAGCTCGGCGCGCAAGGCCTGCTCCACCCCCTGCGGGCTTTGGCCGGCGGCCGGCACCCCATCGAGCCAGAAGAGTTGCGGCCCGCGGCCGCTCAGGCCATACGAGGCCCCAGCGCTGTCGGCCACGCGCCCCGGGCCCTGGGTCAGGCGCCGGTCCAGGCGCGAGGCCGAGGTGCCATCGAGCACGGCCGCCAGCATGGTCAGCGCCAGGGCATCGCGGTGTTCCGGGGTGTCGGTGAAATCACGCAGACCCGGCACTTTGTAGGCCATGGCCACATAGGCCTGCGAGGCGGTGGCCTTCCATTCGATGCGGCGCAGCCCCTGCTGCAGCGGCTCCTGGCTTTGCTTGCGCACGGGCAAGGCGCGCGCCGGGATCCGGCCATAGTGGCGCTCGGCCCACTGGCGCACCTGCTCGGGGTCCACATCGCCGGCCACCACCACCAGCGCATTGGCCGGCACATACCAGCGGCGGTGGAACTCGCGCACATCGTCGGGGCGCATGGCCTGCAGATCGCTCATCCAGCCCACAATGGGGCGGCGCTGCGGTGAGGCGCTGAAGACCGTGGCCATGAGCATCTCGCCCAGCTGGGCGCGCGGGTTGTCGTCCGTGCGCAGGCGCCGCTCTTCGCGCACCACCTCGATCTCGCGCGCGAACTCCTCGTCGGGCCAGCGGTTGTTGGCAAAGCGATCGGCCTCCAGGCGCATCACCTCTTCCAGATGGGCCGAGGGAATTTGCTGGTAATAGCCGGTGTAGTCCTTGGAGGTGAAGGCGTTCTCGCGTCCCCCCAGGGCGGCCACCCGGCGCGAGAACTCGCCCACGCCCAATTGCTCGGTGCCCTTGAACATCATGTGCTCGAGCACATGCGCCACGCCGCTGGTGCCGTCCACCTCATCGATCGAGCCCACCCGCACCCAGAGCATGTGCACCGCCGTGGGGGCGCGCCGGTCGGGCTTGACCCACAGCGTCATGCCGTTGGCCAGGGTGTAGGTGTGCACGCCCACCGCCGTTGCGGGGGGCACGGCCGCGGTCGCTGGCGCCGTGGTCTGGGCCATGGTGCCCAGCCCCGCCAGCCAAAGGCCCAGCAGCAGCATGAGCGGGCGGCAAGCGGATTTCAAACAGGACAGTGAGGGTTTCATAAAATACGATCTTCCGACAAAAGGCGTTCATGTTCAGCTTCTTCCGCAAAAAAACCCCGGCGCCGCCGGCCGCTCCCGCACCGGCCCCTGCGACAACGCCGCAGGACGCCTCGCCCATCCCCGTCCAAGACGCCGCGCCGGTCCCCGCCGTGGCCGCTGCAGCACCGGCCCAGCCGGCCGAGGCGCCGGCACGCCAGGGCTGGTTGCAACGCCTGAAAAACGGCTTGCGCAAGACCGGCTCGGGCCTGGCCAGCGTGTTTGTCGGCACCCGCATCGACGAGGCGCTGTACGAAGAGCTGGAAGCGGCTCTTCTGATGGCCGACACCGGCGTGCAGGCCACCGAGCACCTGCTGCAAGACCTCAAGACCCGCGTGCGCGCGGCCAAGGCCACCGATCCGGCCGAGGTCAAGGCCTTGCTCGAGCAGGCCATTGCCGAGCTGCTGACCCCGCTGCAAAAACCGCTGGCCATTGGCGAGCACCAGCCCACGGTGATGATGGTGGTGGGCGTCAACGGCGCGGGCAAGACCACCTCGATTGGCAAGCTCACCCGGCACCTGGCCGACGCGGGCCAACAGGTGCTGCTGGCGGCCGGGGACACCTTCCGCGCCGCCGCCCGCGAACAACTGGCGATCTGGGCCGACCGGGCCCAGGTCGAGATCATCAGCCAGCAAGGCGGCGACCCGGCCGCGGTCAGCTTTGACGCGGTCAGCGCCGGCCGCGCGCGCGGCCGCGACGTGGTGATTGTCGACACCGCCGGCCGCCTGCCCACCCAGCTGCACCTGATGGAGGAGCTGCGCAAAATCAAGCGCACCATCCAGAAGGCCGGTGCCGAGGGCGACCACCCACCGCCGCACGAGGTGCTGCTGGTGATCGACGGCAACACCGGCCAGAACGCCCTCACCCAGGTCAAGGCCTTTGACCAGGCGCTGGGCCTGACGGGCCTGATCGTCACCAAGCTCGACGGCACCGCCAAGGGCGGCGTGCTGTGCGCCATCGCGCGCGAAAACCCGGTGCCGGTCTATTTTGTGGGCGTGGGCGAAAAGCTCGAAGACCTCGAAACCTTCAACGCCCGCGAATTCGCCCAGGCCTTGCTGCAAGACTAGGGAAAACCCTAGTCCTCTTGCGGTCTTGTTCCAACTTAGCACTCACCCCGTCAGAGTGCTAATATTGCGGCACAAGACCACAGGAGGACCCCATGACCGCTGCCAACGCTGCTCTCTCCACCGCCATGACCCTGCGCGATCCGTGGGCCGTGGTGCCCGCACTCGGGCATCTGGACGCCTACATCTCGGCGGTCAACCGCATGCCCATGCTGAGCCTGGAAGAAGAACAGGCGGCGGCGCGGCGCCTGCGCGAAGAAAACGATCTGGACGCGGCGCGCCAGCTCGTGCTCTCGCACCTGCGCCTGGTGGTCTCGGTCTCGCGCCAGTACCTGGGCTATGGCCTGCCGCACGGCGACCTGATCCAGGAAGGCAATGTGGGCCTGATGAAGGCGGTGCGCCGCTTTGACCCCGATCAGGGCGTGCGCCTGGTGAGCTACGCGCTGCACTGGATCAAGGCCGAAATCCACGAATACATCCTCAAGAACTGGCGCATGGTCAAGGTGGCCACCACCAAGGCCCAGCGCAAGCTCTTCTTCAACCTGCGCTCGCTCAAGCAGCACCTCAAGGGGCGCATGGACGACACCGAGGTCCACCGCGACACGCTCTCGAGCGCCGACATCGACCGCGTGGCACGCGAGTTGTCGGTCAAGCGCGAAGAGGTGATCGAGATGGAAACGCGCATGGCCGGCGGCGATGTGCTGCTCGACCCGAGCCCGAGCGATGACGGCGAGCAGGCCTATGGCCCGATCGCCTGGCTGAGCGATGCCAGCCACGAGCCCACCGCCATGCTCGAGGCCCGCGAGCGCGACCAGATGGCCAGCGAAGGCCTGGGGGCCGCCCTGGCCTCCCTGGATCCGCGCAGCCGCCGCATCGTCGAGGAGCGCTGGCTCAAGGTCAATGATGACGGCAGCGGTGGCATGACCCTGCACGAGTTGGCCGCCGAGTACGGCGTGAGCGCCGAGCGCATCCGCCAGATCGAGGTGGCGGCCATGAAGAAAATGCGCGCGGCCCTGCAGCCCGCCTGATGGCCATGGCCCCCGGGGCGCGCGCGCCCCGGCGCGGCAGGCCTTTTGAGGGGCCGCTAAGATGGTCGTCTGTTGATTGCCCACCAGAGGACCCCCATGAAGCGCACCACCCGTCGCCACCTGCTTGGCACCTTGTCGGCCCTTGGCAGCACCTTGGCCTTGCATCCCTTGTCGGCCCTGGCCAGTGACTGGCCAAGCCGCCCCCTCAAGCTGGTGGTGGGCTTTCCCGCCGGCTCCAGCCCCGACCTGACCGCTCGCGCCCTGGCCGAGCCCCTGGCCAAGGCCCTGGGCCAGCCGGTGGTGGTCGAGAACAAGGTGGGCGCGGGTGGCAACATTGCGGCCGATGCGGTGGCCAAGGCCAGCGACGGCCACACCCTGGGCCTGATGATCAATGGCAACATGACGATTGCCAAGCTGCTCAACCCCAAGCTGCCCTACGACCCCCTCAAAGACCTGATGCCCATCAGCCTGATCGGCAGCGCCCCCCTGCTGCTGGCCGCCCCCGCCGATGCCCCGGGCGCCAACGCGACGCAATGGCTGGCGCAGGCGCGTGCCGCGGGCGACAAGCTGAGCTACGGCTCGCCCGGCGTGGGCACCGTGGGGCATCTGGGCATGGAGCTCTTCAAGGCCCGCACCGGTTTGCAAGCGGTGCATGTGCCCTACCCTGGCAACCCGCAAATCATCACCGCGCTGCTGGGCGGCCAGTTGCAGCTGGCGCTCTTGCCCCCTGGCCTGGCACTGCCGCAGATCAAGGCCGGCAAATTGCGTGCGATCGGCCTGACCAGCAGCGGCCGCAGCGACCTGGCCCCCGACGTGCCCAGCCTGTCGGAAGCCGGTGTGCGCGACTACCGGCTCGAGATCTGGAACGCGGTGGCCGCACCGGCCAATACCCCCGCAGAGGTGCAGATGCGCCTGGCGCGCGCGGTCAGCGAGATCGTGCGCAGCGCCGACATGCGGCAAAAGCTGACCCAGCAAGGCTGGGACGTGGCCGGCAGCCTGCCCGACGAACTGCGCCAGCGCATCAACGCCGACACGCAGGCCCTGGGCGAGATCATCCGCACCCAGAAGATCGAGCTCAACTGAGCGGGCTCACAAGCCCTTGAGCAGCAGGCGCACGTCCTCGGCCAGGGCGGCCGCGCCGCTGCCATAGCGGTTGTACAGGCGCACCCGGCCCTTGGGGTCGAAGGTGTAGCTGCCCGCCGAGTGGTCCATGGTGTAGCTGGTGGGCGTCTTGCCCTCGACTTTTTTGTAGTAAATCTTGAAGGCCTTGGTGATCGCCGGCAGCTGCTCGGGCGTGGGCCGCAAGGCCACAAAGTCCGGCCCAAAACTGGCCATATAGGCCTTGAGCAGCTCGGTCGTGTCGCGCTCGGGGTCGACGGTCACAAAAATGCCCTGCACGCGTGCGCCGTCGGCGCCCAGCAGGCGCTTGACCTCGGCCAGCTCGGTCATCGAGGTCGGGCACACATCCGGGCACTGGGTGTAGCCAAAGAACACGATCACCACCTTGCCCGCAAAGTCCTGCAAACGCCGTGTCTGGCCTTCCTGGTCGACCAGCTCAAAGCCCTGCGCATAGTCCGCGCCGGTGATGTCGACCCCGCGAAACGCGGGCTTGTCGGGGCTGCAAGCGCTCAGCAGAAGGCCCAGGCCCAAACCCTGCAACAAGACAGCGCGGCGGCGGGGGGCGCCCAGGTGGGGGTGGTTCATGGCAGCTCTCGGTGGTGACGGGTTCGCAACAGGCCTTACAGCAGGTAGTGGTCCAGCAGCAATGCGGCAAACAGCAGGCTCAGGTGGATCAGCGAAAAACGGAAGGTGCGGCGCGCCAAGGCGTCGGAGTAGTTGCGCCAGAGCGCATAGGCATAGCCGATAAAGCCCAGGTTCAGGAGCACCGCGGCCACCAGGTACAGCCAGGAGCTCATGCGGTAGACAAAGGGCATCAGGCAGGCCGCCAGCAACACGATGGTGTAGAGCAGGATCTGCAGCCGCGTGAAGGGGTTGCCGTGCGTGACCGGCAGCATGGGCAGGCCCGACTTGCGGTAGTCCTCGACCCGGTACAGGGCCAGGGCCCAAAAGTGCGGCGGGGTCCACAGGAAAATGATCAGGAACAGGATCAGCGACTCGGGCCCCACCTCGCCGGTGATGGCCGCCCAGCCCAGCACCGGGGGCATGGCCCCACTGGCGCCCCCAATGACGATGTTCTGCGGCGTCAGCGGCTTGAGGATCACGGTGTAGATGATGGCGTAGCCCACAAAGGTGGCAAAGGTCAGCCACATGGTCAGCGGGTTGACCCACAGGTACAAGACGGCCGAGCCGAGGGCGCAGAGCACCGCCGAGAACCACAGGGCCTGCCGGTCCGACAGCTCGCCACGCGCCGTGGGGCGCCAGGACGTGCGCTTCATGCGCGCATCGATCGACTTCTCGACCAGGCAGTTGAAGGCCGCCGCCGCGCCAGCGACCAGCCAGATGCCCGCGCAGGCCAGCAGCATGCGCTGCACCCCGGCCCAGCTGGGCAGGCCCGGGATGGCCAGCACCATGCCGATCAGCGCGCAGAACACAATCAGCTGCACCACGCGGGGCTTGGTGAGCTGGTAATACTGACGCCAGACAGGCGTCGGGGACAGGGAAACAGCCGTCATGCCGCGGACCTTGGGGTAGTGGCCGAGGGGGCCGAGAAATCTTGAGAAACCGGCAGGGCACGGGTGCGCGCCAGCCAGATGGTGAGCAGCACCACCAGGGCCGCTGCCCCGCCAGTGTGCATCAAGGCCGCCAGCAGGGGCCAGCCCAGGATCACGTTCGACAAGCCGCTGCCCAGTTGCAGCAGGGCCAGCAGCGCCAGGGCGCGTGCGCGGCCTTGCTGGCCCGGCACGCGCCAGGCGGCCCAGGCCAGCACGGCCATCAGGGCCAGCACCAGCCAGGCCATGCTGCGGTGGACGAAGTGAATCGTGACCAGGGCCGAGAAGGGCAGCAGCTGCCCGGCACCGTCATGGCCGAGCTCGCGCCAGAGCGTGAACCCCGTCGTGTCCATGGGGGGCACCCACTGCCCATGGCAGGTGGGGAAATCCGGACACGCCAGCACCGCATAGTTGGTGCTGACCCAACCGCCCAGGGCAATCTGCACCCAGAGCACCGCAAACACCAGCAGCATCCAGCGGCGCAGCCGCACCGACACCTGCGCCGGCGGCTCTGGGTCCTGCAGGGCCCACAAGAGGGTGAGCAGGCCCAGCAGGCCAATGCCAAACATCAGGTGCAAGGTGACGATGAAGGGGAACAGCTTCATGGTCACCGTCAAGGCCCCAAAGGCCCCTTGCACGCAGACCCAGACCAGGGCCAGCAATGCCCAGCGCGGGGCCAGCAAACGCGCCCGTGCGGCCGCTGGCGTGCGCCGCCACACCCACCAGGCCCCCAGGCACATGGCAATGATCAGCACCCCCACGGTGGTGGCCAGGTAGCGGTGAATCATTTCGATCCAGGCCTTGCTGTGCGTGACCGGGCCGGTGGGCATGGCCGCCTGCGCCGCGCTGATGTCGCTGCGGGCGCCAATCGGGCTGGCGCTGCCATAGCATCCGGGCCAATCGGGGCATCCCAGGCCAGAGTCGGTCAGGCGCGTAAAGGCACCAAAGACCACCAGGTCAAAGGTGATGAACAAGGTCAGCAGCGACAGCGCGCGCATGCGTTGCGGGCCGCTGGCATGGCGATGGCGCCACCACAGCCAGGCCAGCAACAGGCCCGCCAGGCCCAGGCCGGTGGCCGCCAGCAGCAGCACCGGGTCCAGGTTGTAGAGTTCGACGTCCTGCATGGCGTTAACGACCGGGGGTGTCCCAGGAAGCACTCGCGCGCAGCAGCCGCTCCAGATCGCGCCGGGCTTGCGAGGCCTTGGGGGTGTCCATGCCGGCGGGCAGGCGCATCATCCAGCGGCCCATCGGGTCGACCACGTACAAATGCGCCGAGAGCGCTTGGCCGGCCGCAGGTTGCAACCACTTCTCGAGCTGTTCACGCGGCACGCGCAACACGCTCGCCTGCGCCAGCGCCGGCAAGAGTTGCTCGCGCACCGGGGCATCGTCGCTGACCAGCCAGACACGGTCCAGGCGCTCTTTTTCCTTGCCCAGGCCCTCGCGCAGCTGGCGCTGGAAATACAGGTTCTGTTCGCACACCGCATCGCAGGCCGCATCGGCCACCGCAACCAGCAGCCACTGCTGGCGCAGGCTGCGCAAGGCCACCTCGCGGCCCTGCAGGTCGCGCACCTGCCAATCGGGCATCTCCCGCACGGGCTCGATCAGCTCGCCTGTGGTCTGGCGGGTGTCGGGGCGCCCCAGGTAGTAGAGGCTGTAGGAGGCGATCACCGGTGCGGCACAAATGAGCAGCACCATCAGCATCTTCAAACGCCCCATGCGGGTGCGGTTGGCATCGGCTTGGGCCAGCTCGCCTGGTGCGGGCATGTCATGCACCGTCAGACCCAGCGGCGCCTCGTTTTCGTTTCGTGCGGGGTTGGACAATTTGGAACCAGACATAAAGCAACGCCATGAGGGCACAGAGCCCGAACCACTGGAAGGCATAGCCCCAGTGCTTGTCCACCCCGCTGGCCACTGCGGGCCATTGGCGCATCAAACCATCGCCATCGGCACCGGTTTGCAGCACGCTGAGGTGGGGAAAAGACCAGCCCGTTTCCTGTTGCCAGGCGGCCCAGTCGAGATTTTGCCGTATCGCGCCTTGCGCCGGCCCGTCAAAGTCGTACAGCCTCGATGGCCAGGGGGAGATGCGGCCCTCGATCTGCACCGTCTCTTGGGGGGTGGGGATGGGTGGCAAGGCGGTGCGATCGGTGAACGATCGGGGGACCCAGCCGCGCTGCACCATCACCCGGGCCAGCGGCCGACCTGGTGCCTCGATTTCGAGCGGGGTCAGCACATAAAACCCCGGCCGACCGTTCATCTGCCGGTTCTCCAGAAACACCGAGGCCTCGCTGCGCCAGCGACCGCGCAGCAGTACCCGACGCTCGAGCAGGGCCTCACGCGCGGCCTCGTCCAGGGGCTGGGCCAGCGTGGCGCCATCGAGCACCGGCATGAGCGCGCGCGCCTCGCGCTGCGCCTGCAGCGCAAGCTTGGTCTGGCCGCGGCCGAGCTGCCACACGCCCATCGAGGCGGTGATCGCCATGCCGATCAGCGTGGCCACCAACACCAGCCAGCGTCGCTTCATTGGATAATCCTGAACATGAAAATATTTGTTGCTCTGGCCTTTGTCGGCATTCTTGGCAGCCTGGCGGCGGCCCTTGTGTACATGATGCGCGGACCCGGCGGCCGTCAAGCGAACGATGCCAGCGAGCCGGTGGCCCGCAAGGGCGGCATGGCCAAGGCCCTGGCCTTTCGGGTTGGATTTTCCATCATCCTCTTTTTGTGCATCCTGCTGTCGTGGTCCATGGGCTGGATCGAGCCCACCGGCATCCCGGTTTCCCGCTCATAAAAAAAGCGCCCGCAGGCGCTTTTTTTGCGGGACGCGGGCTCAGAGCCAGTACACCAGGATGTACAGACCCAGCCACACCACGTCCACAAAGTGCCAGTACCAGGCGGCGCCTTCAAAGCCAAAGTGACGCTCGGCGGTGAAGTGGCCTTTTTGCAGGCGCAGGGTGATGAAGAGCAGCATCAGCATGCCCACCAGCACGTGGAAGCCGTGGAAGCCGGTCAGCATGTAGAAGGTCGAGCCGTAGATGCCCGAGTTGAGCTTGAGGTTCAGGTCACGGTAGGCGTGAACGTACTCGTAGCCTTGCACGAACAGGAAGACCACCCCCAGCAGCACCGTCATCCACATGAAACGGATGGTCTTGGCACGCTCGCCATGCTGCATGGCGTGGTGGGCAATCGTCAGGGTCACGCCCGAGCTCAGCAGCAGGGCGGTGTTGATGGTGGGCAGCCAGAACGGGGTCATGGTCTGGAAGGGCTCGACGATGCCGGCCGGCGAGGCGGTGGCGCCTGCCTGGATCGAGGGCCAGACGGCCTTGAAATCGGGCCACAGCAAGGCGTTGTCGAGGCTGCCCAGCGCGGGCACCGAGTGCGCACGCGCCCACCACAGGGCCGAGAAGAAGGCCCCGAAGAACATCACTTCCGAGAAGATGAACCAGGTCATGCTCCAGCGGTAGGACAGGTCGATCTTGCGGCCGTACAGACCACTCTCGCTCTCGGCGATGGCGTCCTTGAACCACTGGTACAGCACCACCAGCCACCAGGCCAGGCCAAAGTACAGCGCGTACTGGCCCCAGCCCGAGCCGTTGATCCACTGACCGGCGCCCAGGATGACGAAGAACAGGCCGATCGAGGCCATGACAGGATGCCGCGACTCGTGCGGAACGTAGTAGTAAGGCGTGCTGCCGTGTGCGGTGGTACTCATGGGAACTCCTGCTTGGATTTCTTCGGGATGCTGGAAAACAAATCTTCAGAGGGTGATCGGTTGCGCGACCACCCAATTGACCAGGGCCAACAGCCCCAGCACAAAACACAGCGCCAGCACCAGGCCCACCACGATCAGGTACACCGGGTTGAGCTCGGCGACATCGCGGTTGAACTGTTGGCGGCTGCGCAAACCAATAAAGGACCAGAGCACCGCCACCACCGTGCGGCCCAGCGACAGCTTGCGCGCATGCGCTGGCAACTCGGTGCTCATGAACGGTCTCCGGACTTGCCCGCCTGGGCGCTGGAGGGCGCCGGCGGGGTCTTGCTGCCCACCTCAAAAAAGGTGTAGGACAGGGTGATGGTGGTGACGTCTTTGGAGATCTTGGGATCGATCACGAACGCCACCGGCCACTGCTTCTTCTCGCCCGGCGCCAGCGTGTACTGGTTGAAACAGAAACACTCGAGCTTGTTGAAGTGCTGGGTCGCCTGCTTGGGGGCGTAGCTCGGAATCGCCTGCGCCGCCATGGTGCGGTTCTGGATGTTCTGGAACTCGTACATGACGGTCGCCAGTTCGCCAGGGTGCACCTGGATCGAGGTCTTCTCGGGTTTGAAATCCCAGGGGCCACGGGCGTTGGCGTCAAACTCCACCGTGATCAGCCGGGTCGTGTCGACCTGGCTGTTGTTCGGCACGCGCTTGGCTTGGCCCGGCAGATCCCGCTCGCCCAGCGCCAGGATGTTGATCCCGGTGATTTCGCAGATGTGCTGGTAGATCGGAATCAGGGCATAACCGAAGCCGAACATCCCCACCGTGATGATGGCGAGCTTGCCCAGCATCTGCAAATTGGCGCCGCGCAGGTTCATGGCCGTGAATCAGTGTCCGAGAAAGGCGATCTTGGCCATGAAGCCCAGGGCAAAGACCAGGGCCACCGACGCCAGGATCCATCCCAGGCGTCGGTTGGCGCGTTGTTGCTGTTCTTTGGGGTTCATGGCGTGTGTTGGCAAACCGCTTAGCCCACGACGCGGGTGGCGTCGGCGTTCAGCTTGGGCGGGTTCTCATAGGTGTGGAAGGGAGCCGGCGACGGCACTTCCCACTCCAGGCCTTCGGCCGCTTCCCAGGGACGCTGGGGGGCCTTCTCGCCCTTGCCGCGCATCACCGGGATGACGATGAAGACAAAGAAGAACACCTGCATCAGACCAAAGCCGAAGGCACCGATCGAGGACAGCATGTTGAAGTCGGCAAACTGCAGGGGGTAGTCGGCATAGCGACGCGGCATGCCGGCCAGGCCCAGGAAGTGCTGCGGGAAGAAGGTCACGTTGAAGGTGATCAGCGAACCCCAGAAGTGGAACTTGCCCAGCTTCTCGTTGTACATCACGCCGGCCCACTTGGGCGACCAGAAGTAGAAGCCACCGAACAGGGCGAACAGCGAACCGGCCACCATGGTGTAGTGGAAGTGCGCCACCACATAGTAGGTGTCGTGCATCTGCTGGTCCAGGGGCGCCAGCGACAGGATCAGGCCGGTGAAGCCGCCCATGGTGAACACGAAGATGAAGCCCACGGCCCACAGCATCGGGGTCTCGAAGGTCATCGAACCCTTCCACATGGTCGCGATCCAGTTGAACACCTTCACGCCGGTCGGCACCGCGATCAGCATGGTGGCGTACATGAAGAACAGCTGGCCCGTCACCGGCATGCCGGTGGTGTACATGTGGTGCGCCCACACGATGAAGGACAGGATGGCGATCGAGGCGGTGGCGTACACCATCGAGGTGTAACCAAACAGCTTCTTGCGCGCAAAGGTGGGCAGGATCTGGCTGACGATGCCAAAAGCCGGCAGGATCAGCACATACACCTCGGGGTGGCCGAAGAACCAGAAGATGTGCTGGTACATCACCGGGTCACCGCCGCCGGCGGGGTTGAAGAAGCTGGTGCCAAAGTGGCGATCGGTCAGCGTCATGGTGATGGCGCCGGCCAGCACCGGGATCACGGCGATCAGCAGGTAGGCGGTGATCAGCCAGGTCCAGGCAAACATCGGCATCTTCATCAGCGTCATGCCAGGGGCGCGCATGTTGAGGATGGTCACGATGATGTTGATCGAGCCCATGATCGACGAGGCACCCAGGATGTGCATGGCAAAAATGCCCGCGTCCATCGAGGGACCCATCTGCAGGGTCAGCGGTGCGTACAGCGTCCAGCCAGCAGCCGGGGCACCCCCGGGCATGAAGAACGAGAACACCAGCATGATGGCCGCCGGAATCATCAGCCAGAAGCTGAAGTTGTTCATGCTGGCAAAGGCCATGTCAGAGGCGCCGATTTGCAGCGGCAGCATCCAGTTCGCAAAGCCCACAAAGGCCGGCATGATGGCGCCGAACACCATGATCAGGCCGTGCATGGTGGTGAACTGGTTGAACAGCTCGGGGTTGACGATCTGCAGGCCGGGCATGAACAGCTCGGCGCGGATCATCATGGCGCAGAAACCACCCACCAGCAGCATGGCAAAGCTGAACAAGAGGTACAGCGTGCCGATGTCTTTGTGGTTGGTGGCAAACACCCAGCGGCGCCAGCCGGTCGGTGCATGCCCGTGATCGTCATGGGCGTGGTCGTGATGGTCGAGAACAGCACTCATCTTGATTTCCTTGTGTCTTGATTGGCGCCTGGGCGATTACTTGCGGGCCGCGACGATGTCGGCGGGCTGCACGATCTGACCGGTCTTGTTGGACCAGTTGTTCTTGGTGTAGGTGACCACCGCGGCAATGTCGGTGTCCGACAGCTGCTTCCAGGCCGGCATCGCACCAGCGGCCGCGCCGTTGAGCATGATGGCGATCTGCTTGGACTT
This sequence comes from Pseudomonadota bacterium, assembly GCA_041157045.1. GTDB lineage: Bacteria > Pseudomonadota > Gammaproteobacteria > Burkholderiales > Burkholderiaceae_C > Limnohabitans_A. The sequence goes on from JBEBDJ010000072.1 coordinate 17,043, forward strand.
GTCGTCGCTCAGCACAATGGCCGAACCATCCAGCGGCTTGATCGGGCCGGCGCCCTTGCCGTTGGCCTGGTGGCAGGCCGCGCAGTTGGCCGCGTAGACCTTCTCACCACGCTTGGCCAGGTCGGCCAGTTCCCACACCTTGCTCGGGTCGTCCTGCTTGGCGGCGAGCTTCTTCTTCTCGGCCTCGACCCACTTGCTGTAATCCTCGGTCGACAGCACCTTCACATGGATGGGCATGTAGGCGTGCTCCTTGCCGCACAGCTCCACGCACTGACCGTAAAAATCGCCGGTCTGGTCGGCGCGGAACCAGTTGTCGCGCACAAAGCCGGGGATGGCGTCTTGCTTGACGCCAAAGGCCGGCACCATCCAGGCGTGGATCACGTCGTTGGCGGTGGTGATGATGCGGACCTTTTTGCCGACCGGCACCACCAGGGGGTTGTCCACCTTCAGCAGGTAGTTGTCGCCCGAGGGCTTGCCCGAGTCGGACATGGCGCGGTGCGAGGTGTCGAGGGTGGAGATGAAACCAATGCCCTCGCCTTCGCCCTTGAGGTAGTCGTAGCCCCACTTCCACTGGTAGCCGGTGATCTTGATGGTCAGGTCGGCGTTGGTGGTGTCCTTTTGCGCGACCAGCACCTTGGTGGCCGGCAGGGCCATGGCGATCACGATGATGAAGGGCACCACCGTCCAGGCAATCTCCACCGACACCGAGTCGGTGAAGGTGGCGGGCTTGTGGCCCTGCGACTTGCGGTGCTTCCAGATCGAATAGAACATGACGCCGAACACGGCCACGAAGATCACCGAGCAGATGATCAACATCATCCAGTGCAGGTCGTGCTGTGCTTCGGCAATCTTGCTGACGGCCGGGCCCAGGTTGAGTTGGTTGACACCCGGGCCACCCGGCAGGTCATTGACCGCCGCCTGGGCTGCTGAAGCCGCGATCACCCCGGTGAAGATGCCCGCGCGGGACAGCAGCGAAGCCAGTTGATTCACATTCATGTTCATGGTTCTTGCTTAATTCAAAACTCGTTGACAACCCACTCATGCATCCATCACCAGGTAACGGAGGCCATCACCTCTGGCGCAAGGCCTGGCGGATCTCTCCGGCCAGTGCCGCACGTTGCTCCGGCCGGACAAACCGGCCGATCTCGATGCGCCGTCCACGCCCCGACAGTTCGATCAGACTTTGCTCGTCGGCGCTGGGCTCGATGCGGACCCAGGGACCGTCAAACTCGACACGCTGACAGCGGCCGGCGGTCTCTCTCTCGACCACCAGGCGATTGCCATGCAGGGAGATCAACTCACCGTCGGTGGCGTGCCTTGCGTACACCAGGAACGCCAAACCCACCACCAGCAATTCCAGACCGGCAAATCCCAGGACAAAGACAGCTCCCTGAAACCAGAAGAACAATCCAATCCCCAGCGACACCGTGCACAGCAAGCCGTAGGCGACGCCCAGTTGCGCCGGGGTGACCGAGCAGTTGCGCTTGAGCCGCCAGTGGATGCTGGGGCCCGAGACCTGTGCGAACTGGTATGCAGATTCCGACACGTCTGAACTTCCAATCGTTGCCACCGGACCAAGCCCGGCGGGCGCAGAAAATCGAGCAGGATTTTACCCCAGAAGTGTGCGGACTTTGATCTTTCTCAAAGCTGACGATCAGCGCCCATCCGATTCGCTGCGCTGGCTGCGCAGGATTTGACGCATGTCATGCAAATCGATGGCGCTCTGTGCCTGCACACGGACTCTGGGCACGGGTTTCAAGGCGTGACCGTAAATGATTTCAAAGTCCAAGCGCAAAACGGGGCGATCCGGGTCCCCATCCTCCGGGCGATCGGCGCCCTCGGCCAGGGCCTGCAGCAAGCGGGCCTGAAAGGCGCGGCCGCGCAGGCCGGCAAAGCGCTCGCGGTGCAGGTTGCGGCCCAGACCGCGCAACTCCTGCAGCAGCCGCTCGGGGCTGGCAAAGCTGAGCGTGATGCGCTCCATGTCCATCACCGGTTCGGCAAAACCGGCGTGCACCAGCATGTCGCCCCAATCGTGCATGTCGGTGTAGGCGTGCGAGGGCTCGCCCCAGCCCAGGGCCTGGTAGATGGGGCGCAGCTGGCGCACCGTGTCGGGCCCGAGCGCGCTGAACATCACAAAGCCGTCGACCGCCAGCGCGGCGTGCCAGGCGGCCATGAGGGTCTGGGGTTGTGCGCTCAGGTGCAGGCCCATATTGGCCCAGACCATTTGCACCGACCCCGCCGCGGGCAGGCCCAGGTGCTCGGGCGCCGGGCGCTGGCGCCAGCGTGCGGGCTGCCACCAGGCCGGCTGCGCCGCCTGCTGCAGGGCCTGCACGGCTGCCGGGTGCTCGGTGACCAGCCAGCAGGGCTGCTGGGCGTAGCGCGCGCGCAGCGCCTGGTGCGCCTGCCAGCCCCCCGCCACCGGCTCCCAGTGGGCCCAGGCCTGGGGTTGCAGGCGGATGATGTCCAGGCGCTCCAGCATGCGCCGCGCCACCTCCTCGTGCAACCAGGCAGAGGGGCCTTCGGGCCCCGCAGAGCCCAGCGCCAGCAGGCGCCGCGTGCGCGCGGCCGCCAGGGGGTCGAGACTGGGATGGGCTTGGTCGTTGTGCATGGGCCGTGCGGAAATTCAACACCACGAAAAAAAGATGGCGCCCTACATTGTCTCGCATGCGCCCAAGCCACTGCCCCAACCCTGCCCAGCGCGCCGCCGAAGAACTGGCGCGCTGGGCGGGCCATGCACGGGCCTGGCTCGATCAGCGCTGGCCCAGCCAGTGCGTGTTGTGCCGGGCCTGGCCCACCCCGCCGGTCTGCGAGCCCTGCATGGCGTTGCTGGCCGCCCCCGTGCCGCGTTGCCCGGGCTGCGCCCTGGCCTTGCCGCCCGGACAGGCCTGCCGGCATTGCCAGCGCCACCCCAGCTGCTTGCACCAATGCCTGGCCACGCTCGACTATGTCTGGCCCTGGACCGAGCTGGTGGCGCGCTGGAAGTTTCGCCAGCAACCGATGTGGGGCCGCTGGTTCGGCCAGCTCATGCGCGCCGACGACGCGCTGGCCGAGGCCCTGGACGAGGCCGACTGGGTGCTGCCCATGCCCAGCCCCTGGCAGCGGCTGGGCGAGCGCGGCTATGCCCCGGCCTGGCAGTTGGTGCAGGCGCTGTGCCCGGGCGCGCTGGCGCGCAAGCGCGTGCGCCAGGGCCTGCTGCACCTGGGCGCGGGCGCGCCCCAGCACCAGCTCTCGCGCAGCGAGCGCCTGCTCAATTTGCAGCACCGGCTGCTGCCCGACCCGCTGTGGGCGGCGCAACTGCGCGAGCGGCAGGTGCTGCTGATCGACGACGTCATGACCACCGGCGCCAGCCTGGAGGCGGCGGCCGCGCCCCTGCTGGCGGCCGGGGCGCGCAGCGTCAGCGCGGCGGTGCTGGCGCGCACCCCGGACCCACGCGCCCACCCCTGGCCCGACAGATCCCTGCCGGCTTTGCGACAATCGGCAGATGCTGCGCATCGTCCTGGTTGAACCCGAAATCCCGCCCAACACCGGCAACATCATCCGCCTGGCGGCCAACACCGGCTGCGCCCTGCACCTGATCGAGCCACTGGGTTTTTCGATGGAGGACCGGCTGATGCGCCGCGCGGGCCTGGACTACCACGAGTACGCCAGCGTGCGCCGGCACGCCAGCTGGGACGCCTTTGTGGCCGCCGAGCAGCCCGATCCGGCGCGCATGTGGGCGCTCACCACCCGTGGCTCGGTGCCGCATGTGCAGGTGCGCTTTGCCGCCGGCGACTGGCTGGTGTTTGGCGCCGAAAGCAAAGGGCTGGCGCCCGAGCTGCGCGAGCGCTTTGCGCCGGGCCAGCGCATCCGCCTGCCCATGCGGCCCGACCAGCGCAGCCTCAATCTCTCGAATGCGGTGGCGGTGACGGTGTTCGAGGCCTGGCGCCAGCTGGGCTTTGAGGGCGCGGCGCCGCTCTGAGGCGGGTCTGGCAGGCGCGCTTACTCGTACAGGCGCGCCAGCGATTCGGCCACGCACACCGGGCGCTCGCCGCCCTCGCGCTCGATGGTCACCAGCCACTGCAGCTGAACGCCGCCCTCCACCGGCTCGGCCTGCTGCAGCGTCAGATGCGCGCGCAGGCGCGAGCCCACCGGCACCGGCGCCGGAAAGCGCACCTTGTTGAGGCCGTAGTTCACGCCCATGCGCACCGAGCGCACATGCAGGGCCATGTCAAAGAACTTGGAGAGCAGCGACAGGGTCAGAAAACCGTGCGCGATCGGCGCGCCAAACGGTCCCTGGCGGGCCCGCTCGGGATCGCAGTGGATCCACTGCAGATCGTGCGTGGCGTGCGCGAACTGGTCGATCTGTTCCTGCGTGATGGTCAGCCAGTCGGTGGTGGCCACATGCTGGCCCACCAGGGCGGTGAGCTGGTCGAGTCGGTCAAAGATGTTCATGCCGGCACTCTAGGCGCAGGGCCAGCGCCTGGGCTGTCGGGCAGGCGACAGGGCCTCAGTGCAGGCCGTCCCAGAGCAGCTTGCTGCCCGTGAGGGCCATGCCACCCAGCACGATGCGGTAGAACCACTGCGCGCTGATGCGCTGGGCGACCCGCACCCCGGCCCACACCCCCAGCGGCGCCATGGGCAAGAGCGCCAGGCTGGTGGCCGCGTTGCGCCAGTCCAGCAGGCCCAGCCACCCATAGGGCACCCACTTGGCCAGGTTCACATAGAAAAACAGATAGGCCAGGGTGCCGGTGTAGACCATGGGCGGGTGGCGCAGCGCGATGGCATAGGCGTTCATTGGCGGCCCGCCCGCGTGCGCGATGAAGCTGGTAAAGCCCGAGCAGGTGATCAAGGCCTTGCTGAGCCAGCCCGGCGCCACATGGTCAGGGCGCGGCGGGAACAGCAGGCGCTGGGCCAGAAACAGCAGGGTGAACGCGCCGACGATGGCCGCCACCACCTTGGGGTCGAGCAGGCCAAACAGCACCGTGCCAATCAGGGTACCCAGCAAGGCCCAGGGCAGCATGAAGCGCAGCCACTGGCGGTCAACATGCTGGCGGAAGGCGGCCAGGCCCATGAGGTCCATCACCAGCAGCAGCGGCAGCATGATGGCCGCGGCCTGCGGCACCGGCACCGACAGCGCCATGATGGGCACCACCAGCGAGCCAAAGCCCGAACCAAAACCGCTCTTGGAGACCCCCATCAAAAAAACCGCCGGCAGGGCGACCGCGTAAAACCAGGGGTCGGTGATGATGGGGAACATGGGGTCGATGATAGCGGGGCCGATGGCCGCCCGCCCTGCAGCGGGCGAGCGCGCCCTCAGGGGGCGGCAAAGCGGTACAGGCGCTGCGGGTTGTCCACCAGCAAGGCCTGGCGCTCGGCCGCCGCAGGCGCGATCTCGGCCAAGGCCTCGACCAGCGCGGCATCGTCGGGGATGTGGGTGTGGTTGGGATGGGGCCAGTCGGTGCCCCAGACACATCGCTCGCCATGCGCCCGCCACAGCTGCTGCGCCAGCCGCACCCCTTGCGCATAGCGGCGCTCGGGCTCGGCGTGCGCGTCGATGCGGTCGATGCCGCTCAGCTTGACCCACAGGCCCGGCGCGTCCAACAGGCGCAGCAAGGCCTGGAAGTCCGCGTGATCGGGGCCCAGGCGGGCGTCCACCCGGCCCATGTGATCGATCACCACCGGCACCGGGCTCTGGCGCAGCCAGGGGCCCAGGGTGGGCAGGAGCGCCGACGCCATGTGCACCTGCAGGTGCAGGCCGTGCGCGGCCAGGCGCGGGGTCAGGGCCAGCACATCGCGCACATCGGCCCCCTCGCCCAGGTGCTGCATGAAGTTAAAACGCACCCCCCGCACGCCCGCATCGGCCAGGCGTGCCAGCTCGGCATCGGGCACATCGGTGGGCACCAGCACCACCCCCAGGTAGCGGCCCTCGCCTGCCGCCACCGCATCGAGCACCACCCGGTGGTCGTAGCCATGGGTGAGCGACTGCACGATCACGCAGCGCCCAATGCCCAGTTGGCGGTGCAGCGCAAACAGGGTCTCGCGCGGGGCCGCCACCGGCGTCATCTGGCGCTTGGGGTTGTAGGGGTAGCGCTCGGGCGGGCCAAACACATGCACATGCGCGTCGCAGGCCAGTGCGGGCAGCGCCAAGCGCGGCGTGCGCACCTGCGCCAGGTAGGTTCGCACCGGGGTCTGGGGGTCGGGGGTGTTCATGCGGGCTCAGGGGCTGGGCGCTTGCCGCGCCCACATGGTGCGGCGGGTGTTGCAAAAGGTCGGGCGCACCCGGCCACTCCAGTCGGTGTGGCGCACCGCCAGCCAGGGCGCGGAGTGGGTGACCTCGGCGGCCATCAGCTCGTAGCAGGCCACATGGCGCGGCAGGCCGCTCGGACCGTCCTGGCGCACCAGGCGGCGCGCGCGCACGCAGCCGGGCACCCGCGCCAGACCGGGCAGGTGCTCCTGCTCGTACCAGGCATGGAAATCCTCGGCAGCGCCCGGGATGACGTCGGTCTCGACGGTGTACAGAAACGGCGTCTGGCCCTCGACGGGGGCCCCGTCCGGGCCCAGGATCTCGGTGCCCGGACGCCAGGGCTCCCACAGCGCCCCGGGCGGCGCCACGGGGCAGGCGGCCACAGGGCCCGGCCAGAGTTGGCGCCAGCCGCGCACATCGCCCTCATGGGCGCGCCAGACCTGCAGGCCCGTTGGCCAGGGGCTTGGCCAGGGCCGCTCGGTATCGCACAGAAACAGCATGGCCTTGCCCTCAGTGGCCAATGCCCAGCGCCACCAGAAAGCGCGAGACCATGTTGTAGGCCGCCACCGTGGCCACCAGCTCGACCAGCTCGGCGGGGCTGTGGCGCTGGCCCAGGCGGTCCATCAGCTCATCGGGCACCTGCACGTCGCGCGTCATGTGGTCGGTCAGCGCCAGCACCTCGCGCTCGCGCGGGCCAAACAGCTCGGCCACCTGCGGCTGGCGCACCGCCTCGATCTGCGCGTCGCTCAAACCGGCTTGTTGGGCGTGGGGCACATGCGCATCAAACTCGTAGCCGGCGCGGTTGAGCACCGCCACGCGCAGGATGATGAGTTCGCGCAGATCGGCCGGCACGCTGGTGCGGTTGCGCACCGCGGTGAGCATCGCCTCCCAACCGTTGGCAATCGGCACGCTGTTGAGCAGCACCTGGTAGAGCGGCGAGATGCGGCCGCGCTCGGCGGTGATGCGCGCCTCGATGGCCTGCAGCTCGGGCCGCGTGCCGGGCACCACCAGGGGCACGCGCAGGCGCGGGTGGTCGTCGTGCGCGCTCATGGGTTGAGGCGGATGTTGCGGGCCTTGATCAGCGCGGCCCATTTGTCGGTGTCGGACTTGAGCAGCGCGGCCAGCTCCTCGGGGCTGCTGGGCTTGGGCTCGGCACCCGACTGCAGCAGGCGGCTGGCCACGGCCGGGTCGGCCAGCACCTTGCGCGTGGCGGCGTTGAGCGCGTCCACGACCGGGCGCGGGGTGCGTGCCGACACAAAAAAGGCGTACCAGTTGTTGGTGTCCACGGCCGGAAAGCCCATCTCCTGGAAGGTGCGCACCTCGGGCAGACCCGGGTGACGGGTGCGCGAGGCCATGCCCAAGGCCTTGAGCTTGCCGCCCTTGATCTGGGCCATCACGGCGGGCACATCGGCAAACACACCGGCCACCTGGCCGCCCAGCAAATTCGTCAGGGCCGGGGCCATGCCGTTGAAGGGCACGTGCAGCAAATCGAGCTTGGTCGCGTCCTGCAACTGCAACATCGCCAGGTGCGGGATGCTGCCGGTGCCCGAGGAGGCAATCGGCACCGGGGCGTTGGCGGCGCGGGCGCGCTGCACAAAGTCGGCCGCATCGGTGGCCGGGTTCTGCAAGCTGGTGACAAAGACCTCGACGTTGTTGACCACCAGCGAGACCGGCGCAAAGTCGCGCGCCATGTCGTAGGGCAGCTTCTCGTACAGGGACTGGTTGATCGCGGCGGCGCCCACGCTGGTGATCCAGATGGCGCTGCCGTCGGGCTCGCCCTTGAGGGTTTCGACCGCGCCGATGGCGCCGTTGGCCCCGGGCTTGTTGTCCACGATCACCGGCCGGCCCAACTCGCGGGTGAGCGGCTCGACCAGGGTGCGCGCCACAAAGTCCACCGGGCCACCGGGCGCAAAGGCCACGATCAGGCGGATCGGCCGGGTGTTGGCCGGGGCCTGCGCCCAGGCGGCGCTGCCCAGGCTGGCGGCCAGCGCGCCAGCGCCGGTGCGTTGCAGCCACTGCCGCCGCGAAAGGTCTTGGGTCATGGAAGCTCTCCTCTTGATATGAATGGGATCGGGGTCAGCCGCAGCGCACCGTCATGCCGCCGTCGACCACCAGCTCGGTACCGGTGATGAAGCGGGCCTCGTCGCTGGCCAGGAACAGGGCTGCGCTCGCGCTGTCGCGGCCATCGCCCATGAAGCCCAGGGGGATGCGCGCCAGGCGCTGGGCCAGCAAGGCCTGCACATCGCCCCCGGCGCGCTGGCCGGCCAGGCGCGACTCGACCATGGGGGTGTGCAATTGGCCGGGCACGACGGTGTTCACACGGATGTGGTCGGCCGCGTGCTGGATCGCCATCACCTTGCCCATCTGGATCACGCCGGCCTTGGCCGCGGCATAGGCCACCTGGGCGCTGCCGGTCCAGCGCAGACCCGAGGTGGAGGCCATGTTGACAATGGCGCCACCGCCGCGCGCCTTCAGGTGCGGCAGCGCATGCTTGCAGGTCAGGAACACGCTCTTGAGGTTGAAGTCGATCTGCGCGTCCCACACCGCTTCGCTCATCTCGAGCGGCCCGCCGGCGGCCGAGCCGCCCACGTTGTTGATCAGGATGTCAAGGCCGCCAAGCGTGTCCACGCAGGCCTGCACCATGCGCGCCACGCTGGCGCTGTCGGTCACGTCGCAGGCATAGGGGTGCAGGGCCGCCGCATGCTCGCCGGCCAGGGCCAGGGTTTGCGCAATCCGCTCGGGATCGCGATCGACCGCCCAGACCTGGGCGCCCTCTTGCGCCAGGCGCACCGCCATGGCCCGGCCATTGCCCCAGCCCGGGCCCACACAGCCGGCCCCCGTGACGATGGCCACCTTTTGTTCAAACCGCCGCATCGCGCCTCCAAGTGCTTGCATGGCGCTCAGTCTGGGGGAGCCAGACGGCCAAGTAAAGGGCATGTTGGCTATAACAGCTATAGAATTTTCGAATCCCTCCGGAGCCTCCATGGACCTGCGACAGCTCGAATCCTTTGCCCAGGTGGCCGAGACCGGCAGCATCAGCCGCGCCGCCACCGCCTTGCACCTGAGCCAGCCGAGCATCAGCCGGCAGCTGGCCTTGCTCGAGGCCGATCTGGGACAGCGCCTGCTGGAGCGGCACGGCCGCGGTGTGCGCCTGACAGCGGCAGGTCAGGCCTTGCTGCAGCATGCGCGCGCCATGCTCGAGAGTGCGCGCCAGGCGCGCGCGCAATTGCTCGACATGCGCGAGGAGCCCAGCGGGCGTGTGGTGGTGGGGCTGCCGCACCGCGTGGCCAGCGGGCTGTGCCGGCCCCTGGTCGAGCGCTTTCGCGCCGAGTTGCCGCGCGCCATGATCAGCGTGAGCGAGGGCCTGAGCCTGTCCTTGCGCGAGGACTTGCTGCAAGGGCGCATCGACCTGGCGCTGCTGTTTGACCCGGCACCCACCCCGCTGATCGTGTGCGAGCCGCTGATGCGCGAGCGGCTGATCCTGGTGGCGCCACCGGGCACCGCGCTCAAGCCGCGCGTGGGCCTGGCCGAGCTGGCGCAGTGGCCGATGATCCTGCCCGCCGCGCCCAACCCGATCCGCAGCCTGGTCGACGCGGTGCTGGTGCCCCGGCGCATCGGCCTGCACATCGTGGCCGAGGTGGGGGCGGTGCACAGCGCCATCGCGCTGGTCGAGCATGGGGTGGGCTGCTCGATCCTGCCGCAAAGCGCGCTGCTGATGGCGCGGCACGCGCCGTCGCTTTGCACCGCACCGATCGGTCCGCCCGCCTTGTGGAACCAGCTGGTGCTGGCCATGCCGGCGGCGCGGCCCCTGACCCGGCTGCAACAGGCCACGGCGGCCTTGCTGCGCCAGATGGACTTTCGCACCGGCGCCTGACAGCGCGCGGCCCAGGCGGGCCACACGCCCAGGCCCGTCAGACGCGCTCGAGGATCAGGGCAATGCCCTGGCCCACGCCAATGCACATGGTGCACAGGGCGTAGCGGCCGCCGGTGGCGTGCAGGCGGTTGATGGCGGTGGTCGCCAGGCGCGCGCCCGAGGCGCCCAGGGGGTGGCCCAGGGCAATCGCGCCGCCCCAGGCGTTGACGCGCTCGTCGTCGTCCTGCAGGCCCAGCATGCGCAGCACCGCCAGGCCCTGCGCGGCAAAGGCCTCGTTGAGCTCGATCACATCCAGCTGGGCCAGCGTCAGGCCGGTCTGGGCCAGCACCTTTTGCGTGGCCGGCGCCGGGCCGATGCCCATGACGCGCGGGGCCACACCGGCCGTGGCCATGCCCACCACACGGGCCTTGGGGGTCAGGCCGTATTTGGCGGCTTCGGCTTCGCCGGCCAGCAGCAGGGCGCAGGCGCCGTCGTTCACACCCGAGGCATTGCCCGCGGTCACCGTGCCGTCGGGGCGCACCACGCCCTTGAGCTTGGCCAGCGCCTCAAGGCTGGTCTCGCGCGGATGCTCGTCCTTGTCCACCACCAGGGCATCGCCCTTTTTTTGCGGGATGGTGACGGCGCAGATCTCGCGGGCCAGGTGGCCGGCCTTCTGCGCGGCCACGGCCTTCATCTGGCTGGCCAGGGCCATGCGGTCTTGCGCCTCGCGCTCGATCTGGTAATCGGTGGCCACGTTCTCGGCCGTCTCGGGCATGGAATCCACGCCGTACTTTTCCTTCATCAGCTTGTTGATGAAGCGCCAGCCGATGGTGGTGTCGTAGACTGCGTTGGCGCGCGAGAAGGCGCTCTCGGCCTTGGGCATCACAAAGGGCGCACGGCTCATGCTCTCGACCCCGCCGGCGATCATCAGGCCGGCCTCGCCCGACTTGATGGCGCGCGCGGCAGTGCCCACGGCGTCCAGGCCCGAGCCACACAGGCGGTTGATGGTGGCGCCGGGCACGTCGATCGGCAGGCCTGCCAGCAGGCTGCTCATGTGGGCGACGTTGCGGTTGTCTTCGCCGGCCTGGTTGGCGCAGCCGTACAGCACGTCGGTCACGGCCGCCCAGTCCACCTGGGGATTGCGCGCCATCAGCGCCTTCAGGGGCACGGCCCCCAGGTCATCGGTACGAACGCTCGAGAGCGCGCCGCCGTAGCGGCCGAAAGGGGTACGGATTGCGTCGCAAATAAAGGCTTGGCTCATGGCAGGTCTCGCTGTCAGGACGGGGATATCAGGAAGGAATAGACATGCATTATCGTGCAAGCCGGTGCCCCCTGGCCGGTCCCACCACGCATGGCGCATGCGCATGCGCGACAATCGGCCCATGCTGATCCAACCTTCCCAGGCCGATGTGCGGCGATTTTTTTGCGGTGTCTACGCCAAGGCCCGACGCGGCGAGCCGCTGGAGGCGCTGGAGCTGCTGGTGAGCCAGTGGATCGACGAACACCCCGAGTACCACGCCGCGCTCTCGGATGTGCAGGCGGCGCTGGACAGCATGACCCAGGTCGACCCGAACGCCGAGAACCCGTTTTTGCACCTGTCCATGCACCTGTCGATCAGCGAGCAGTGCAGCATCGACCAGCCGCGCGGCATCCGCCAGGCCGTCGAGCTGCTGGCGCACAAGCTGGGCTCGCTGCACCAGGCGCACCACCGCACCATGGAATGCCTGGGCCGCATGGTCTATGAAAGCCAGCGCGCGGGCCGCATGCCCGACGGCGCGGCCTACATCGACTGCGTGCAGCGGCACGCCTCGGGCCGCTAAGGCCCAAGCCAGGCCCCTGCCCGCGCGGCGCAGCGGGCGCTGGGCCCATCCTGCTCAGGCCGCGTCCCGGCACTGCCCTTGCAACCAGCGGCGCAGCACACCCAGCGCAGCGGCCACCGGGCCATCGTTGCGCTCGGGCTCGATCAGGTGGTAGCGCCGGGTGATGGGGCTGGGCGCGCGGCAGGCCGGCACCAGGGAGCGCTGGGCCAGCTCGGGGCCGATCAACAGCACCGGCATCAGCGCCACCCCCAGCCCGGCCTCGGCCGCCGCGGCCTGCATCGAAAACTGCTCGTAGCGCGGGCCCTGCATGGCCTGCGGCGCGGGCACGCCCTGCGCCTCGAACCACTGGCGCCAGGCATCGGGGCGGGTGGACGAATGCAGGAGCGGCCAATCGGCCAGGGCCTGCGCGCTCACCGGGCGGGCGCTGTGCAAAAGGCGCGGGCTGCACACCGGCATCACCGCCTCGTCCAGCAAGCGCGTGGCGCGGGTGCCCGCCCACTGGGCCACCTGCGCGTCGGTGCCGGCAAAGATGGCCGCGTCCAGGCCCGAATCGCTGAACAGAAAGGGGCGCGTGCAGGTTTCGATGTGGATTTGCAGCTCGGGGTGCTGCTGCGCCAGCGTGGGCAGGCGTGGGATCAGCCAGCGCGTGGCAAAGGTGGGCACGGCCCCGATCGACAGCGTCATGCGCCGGCCCTGCCCGCCCATCAGGTCCAGGGTGTCGCGCTCGAGGCCATCGAGGCGCAGCGGCACGCGCCGCGCGTACTCGGCGCCGGCGGGCGTCAGGCGCATGCCGTGGCGCGTGCGCTCGAAGAGCGCCATGCCCAGAAAGTCCTCGAGCAGCGCGACCTGGCGCGAGACCGCGCCTTGCGTGAGCGCCAGCTCTTGCGCCGCGCGGGTGAAGCTGCCGTGGCGTGCGGCGGCGTCAAAACAGGTCAGGGCCTGCAGGCTCGGGAGTTTGCGACGCATGGGGCGCTCCGGTTGATTGATTAGATTTTCTCATATCTCAATCAAAAACAATCGGTTGCAGGGGGGAATCAGGCCGGTTTAAGATGACATGTCATTTGATAATCTAATGGAACATCCCATGAGCGCCAAAGCCCAGTTTTCCTGGCAAGACCCCTTTGCCCTGGACGCCCAACTCAGCGACGACGAGCGCCAGGTGCGCGACGCCGCCCACGCCTATTGCCAGGAGCGCTTGCTGCCGCGCGTGCAACTGGCCTTTCGCAACGAGCAGACCGATCCCAGCATTTTTCGCGAGATGGGCGAGCTGGGCCTGTTGGGCCCGACGATTCCCGAGCAGTACGGCGGCGCGGGCCTGAACTATGTCTGCTACGGCCTGGTGGCGCGCGAGGTCGAGCGCGTGGACTCGGGCTACCGCTCGATGATGAGCGTGCAGTCCTCGCTGGTGATGGTGCCGATCAACGAATTCGGCACCGAAGCGCAAAAGCAGAAGTTCCTGCCCAAGCTGGCGCGCGGTGAGTGGATCGGCTGCTTTGGCCTGACCGAGCCCAACCACGGCTCCGACCCGGCCAGCATGATCACCCGCGCCCGCAAGGTGCCCGGCGGCTACAGCCTGAGCGGCGCCAAGATGTGGATCAGCAACAGCCCGATCGCCGATGTGTTCGTGGTCTGGGCCAAGGACGATGGCGGCCAGATCCGCGGCTTCATCCTGGAAAAAGGCATGAAGGGCCTGTCGGCCCCGGCCATTCACGGCAAGGTGGGCCTGCGCGCCTCGATCACTGGCGAGATCGTGATGGACGAGGTGTTCTGCCCCGAAGAAAACGCCTTCCCCGAAGTGCGCGGTCTCAAGGGCCCCTTCACCTGCCTCAACAGCGCGCGCTACGGCATCGCCTGGGGCGCCATGGGCGCGGCCGAAGACTGCTTCACCCGCGCGCGCCAGTACGTGATGGACCGCCAGCAGTTTGGTCGCCCGCTGGCGGCCAACCAGCTGATCCAGAAAAAGCTGGCCGACATGCTGACCGACATCGGCCTGGGCCTGCAGGGCTGCCTGGCCCTGGGCCGCATGAAGGACCGTGGCGCGGCCCCGGTCGAGGTGACCTCCATCCTCAAGCGCAACAACTGCGGCAAGGCGCTCGACATTGCGCGCATGGCGCGCGACATGATGGGCGGCAACGGCATCAGCGACGAGTACGGCGTGGCCCGCCACCTGGTGAACCTGGAGGTGGTCAACACCTACGAGGGCACGCACGATGTGCACGCCCTGATCCTGGGCCGGGCCATCACCGGCATCGCCGCCTTCTCCAACTAAGGCCGGATCGCCCAGAGCGCGCCCTGCGGCGGGGCGCGCCCCGGGTGCCCAGACCCGCTCAGGGCCGCATCTCGAAGGCGTTGAGCGTCATCGCCACCAGGCTGTAGTAGCCGATGATGCCGGCGATCTCGACCAGCTCACGCTCGGACCAGTGCGCCCGGGCGCGCGCGTACAGCGCATCGGGCCAGCGGTGCTGGCGCAGCAGGCTGCTGGCCAGCTCGTGCAGCAGGGCCAGGCCCGGATCGGCCAGCACCGGCGCCTCGTGCCGCGCCAGGGCCGCCACCGCCTCGGGGGGCACGCCCGCACGCAAGGCGATCGGGCTGTGGATCAGGCGCTCGGCCTCGCAGTCCAGCGCATCGGCCACGCACAGAATCAGCAGCTCGGAGGCTTGCAGCGACAGACCGCTGTGGTAGCGGCAATGCGCGCCCAGGGCCTGCGCCGGCTGCGCCAGACCCGGGCTGTGCAGCCAGGCCAGAAACGGCCCGTCCAGGTTGCCGCGGGTGGCCAGGATCTGGTCACGCACCGCCCGCTGCTCGGGGCTGAGCGTGGCGTCATCGGGCAGGGCAATGCGGGCTTGCACGGCGCGCGGCACTCAATCGAGCTTGACGCCGGCCTTGCGGATGGCCGGTCCCCAGAGCGCGTCGTCCTGCTTCATGAAGGCGGCAAACTCTTCCGATGTTTGCGCCTTCAGGTCGCCGCCATACGAGCGCCAGCGCTCGATCAGGGTGGGGTTTTGCGCGGCGGCCTTCTGCATGCCGGCCACCAGCTTCTCGACCACCGCGCGCGGCGTGCCCGCCGGGGCAAACAGGCCAATCCAGGCAGTGGGGCTGTAGTCGGGCAAACCGGCCTCGGCAAAGGTGGGCACGTTCGGGAAATTGGGGTGACGGGTCTTGCCGGTCAAGGCCAGGATCTTGAGCTTGCCCGCGCGCACATTGCCAATCGCAGCCGGCAGCGCATCAAAAATCACATCCACCTGCCCCCCCACCAGATCGCCATAGGGGCTGGAGGTGTTGTAGGGCACAAAGTCGATCTTCACCCCCGCACTGGCGGCAAACCATTCGCCCGCCAGGTGCGAGTAGCTGCCCACCCCCGAGGTGGCCGCGCGCACCGACGCGGGCTTGGCCTTGAGGCGCTCGATCAGCTCGCGCGCGGTGTTCTCCGGGACCGAGGGGTGCGCGGTCAAGGCGGTGTTGAGCAGGCCCACGATGCTGATGGGCACAAAGTCGCGCTCGACCTTGTAGGGCACCTTGGCCCCGTAGGTATAGGGCAGCACCGACATCGAGGTGGTCGAGCCCATCACCAGGGTGTAGCCATCGGGCGTGGCTTTGGCGCCCGCCTCCATGCCGATCATGGTCGAGGCGCCGGGGCGGTTCTCCACCACCACCGACTGGCCCAGGGCCTTGGTGAGCTCCTGCGCGATCTCGCGCGTGTTGGCGTCGGGGCCGGTGCCCACCGGGAAGGGGGCAATGATGCGGATGGGCTTGTTCGGGTAGTCCGATTGGGCCTGCGCCTGCAGGCCCAGGCCCAGCAGGATCAGCCCAGCGGCCAACGCCGCGCGACGGGAAGTGGGGTTCATGGCTTGTCTCCAGATGTTGATGTTTGAGACGACCCGATGGGGTCTGCGGCAAATTTTTCAGCAAAATTTGTTTTTTGTCAAAAAATGAGATTTCAAGCATAATTTGACGCCATGCCGCCACAAAAAATTGGCGTCAGTCTCATAAAAAGGAGATCGCATGCCCACGCCACTGTCCGGCCGTCATGACCTGGTGTTCAGCCACATGGGCTTTTATGTGCGCGACATCGAGCGCATGGGCCGCTTTTACCGCGAGGTCATGGGCTTTTTTGAAACCGACCGCGGCCTGCTGGGCACGGTGCAGCTCTTGTTCCTCAGCCGAGACCCGGCCGAGCACCACCAGATCGTGCTGGCCAGCGGCCGCCCGAGCGAGCCTGTGTTTGCCCTGATCAACCAGATCTCGCTGCGCGTGCCCGATCTGGCCGTGCTGCGCCACGTGCGCGACCGCGTTGCCGCCGACCCCGACGTGACCGAGCTGCAGTGCGCCACGCACGGCAATGCGGTGTCGATCTATTTCCGCGACCCCGAGGGCAACCGCCTCGAGGTCTTCATGGACACGCCCTGGTACTGCGAGCAGCCGCTTCGCGAGCCCATCGACCTGGACCAGCCCGACGAGGCCGTGATGGCCGCGGCCGAGGCCCTGGCGCGCAGCCGCCCGCGCTTTCGCAGCCGCGCCCAGTGGCAGGCCGAGATGGCGCGCAAGATGGGCCTGAGCGCATGAGCGATCGGGTCTGGGATGTGGCCATCGTCGGCCATGGGCCCAGCGGCGCCACCCTGGCGCGGCTGTTGGGCGGCATGGGCCTGTCGGTGCTGGTGCTCGAGCGCGAGACCGACATCTACCCCCTGCCGCGCGCCATCCACTTCGATGGCGAGGTCATGCGGGTCTTCGAGACCTGCGGCCTGCGCGAGGCGGTGCAGGCCATCTCGCGCCCCGGCCATGTCGGCATGCATTTTCAGAATGCCGAGGGCCAGACCCTGCTGATCCGCGCCGGCAGCCCCGTGCGCGGCCCGCATGGCTTTGCCAACAACCACTATGTGCACCAGCCCGATCTGGAGCGCGTGCTGCGCGATGCGGTGGCCGAGCTCGATCAGGTGCAGGTGTGCCTGGGCCACGAGGTGCTGGATCTGCAAGAGGACGGTGCAGGTGTCTGGCTGCGCGTGCAGGGCCCCGATGGCGCCACGCGGACCGAGCAGGCGCGCCTGGTGGTGGGCTGCGATGGCGCGCGCTCGCTGGTGCGGCGCCACCTGGGCAGCACCATGCAGGACCTGGGCCTGCACCAGCCCTGGCTGGTGTTTGACATCTTGCTCAAGGCGCCGGTGCCAGGCCTGCCCGAGCACACCGTGCAGCACTGCGACCCGGCGCGCCCCATGACCTTTTGCAACGTCACCGGCCAGCGCCGGCGCTTTGAGATCATGCTCATGCCGGGCGACGACCCGGCGCAGATCGTGAAAGCCGACGCCCTGTGGCCGCTGGTGCAGCGCTGGGTGCGGCCCGAGCAGGCCGACATCGAGCGCGCGGTGATCTACACCTTCCACTCGGTGATCGCGCAGGGCTGGCGGCGCGGCCGCCTGCTGCTGGCGGGCGACGCCGCGCACCAGACTCCGCCCTTCCTGGGACAGGGCATGTGCGCGGGCATCCGCGACGTTGCCAACCTGGCCTGGAAGCTGGCCGCGGTGCTGCGCGGGCAGGCCCCCATGGACCTGCTCGACAGCTACGAGCGCGAGCGCGCCCCGCATGTGGCCGCCTTCATCGAGTTGGCCGTGCGCCTGGGCAACATCATCCAGACCACCGACCCGCAGGCCGCCCGCGCGCGCGATGCGCGGTTTGCGGCTGGGCCGACCGAGATCTTCCAGTTCCCGGCCCCGCGCCTGGGGCCGGGCGTGTGGCAGGGCGAGCACGCGCGCGTGGCACAAATCTTTCCGCAACCCGAGCTGGCCCCGGGCCACTTGCTTGACCGCGACATCGGCTACCGCTTTGCCTTGCTGGCCGAGCCGGCCTGGCTGGACGCCATGGAGACGACGCAGCAGGCCGCGTGGCGCGCGCACGGCGTGGTGCTGCTGCGCGCCAGCAGCGAGGAAGCCCGCACCGCCCTGGCCGACTGCGAGGCGCCGGCGGTGCTGCTGCGGCCCGACCGCTATGTGCTGGCCCGTGTGCAGCATGCGCAGGACCTGTCAGCGCTGGCGGCGTGGCTGCCCGCGCCCTCTGTGGAGCACGCATGAGCGACCCCCGCGACTCAAGCCAGGCCCGCCTGCTGGCGGTGCTCGACCTCTTCAACGACCAGCGCCTGTTCTGGACGCCCGACGACATCAGCGCCGCGCTGGGCGTCTCGCGCCCCACCGGCTACCGCTATGTGCGCCACCTGACCGAGTTTGGCCTGCTGCAGCGCGTGCACGACGGGCAGGTCACGCTGGGCCCGCGCATCATCGTGCTCGACCACTACATCCGCCACGCCGATCCGGTGCTGCAGGTGGGCGTGCCCTTCATGCGCGAGCTGGTGGCGCTCAGCGGCTTTGACTGCGTGATCACCCGCCTGATGGGCGACCAGGTGCTCGACACCCACCGCGAATACAGCAGCGCCCCGGCCTCGCTGACCTACGACCGTGGGCGCCCACGACCGCTGTTTCTGGGCGCCGCGCCCAAGCTGATCCTGGCGCACCTGCCCACGCCGCAGCTGCGCCGCCTGACGCAAGGCCGCGAGGACGAGCTCGCGCGGGCGGGCCTGCCCACCGAGTGGGCCGAGCTGCGGCGCTACTTCGGCGGCATCCGCAAGGCTGGGCATTACCTCTCGACGGGCGAGCTCGAAGCCCAGCTGGGGGCGCTGGCCGTGCCGCTGCTGCACCGCAACGGCGAGGTGCTGGGCGCACTCGCCCTGGTGACCTCGGTGCAGCGCATGGCCATGATGGACACCCAACGCATGACCCCGCTGCTGCAGCGTGCCGCGCGCGACATTGCCGAGCGCCTGACCTGATTTTTTTCCTGAAAGACCTTGTATGAAATTGATGAGCTTTGTCCACCAAGACCGCCCCGCCTATGGCCTGGTGCAAGACGACCACGTCGTGGTCCTGAGCGCCGTGCTGGGCGAGCGGGCCCCCGACCTCAAGGCCCTGATCGCGGCGGGCCTGTTGCCGCAGGCCGCGGCGCTGGCGCAAACGGCTGGCGCACCGCGCGTGCCCCTGGCGGGCCTGACCCTGTTGCCGGTGATCCCCAACCCAGGGCAAATCTTTTGCATTGGCCTGAACTACGCCGAACATGTGCGCGAGACGGGACGCGAGGTGACCGAGACCCCGGTGGTGTTCATGCGCGTGCCGGCATCGCAGGTGGCGCACGGGCAGGACATCATGCGGCCGCCCGAGTCGGTCCGCCTGGACTTCGAGGCCGAGATTGCCGTCATCATCGGCAAGGGCGGGCGCCGCATCCGCGAGGCCGACGCCTGGGACCACATCGCCGGCTACAGCTGCTACAACGACGGCTCGGTGCGCGACTGGCAGGTGGCCACCTCGCAATGGACGCCGGGCAAGAACTTCTGGCGCACGGGCGGCTTTGGCCCCTGGATGGTCAGCAGCGACGAGATCGTGCCGGGCCAGGTCATGCGGCTGCAGACCGTGCTCAACGGCCAGGTCATGCAGGACACCACCACCGACAAGATGATCCACAGCATTCCGCGCCAGATCGCCTACATCTCGACCTTCACCCCGCTCTCGCCGGGCGATGTGATCGTGACGGGCACGCCGGGCGGCGTGGGCAACAAGCGCAATCCGCCGGTCTATATGAAGCCGGGCGATGTGTGCGAGATCGTGGTGGACGCCATTGGCACCTTGCGCAACGGCATCCGGGACGACGCATGAGCGAGGACTTGCGCACCGCCGACCCGCAAGGCTATCTGGCACGCATGCTGCGCGGCGAGGTGGCGCGCCCACCGGTGCTGACCCTGCTGGGCAGCACCATCGTGGCACTGGACCTGACGGCCGGCAGCCTGCAAGCCCATTACGAGGCGCGCGAAGACTTCCGCAACCCGGCGGGGACGGTGCAAGGGGGGATGTTGGGTGCGATGCTGGACGACTTGTGCGCCAGCTTGGTCGACGCCACGCTCAGCGCGGGCCAAGGGGTGGCCACGCTGAGTCTGAACCTGGTGTTCCTGCGGCCGGCCCGGGTGGGTCGGCTAGAAGGCCAGGCGCAGATGTTGCGCAGAGGCCGTGACGTCTGCCATGTGCAGGCCTTGCTGAGCCAGAACGGTCAGCCGGTGGCCCAGGCCACCGCGGTCTGCAAGGTCATGGGCTAGCGGGCCCGCGCGCCGGGCACACGCCCGGGGCGAGCCGCCGCCACGGTCCGATCAACGGCCGCCGTAGTTGCCGTAGCCGCCGCTGCGCGGGGCACGCGGCTCCATCGGACGGGCGACGTTGACGGTCAGGTCACGGCCACCCATGTTCTTGCCATGCAGGCCGTCGATGGCGGCTTGCGCTTCTTGTGCGCTGGCCATTTCGACAAAGCCAAAGCCCTTGGAGCGGCCGGTGTCGCGCTCCATCATGACCTTGGCCGATTGCACTTGGCCGAAGGCCGAGAATTGTTGTTCCAGATCACCGTCACGGACCGAGTACGAGAGGTTGCCGACGTAGAGTTTGTTGCTCATGATGAGCCTTTCAGAAAAAGCACCCGACATGGGTGCGGGGTTGGAATTCAGGCCAGGCTGGCCGGGTT
Source organism: Pseudomonadota bacterium (assembly GCA_041157045.1). Classification (GTDB taxonomy): domain Bacteria; phylum Pseudomonadota; class Gammaproteobacteria; order Burkholderiales; family Burkholderiaceae_C; genus Limnohabitans_A. Next base: position 37,477 of record JBEBDJ010000072.1, read on the forward strand.
CAGAAGCCAGTACCGGCCCTGTGCGGCGGCGTAGGTCAACGCGCTGTCGGCACAAGGAAAGTCGGGCAGGAAGGTGTAGACGCGGTCGCTGGTTTGGCGGCCTTGGCCGTTGCGGATCGACAGGGCCGAGACAAAACGGCCACTGGCCTTGGCGCGAACCAAGGGCGTCATCAGAAAGCGCCCCACCTGAAACGGCAGGGATGGAGAAGAAGACATCAAGCGAAACAAAATAAGAATGAAAGACGGTCTGGCCCGCTGATGTCCACTGGCGGCGCTGCAAAGAACGCACGTTGGGTGGACCGCGTTGCCCGTAGGGACCGCAGAAAGTGGCGCTTGCCAAGGAGGGGAAGGATGAACACCGCGCGATGGCGCTGGCGGTGCAGGTGGGCGGTGTTGGGGGTACCGCTGCCCGAATCAGACCTTGTTGCCGGGAAGGTAAGCAAATAGCGGCAACCAGCGCATGATAACCGGTTTGCGCCGAAATAGGGGATTTATTTTTTGCGCCGGTTCATGAAGGGGGTGGCGGCGGCGAAAACGAACGATGCCGCCGTCAATGGGACACGGTCCTGGGGGTGGTTCGGCGCCCTCCAAGATGATGGGTCTTCTTTGGCTGTGTTGGCTTTGCAGACCGCTCGGGCTGGTGGCCCTTCGGGTCTGCATCGATGTGGGTCACCTGGGCTGATGTCTGTGAAGCGGGGCTTTGCCAAGGCTGAACATGTGCTGGACTCCCCGCCTTGCGAAACGTCACATCAAACGTGTAGCCCATTGCGCTGGCATACATCGCAACGGTCTGTACGGTGAGGTTCTCTTGGCCCGATAAGACTTGCGTCACACGAGCGCGACTGCACTTCAAAGCACGCGCAAGCTCTGCCCGCGTCATGCCCGAATGGGCCAATAGCAACGTGAGATCCGCGGCCACATCCACGGCCTTGAGCGCTTGAGCCAAGCCCTGCTGGGACTCGATCAGTTCTGCAAACAGTGGCTTTGAGCTCATGTTCCGATCATCCTTGTCAGTTCATTCAATCCAACGCAATCCATCGTCCCCACGGACGGCTGCCACGAAATGTTCAACGGCCTGCTTGGCCCCACTGATTTGGCTGCCCGTGAGCTTGGGCTTTCGCTTGACCACTGCATGGGTCAGGAGAACCACTTTTCATTGACCCATCCATGTCAAGCGATCCGATTGATCGCCGATTGAATACCTTGGATGGTCAGCCCCTCAGATCGATAACCCTTGCACCATCTGTACGCAGGTCAACAAGCAGCAAAAAAACCGCTAGGGCACTGGCCCTTGCGGTGTTGCGGTTGGCGGGCACGGGGCCCGCTTGGGTGACGACCAGACGTTGAACAGCGGTTGTGACTGCAAACCATTGAATCAACAGTTCACCATGCTGCTCTGCTCAAACATAGACGCATGTTTGCGCTCAAAAAACGCAGCAGTGAGCATGTTCAACCCAGATCTGGCACCGTTGCGGCGGCTCAGATTCAGCTTTCCAGGCGCCAGCGACAGCCATCAATGGTGGATTTGATTTGTTGCGCCAACATCTGTCCAATCGGAGCACGCTCAAATCGCTCACCCAATAAGCTTGCCTGCGGCAACATCCGGTCGATGACCTCTTCCGCCCGTCTCCTTGGGATGCCACCTTCCTGCGCCAGACGCAATCAATGCCGGCGTTCGATGGCAGCACCTTCGCCGCAAACGTCCAGGTGGTGCTGGCCCATCGGGCCTTCGCTGAAGGTCAGGTCGAATGCCGGTGCCAGACGCCAGCGCCGCTCAGGCCCGAGACGCCACGCGAAGTTCTTGGGATGGTCGTCACGGTTGTGGAAGAGCACATTGAAGACGGCTCGCGCGTAGGCTTTCTCCATTTCGCGCTCGTCACGCGTCAGGAAACGGGTCGCCCGCAAGAAAGCGGTGTAGTCGGTGGCACCGGGCAGGCGAAAATCCACCTGCAACAACCCAGCCGTCAGGCTCACTGTCGGCGATCGGGCCTGGACGGCGATGCCAATGGGGCGGAAAGCTACCGTAGGCATCTGCACGCAGCTTGAGGTGCGAGGGCGACAGTTCCAAGCCCTGAGACAGGGCAAGGCGCTGCTCCCACAGACGAACACCCAGCGCGTGCAGGATCTCGGCGGAAGTCGAGAGATGAAAAGCCACTCATCTGACCCTTAACGCCAAATAAACCGCATCAATGCCATTGCAGTGCACTTTGTTGACCATTGAAAGCACATGACCGCGATGGCTGCCGCGAGCGATCAGGCAGTGGCCATCGCAACGCCACGATCACGCAAGGCCACGGCGCAGCGGTTCAAGTGGCTTGCACGGTCGCCGCAACAGGGCGAGGGTGAGGATTCAGCGCATCCTCTGTGGCGGCCAGACCGGCGTAGACCGGGCGGCGCTGGATGTCGCCATTGCCCGCCAGCTTCCGCATGCAG